>DATDSF010000038.1:0-121445 GCA_035291345.1 Candidatus Nanoarchaeia archaeon
GAGGGCCACAATTACCTGTTAAGCCGCATAAGCCGATTGGGCCACATAATCCTTGAATGCCTTGAATTCCTTGTGTGCCTTGAGCTCCACATAAGCCGATTGGGCCACAATTACCTGTTACTCCTTGAATTCCTTGAGGGCCACAATTACCTGTTAAGCCGCATAAGCCGATAGGGCCACATAATCCTTGAATGCCTTGTGTGCCCTGAGCTCCACATAAGCCGATAGGGCCACATAATCCTTGAATGCCTTGAATTCCTTGTGTGCCCTGAGCTCCACATAAGCCGATTGGGCCACAATTTCCTGTTACTCCTTGAATTCCTTGAGGGCCACAATTACCTGTTAAGCCGCATAAGCCGATAGGGCCACATAATCCTTGAATGCCTTGAATTCCTTGAGGGCCACAATTACCTGTTAAGCCGCATAAGCCGATTGGGCCACATAATCCTTGAATGCCTTGAATTCCTTGTGTGCCTTGAGCTCCACATAAGCCGATTGGGCCACAATTTCCTGTTACTCCTTGAATTCCTTGTGTGCCTTGAGCTCCACATAAGCCGATAGGGCCACATAAGCCGATTGGGCCACAATTTCCTGTTACTCCTTGAATTCCTTGTGTGCCTTGAGCTCCACATAAGCCGATAGGGCCACATAAACCGATTGGGCCACAAACTCCTTGAATTCCTTGCGTGCCTTGAGCTCCACATAAGCCAATTGGGCCACATAAGCCGATTGGGCCACATAAGCCGATTGGGCCACATAAGCCATCACCTACTCCTAAAACTGTTTTAGCTTCAGCAGGAGTTAAAGCAACAGTACCACCAGTTGCTTTTGTACCAATAAGGGTAGATGCGGATGATGCTAATTTTGACACCTCAATAGAAGCATCAGAAGCTATATCCGCATTCGTTATACTACCATCAAGAACTCTACTACCTGGTACTTGCGTTTTAGCCATTGAATTACTTCCAATAAGTTACAAGAATTGTATCAGTCGAAATAGGTATGCACCCTGTTAAAAATGTGATTGTATTTGTTGATATTGTATAATCATTTCCAGCGCCGGCATTCATCAAAAGACCATTGACAAATACCATTTCAGTACCCGATACAGGAGTATTTGCTAATGTAAAATCTGTATTACTTCCATTTTTTGTACCGGTTGGAACTTCTCTACAAACATAAAGACCCATAAAATAAGTCTTTAGTGTAGCCTTAATTACTGACCAAAGTGAAGTTTTCAAGACATTTGCAGCTTCACTATCAATAATAGCAAATTTATCACCATCAACTAAAGATGCTTTTGGAGCTGCTCCATGAATTGATGTCCCAACATTTACTGCATCAGTTACATCAGCTGCAGCTTCAATACCAGCAAGTTTAGTTTGCTCTGTAGCAGAATATTTTTTATAAGTAGCGCCTTCTGCTAAATCATCTGGTGTAATCTGATTACCATTAATTTTATAAGCTTGACCAGTTGGTATATTTACTGAACCATTATCATCAATAGTAACCAATGAACCTTGAATTAGTTTACCTGTTGTGCTATCAAATCTTGCAATAGTGTTATCTGTTGAAGATGCTGGACCAATTACTGCGCCATCAGTATTGGCCTGAGCAACTGTAAAATCAGCGTCTAAGTTTCCAGAACCTGCACGATCTGTAATAACAACAACTAAATCACCAATTTCACAAACTTTACCTCGAATTGTACCTGCTTCAATAACTCTGTAAGTCCAACCAGCATTATAAGTAGTTAAAGCATTGAATTCAACAATAGTATGAGTGCCACCAGTACCAATAGTACCTTTAAAAACCATAGCATCATTTGCACCCAATAAACTGTCTACATAATTCTTAGTAGCAGCATCTTGAGCTGATGTTGGTTCTGCTAAGTTAGTAATCTTCTTAGCATTAATGTCATAATTATCATCAGCAAATACTTGTTTGCTTAATTTAATCTTTGTAGTTGACATTTTATAACTCCTTTGTATAATTAATTATCAGTTTGTCTTCAAAACCTACTGTATTAGGAGCATCTGAAAATGTGACCGCATTGATTGCTGATTCAACAAAATCTGTTCCTGAAGTTTGTTTTATTCCATTTATAAAAACTTTTGCTGATCCTGGCATCATATTATAAGTAGTAGTAAATACTTTATTAATTCCATTTATAGCACCAATTAATTCTTCTTCAATTTGAGTACCAGAAGTAATAACAGTTACATTACCACCTAGTACTTCTAATGTAATCGCAGAATCATCTTCCGTAGTAAAATCAAGATTATACTCTATTACAGTAATATCACTCAATCTTAGTAGCCCTTGGTTTAATTGTACATTTTCCATCCCACCAAAGGGTTGGTTTACTTGAATCAAAGATTATTAATAATTCTGAACTTCCATATTCTTTAGCGGGTACATCTGTTTTACTAACAGTAAAATACATAACCATATAACCTTCAGTTATTACTATTTCACCTGTTGACTTCTTAAGTTCAATAACTTTAGTAGGAGATTTTTTATTAAGCCTAACCTGAAAAATAATTTCTGTAACATTGGGCCAAGTATAAGCAGCTCCATTATTGTTTACTCTAAATACTTTAATATAATAATCACCCTGCCTCATACTAATATTGACAGTAAGTGATCTATCAAACTCTAATAAAACTGACATTATTTTTCCTTCTTATTAGCAGGTTTAGCTTTTACAGATTCATTCTTTTTTACCTCTTGAGCATCAGAATCTTGTTGAAGTTTATTCATAACAGGATCAACAGCTCCTTCACTTGCTTTTTTAATCTTTTCTTTTGGCCAATTATATCCAGCTTTAGCAGATAAAGTAGCTAAAGATGCAATGCCAATTTCTTTATGTACTTTAAGAACTTCTGCCATCTCTTTCGGGTCTTGCAACATATATTGTGGAAAATCTTGTGATATAGGTATCTTTTCAGTCTCAATAGTAACCATTTTTTTACCCACATCAAGCTTTTCTTGAGCAGCTAAAATAATTTCTTCTCTTGTAAGTTTACCCTCAGATATAGCTTCTGATATGTATTGAACTGCGAGCATAATGGAATCTTCTTCATAAGCAGGATAAGTATATTGTTTCTGAAGTTTACCAGCTTTAATCTTTTGTTTAATTACATATCTATACATATCTTCAAAGTGTCTTGAATAAAAGAATTGTGCAGAATCAATCATTTTTCCAAAAGGAGTATCAGCTTTCTTAATACTTGCGTAAACTTGTTGGTCAGTTCTTTGATTTAAAATATGAAGTGGAAATCTAACCGAAGACCCAATATAATATAAAAGACCTAATGCATCTTCTTTTGCTTCACTAGCTTCTAATTTAGCAGATTCAATTCTATAACTAACTCCTTCAGTCTCAACCATCATCATTCCGCCTCTAGGCGAATTAACTGCTCTATTAGCATTACCTGCTTCATTAGGTCTTCCAAGGATCTTCTTTATCCAAACTACTTTCGCCCTTTCATGATTTAAAACCATCCTATCCATCATGAAGTTTTCATACATCTTAGTAAGCTTAAGAATCCTTTTTAGTGGTGGTAATCCTCTTAACTTATCTGCATCATTTAATTTTATAAATTTAATAACAATATTTTTTTCAAATACTGTTTCATAAACAGACCTTTCTCTGAAAATACCAGTAGCCAATACTTCATCATAATTAATATCTTTTATATACCGAGGATTCATTGACCCCATTGAACTTCCTTCAGAATCATATTTTGCAAAAGCTTGTCTGTAAGAATAAATAGTTTCAATGTCTCCAGGATTAGGCTCAATAGCTTCAATTGTCTTTGGATGACCTTTTCTTAAATACACATCCCCCTTTGCGTTATTAAAAAGTAATGAGAAATACTCTCCATCAAGAAAAGCATTTTTAACAATTTCTCTTTCTTTTATTTCCATAGAATTAATTCTACGAAATTCTGAAATAACTTCATTAACTTCTTTCACCGGTGTAGAAACTGTGATACCAGTACCAATAACATAATCAATATAATTATCTACTATTCCATTTATCAAAGGATCTAAAGCATATTTTGTCCAACAAGCATCTTGAATCAACCATAGTTCTGAGTTTGTTAAATCAATCTCAGGAACAGAATCCATAGAGCTTAACATAATATCATTTACATCATTAAAATTCTTTGAAAACTTCTCATCTTTTACTAATTGTTTCTTAACAAATGCTGTAAGCTCTTTTTTACTATTGTCTCTCCTTTCAATCTCACTAAATAAATATTCTGAATTTGAAGAAAGTATTCTAGCTTCTGCAAGTTCATTTTCAATTCGTTCTTTATGTTTCTCATAGAACAAATTAACAGCTGCTGATGCAGCTTCTTCAGAAGCTTTACTAATCTGAGTATCAATAGTTTCTTGAGTAGTAATTCTAATTTTGAACTTAAATGGATTTTTCATTTATATCCTATAGATACGGATTATTCAATCTAGATGATGATCTTAAATCTTGTATATCTCTTGGGTCAGTTGAGATACCATTACCATCATTAGATAATAGATAGTTGTCATATTGTGCTTGAGCGTTCTTATAGAACTGGTCTTGATTCTGTTCAAATTCTTGTTCTGCTTGAGTGGTATAATACATCCTTTCATTCATTACACAATGGAATGTTGCTCCACATATAGCTTGTTCAACATCAAGTGTACCTCCAGGTGGATGATCTATTTTACCAGTAGCACCCACTTCTTGAGCATAGCTTAATTCATCTTCAAAGTAGTCTCTATCATAGCCTACATTTTCTGAATTTGGTATATGTAATCTATCATCATAAATCAATTCTCTTAAGGTATATTGAGCTGCATTATAGTTTCCTTCAGTTGACTTCTTTGAATAACCTAATTCATTATCATCAAGTTGTAACCAGTGTGCTGTCCTATCAATAGATAAATGACCAGCTCTAAAACCATAAGTTCTTAAAATCTGAATACTATCTAATGATTGAAATCTATCAAAAGAAATAAGACCAAAATAAAAGTGACGACGAGCTAATTCATAAATTAGCTCCCTTATTTCACCTAATATAATATCTTCACCTTTCCTTACAGTAATCCTACCCCAGAAGTCACATTTCACAACGGGTAATTTAACTTTTTCTATCTTTAATTTATCTTTATCATTAGGATTCTCAAGCCAAACTTCTCTATCAACAAAGGAAGGGACATGGCACATGGCTATACCAACAGCATCTCTATTTTGACCTAAATCTATATGCATAAAACGTCTAAATGTATCTTTGCAGATAAAATCTGGGTCAAAAGTCTTTGTAAATGGATTAAATAAATTAGGATATGGTTTCTTGCAGTCTTTTATTTTTCTTTTACGTCTGATAAAAGGATGTATACCTCTCTGGGTAATGTTTGCAATATCTCTAATGAAGTTCTCAATATTCCTTTGAGCACTAGATTGTAGTGACTTTGGTACACGAATAATCATGTTTAACTAATTCCTTTTTATTAATGGCTTTAGCTCCACGAAAAATGCAAGTATTTCTATCTGCTTCAGAAATATTAAAGTGAAACTCAACTATTTTTGTTGTTCTTTCCGGATTCACCCAGTGTGCTTTATCAGGTTCTAACCCTAAAATCTCTGCAGCAAATATTACTAATTCTTCTGCAGACTTATCAGAGAATAGATGGGCATGAGGTTTAACAAGACCATGAATATCAGTTACATATATCATTTTTTATTCCCTACTATATCTAGTAGATTAATTTGCCAACCCATGAGTAAAATTAAATTGGTTAGTGCAATTGCATCTGATAAAGCTCCATGAGGCCGATGAGTTATCTTCATAGTAGAAGTCCAAGTTGATAATTGATTGTTTACTAGTTTATTCCTTGATTCTCTACATAATTTTAATGTGTCAATATAAACATGATTAGGAGCAGTAGCACCATAAAATTCTAGAAAAGCATGTTCAAAAGCGGCACTGTGTGCATATATTGGATGTTCTCCAAGTACTTCTTTCACTTCTTTTATGACTTCTTTGGTATTAAATGATGGAAATCCTTTCAATAAATCAACTGATAAGCCATTTCTTTCAGCAGCTTTATCTGAGATGCTTTTAATAGAATAAAACTTATGATATACATCTTTTACTTGATTACCTATAACTTTTATAATTGCTATTTCAGCTACTTCACCTCCTACATTAGGACTCAAATTAGTAGTTTCTAAATCAACAACATTAAATGTGGGTATGTTATGCATATCTTCCTCTTCTATGGGTTCTTCTATTAGTTTTATTAAGTCTTTCTGTAAAATCAATAATCGACTTACTTCACTCATTAACCTACCTTTAAGTACTTAGCAACTTTTGAAAGGTATTCAGCTTCCATTGACACAATTGGAAAGTTTGCAGCATCAGCAGCATCAAGTAATTCTATGACTTTTGGATCAGATATAATCTCTGCATTATCAGTATCAATATAAAAATTATCTTTTTTATGGAGTTTTCCATCTTCATCATAACCTCCATTAAATTCAGGGTAAAATTTATGCCCTTTTGCTTCCCACATGGGTCTTCTTCTGTAAAAGATTCCAGAATCTGGAATAGTACCCTTTTCTTTTGCTTCCTTTACAATTTTATCATGCAATTCCATCTGTTTATGCATAAAATCATCGGGAAAGTTTGGAGAACTAATCATACAGATCATACCTGGTAATTTACCATGTTTCATAAATCTTGAAGTCATTCTGTTGTAAATAGCATTATACATCTCTTCACAAGCATCAAAACTCCCATCAACAGTCTTATTAGAATCCTCAGTAACTTCCAAAAAAGCAGCTTCATCGATAATACTCCCATATAAGTTATAGCCCAATGCTGAAAGAGCAGAGCTTGTACCAGGGAAAATTGTAGTATTGTTTCTTGAGATCCGGATCTCAGTTGTAAATCTTGAATCAATAGGAAAATAGTCTTTATTAAATCCACACTGGAAGCGATTAAAGACTTCAGTGAATGTTACCTTTTTAGCTTGTTTCTCTGTGCGGTTCATATTAATCAATGCTATAACTGAGCTTGGAGCTAAATCAAAGTAATCTTGTGGGTTATCAATCAAGGACAATTCAAACCATTGAAGCCAAGTAATAATAGAAGACTTAGTTGTCTTACCAGAGCCGATTCCTTCCATGAAAATAACTAAGTTTACCTGTCTTTTCTTTCTCTCTTCAAACAAATCTACTATATCTTGTAAAACACCATCATAAACTTTATCTCCAAAACCTAAAAAGTATGGATCTTTTATCAAAGTTTCAATAGGGATCTGTGCAAACTCATTAGCAATACGTTGATTCCACTCAAAAACAGCTCCAGTGGTCTTTTTATTATAATCATCTATATAGTCTTGTGCGAACTTATATAAATAATCTTGTGATTCATCTTTTTTTGCCATTACTTTAGCTTCTTTATTTTTATAATTGCTTGTTTTGGTATAGATGTTAATCCACTATAAGGCCTATGGTCTATTGTAGTACAACGACTTTCTGCTAAACAAATACCTTCTTTAGTATATTCAATTAGAAAACCTACCGATTGACACTGTGATATATCAATATGACAATCTTGTTTACTCAACCAACCCGGTTGACCACTTGAATCTACCCAATCAACTAATATTAAATCATCTTTCTTAAGTTTCATCATAATCTAATTTTATCCTCCAGTGATCTGGTTTCTGATTTGTCCATTCTAGTTTCATTCAAAAATCTCATTTATCCTATTTCTGATATAACTATTTTCAGGATTTGTAGGAAGATAAGTATTCCATTTTATTGGGTCATTTTCGAAAGGATTGCATCCATGTTTTTGTGCATTACTTGCCATTAACAAATTATTTGACATCCATTTACTAGCTTCATATCCTTCCAAAGTTATAACAGTTTTGTCATCTTGTTCAATAATAATTCTTGCCATTTATAGTCTCCAAGAGTTTTAAGAGCTTTTCTCAGTTATGATATATGTTTTTGGTATCCAGCCTGGTAGAGTAAAACCTTTTATTCTGGCATAGACTCTGTCACTATATTTGTGCATAATCCAACATTGAATATACACTGGTTTATAACCAGGACCGGCTAACCAAGCCGCAACATCAACATAGGTCTTCATACTTTCTCAGCATCTTCTTCTTTCAGAGTATACAATTTCTTGTCATACTCAAAGTCTGAGAAAGTTTTTAATCTATTTAATATGGCTTCTTTATCAGAGCATAATCTCAGGTCAATGAAATACCATTTCCCCAGAAAACCTTTCGGCCTTTTAGCTTTGATTGCACCAAGATAATATGTTTCAGAATTCACAACTCCAGCCATGATTACTCCACAGGAATAGCAGCTTCAACTTTTTTCAAAAATGAATTTTTCATTTGGTCTGGATCTATTTCTCCAGAATGTATTCTATCTTTATTTCTAAACGGAATGATGACTTGATTCAGAATATCGTTCATGAGGTTCTTAGCCTCTGGGCCGCGAATTCTTCCAGCAATGATCTCAAATATCTGTTGGACAAATTCTCTGACGGAGGTTGCATCGAGACGCAATTCTCGCTGTATTTTGTTTTTCAGACCCTTGGCTTTCACCAAATCAAGTGTGATACCTCTGACAGTCTCAATTTGGTCGAGAGTCATTTCTTCACCCATTGTCATAATATAGTTTTGCAAAGCATATAGCATTTTGATCTCTGTGTCAACAGACATGAGATCTTTCTCCTCCAGCTCCTCTGCATGTTCCAATAATTCTGACATCCGTGCTGGGAGCCTGTGTGCCGTTGAAAGCTGAATATTATACAATGACCGTCGACCGTGATTCGAACATTTTCCGAATCCTTTGTGATCTGATCCCCATCCTGCAGTCAAAAGGCATGGACCATATGTTGTTCTATGGCCACAGATTTTTCTTAGTTTAACTCCTTCTGGCGATATCAACCAATGAGTGCTCTCAGCTGTATCTTCTTCAACCCGATATCCTTGGAGTTTTTTAAGTTTCCGTATGCCACTAATCTGCCTGCTAACAGTCTTTATAAATTGTCCAGGGTCATCTTTGGTCTTTGATTGTTCTGAGAGAGATCCGAGTCTTATCTGTTGTTTTGCCATCTAGGATAGATCACTTATGTTTTTACGGAAAATTAAAATGGCTTTATTTAGCCTATCCCATCTATATATGCTAAGAACTCAATCAAAGCACAGCGATACAATTTTATTATAATTTGGGAATATGGAGATATTTGTTAGCGTATATTTTATCAATTATATAGTCCTGCTTACACTGGATTAGTTTTATGAAAATCCAAAATTAAAGGATATTCAATATCTCAGTATAATTTCAAATTGGAAGCCGCTTGCAAGTTGAGTGAAGATTTTTTAGGCATGTGAAAGACGGATGAGTCGGGTAAGTTCAAAAATTTTTTAAGAAATTTTTTGGAAGATGACTAGACTTTGAAATCGTTGCGAGTTGTTAATAGGTGGAATAATTGGATGATTGGATGATTGGATATTGGCTAATCAGCTTTAGTGGCTAATCAGCTTTAGTGGCTAACCGGCTATTCCGGATACGGGCTTCTCATTGATAAAAAAAGTTGTCAATTGAGTTGTATTATAGTTGTCAAGTGACAAAGACGGAAACATGTCCACAGTAGAAATGCTTATTTTCAAGGTTATGGTGTATAGACAAGGCGACGCCCGTCATATATCTTTGAAACTTTTTTTGAGTTGTAATAGTTTGAGTCTTGATAGTTCACAAAATATATATTATTTATTTTTACAAAGTATTGATTTTTGTTTATACATTCATTAAGTTTCATTTAGTAATTAATTGAGATATAAACATGGAAACAATAAAAAAAGAATTTAGAATAGTTACTGCAATTGGAAACAAAATAAGATACTTTGAATCTAAAGTAACCTATGGGAGATACAAGGGTTGGACTATAGTTTTAAATCTTAATAAAACAGAAGCAACTTTAATTCATCAAAATCAAGTTTTTAGGGTTCTAATTGATGAGGTTGCAACAGCAAAATTAACATCAGGAAATAAAAGAAATAATAATCAAGACTTAAACAATCACATATTAAGAGGTTAAAATGAAAATAGTTGAAGATAAGCAAGAAAATGGAGTAGGTTTATTTTTAGCAATATTAAGCGGTATTTTTTGGTTATTGGGGTGGGCATGGTATTTAAATAATGAATCATTTAATTTTATATTTTAAGGGTAATAGCATGGCAAATCAAATTAATAAAAAGAAAAGTTATGTATCGGCTAATATGGTAAGGCATTCCATAGCTTTAAATGAACAAAAAAAACCAAGTCCAATTTTTCAAACTGAGGTTAAATATAATGGTTTGAAACATGACTTAAAAAATGACATTAAACAACAAATTTATAAGTTTTAGACTTAAGATATAACTTTATAAAAAGCAACTTTATAAAAAAATAACTTGACTTTAGTAAAAAAAGAAATTATTTTTAAACAGCTTAATTAAGGTAATTAAGCTAAAATAAAAACCAAATCAAATAGGAGTAATATTATGTCAGAGCAAAAATTCAGTGATTCCGTAAACATTAACTCACGGACTTCCCAATCTTCAGAAGCTCAAAAAGCCCTTGAAGTCCCCTTTTCAACTGATGAGAGTAAGAATTTAAAAACTCACCTGCAAGCTGGAAACATTTACTTAGGCAGTTACTCAGGAATTGGTTTAAAAAACCATTCATCAAAAATTGAGCCTTTTTCAAGTTTTAGGCACTATTGCCAAAAAAGTAAAAATTTGGGTATCTCTCAAAATCAAGTGGTAAAAGATGGCGGTTTAAACTTTGAAGCTATTCAAGAAATTGCTAACTCAAAGAAGTTTGTTTCTATTGATGGTGATATTTGCGCAGTTTCATTCGTTGAAAAAGGAAACGTTTTACTTTTCAGCTTAACCGGATTGAAAAAACGATTTTCAAAAGTTGAAACTGTTCAAAGTAAAATTGAAACCAAAGCCGAAACCAAAGCCAAAACCGAAGCTAAAACCGAAGTTAAAACCGAAGTTAAAACCGAAGCTAAGTAATAAAAAGAAAAGCGGACTAACAATCCGCTTTTCGATGTACCTAAAAAAGATATTAAGGTCTTAATGTAGTTTGCGACTCCCGTGAAATTGCTTTAGATTTAAATACTTTATACTTATAGCGAATCCCGTGGAAATCGGACATTAGTATCTTATTATCCTATATGGCTAATCCGATATTAAGGTCTTAATATAGTTTGTTGTTCATGTTGTTTCAATTGCTTTGTATATTATATACATTACAATGTAGGGAATTGTGTATTGACAAGTGTAAAGTGGGTGGTGAATAGATAAGTATTATATTTGGTTATATAAGGTGAAATGTAAAAATTTTGTGAGAAGTATTGGGTGAGTTGTGTAATAGGTAAAATCGTAAAAGCCATATCTTATCCTTATATTATAACTACCCACTTCCATGGTGTTCGCAGGCTTATCTCTGTCCATTTGCGCGCATAAAAAATCCCGGATGGTTAATATGATCCGGGATCAAGTCAATCATAAATAGTTAAGGAGGCTACTAATTAATATCCGAGAACATATCCGGCTTTTCCATTATGACGAATAACTCTATTAGCCAATGTAGATAAAGCCATGTTCAGTTTCGATCTTTTTAATTGCAACGATTTGTTTTCTTTTGCTTCTTGAATTGATATACCGGTGATAGCTTTAAAGTCTGCAATACTCATACCAGCAGCTTTAGCCAACGCGTAGTTATTAAAACCAATCCGGTGAAGAGCTTGAACAAAATTCATTTTATAAAGAGGTTTTGTTCTCTTAAAGCCCTTTTTGTTCGGCGATCCTGTTTCTGATATAACGATCATTTTTAATTTGTTAATGTTATTTTGAAGTGTAGTTCTAGTAGCCATTTTAATTTCCTTAAATATTATTTTTGATTGACAAAACAAATATAATACATCCGTTTATTTATATACTCTTTTCAACTCAAGATTAACAAATTTAATAAATGAATCAAAAGAGTCAAATCCTCTAATCTTTACTTCTTCAAGTAACTTATTTTGAAAACCATTCAAATAGTCTTCTCTCTCTGAAGTTGAAGCATAATATGATTTCTCTCTTGATGATAAAAAAGATTCAATTATATAGCCTAGAACAAAATGAGACAATAAATTTAAATTAATCATCTGAACTTCTCCTCAATTAATATTATTTTATAAAATTGATATTTCAAAATTAATATCTAAATTTTCTTTTGTCAACATTTATTTAACTTTTTATAATTTAATTACCAAACATAAAAACATCTCTAATTTTAGATAATATCATCAGCGAACCCATCGGACTTCGTCCTACCATCTTATATTATCCTGCCGGCTTCCTACTTCAGAGCCCTCTTATCTTTGAAACATAGAGGCTTACTTCTTATTAATAAGCTTTCTTATATCTACAAGTTCTTAGCTATCTAATATGATTCACAATAAAATAATATTGTTCTATCAACACCCGCTTCCGCAAATACATCATTCCATTGCTCATCATTCAATAAAGCCTTTATGAAAGCATCCCAAATCTTCTGATCTTCTGCATATTCTTCTTTAATCAAAAGCCCGTGAGAGACAAAAGCTTCTTTAAAATGGAATGTAGCCGAGATTGAATAAGCACCGTGTAGCTCAACCCAAGTAAATAATATGACCATAGAGCCAATATGTTTTGATATTGCATTAATAGCATCTATCCTACGTTGTTCTCCATCTTTGTATTCTTCCCACTCAGGTCTTATACCAAAGTCTGGATTAGTATAATGAGCTTTAATAAATGTAGTACCAAGATCAACTCCGTCAGCATTAACATATACTTTTGCAATTACATCTTGTTTCATTTTCAATCCTCCTCATTTATATGTGAATAAATCTTTTTAACATTACCAAACTTCTTTTTGTATTCCCGAATTAACCTCAACTCTTCGGGTTCAGGCTTCCCAAACAATCTTGTACTACAGATAATAAGATAATCTGCTAATTCCGGATCTTCTATCCCATCAATAAATGCATCAAACTGTGCCAGTCTTTTATTCCTGATTTTACCCCAATCAGATCTTCTATATTCTTGTTCTTCTTTGAGTATCTTTTTTTCATCAATTGAAGTTCTAATGCCATTAATAACGTTTTCAGAATAATATTCATCTATCTTTATTTGTGCTTTTTGTATTACTTCCGCTTGAGTTGGAGGAACATTTTTAATTGTTTTAATCCGCAGTGTATCTTGGTAAACTTCCATTTTTTGCCTCCTTATAGCTTATTAGTTAATTAGTCTTCAATAATATAAAGGTTCATTTCATAATTTGGATTCAATTTTTTAATTTCTTCTTCAACCCTATTATGCCTTTCTTTATCCTTCTTTGATATTGTATATTTAAGCTTCAATGGGATGAATTTTGAAGAACGGATTGTTTGACTTGTATCATCAAGAGTTTTTAAATAATGATTTATAACAATTTTTGAAATGAGGATTGGTTTTTGAGCAATTAGTGATTCAATTTTTTTATTAAAGAAGCCAAATTCCATACCATATTTGGTTATTAACTCAACAAGGAGAGGATTGTTTTTGGCTGCAATAGCTTGATTCAATTCAAGAACAAAAGGCTTTACCCTATTTGATTCTTTATACATATTCAATAATTTTGTTCTTTGAGCATCTTTAATTTTTTGAGCTTCTTCCGCTTCAGTTAAGTATGTTTTTTGTTTAGGAAGGGTAGAACAAAAGCATTTTGTATTATGATGTACTTTTATTCTTACCTGCTTCAAATTGATTGTATCAAAATATTGTTGCATTACGTTGCCTCCTTTTGAATTATTTTTTATTTTAATTGACAATTCAAAAATAAATACTTTTATCAATATTATCAACCATTTTTTAACTTTATTAACATATATAACAGAGCAATCTAAGAGCACACCTCTGCCCCAAAAAGATTATTATAATTATCAGTTATGCCTGCTTGTCCAGACGTCTGAAAGTTATATAACTTTCTGGGACATTAGTGTATCATCCATATGGGTGAGATAGCTGACATCTTTGCCCAGATGATAGCGCGCAATAAAATGTTACTGTATGGAGCTTATAATAAAAATATCTTCATTATTTTGAGAGATCCAAACCATTGTTTCATCATCAAATGTGATGTTAAAATACTCTTTCAATCCTTCAACTTCTTGTTTGGACATTAGATTATCATAACCAGCATTAATAGATACCATATGTAGAGTTGTATTACCTGGATCATCCGTTAGCTGTGATAAATCATAATGAGTAAATTTTGCTTTAATATTAGGTTTTATAGTATGATAATATTCTTCAATAGCATCGGAGTAAAGATGTTTTTCTGCATTAATTGTAAATGGCATCTGGTACCTCAATTTTATTATTTAATTGACAAAACAAATATAATACAGCTATCTAATCCTATATCATTAATCAGCGAGTCCAGTGGACGAAGTAAGTCGCAGCTATCATATCTTATATTCTGGGCTTCTTTCCTCAACTTATGTATTATATCCCATAGTTTGTGCCTATTAGCCGGTCAAAGATGGAGATCTGGGCTAAGTATTGTATATTGGCAACAATGGTATCTTTTTACCAAGGTTTGCCAACGACTACAAAAGAAAGCCCGACGACTCCAAAGTATGCCAAGGATACAATTGGAATTTGCAATAGGGGCACATTTGCTATCTGGTGTGGTTATTGAGAGCTGTTCGTTGGATATCCTTGAATAATCTACGGGAGCCATTTTGGATAGATAAAGTTACTTATATTGAAAAGAAAAACAAACTAGGGGCTCATTGGCTAACCGGCTTGAAGCTGGAACATCGTTTCAAGTTACTGGAACAGTGGAACATTTTGTTCCATCTATCAATTACAAGATGTTTCAAGTTGCTGGAACATCTATTCCAGCCTAATGGCGGCTGCACGGAACTGACAGGTCGCTTTTATTGAATATTAATACATAGTAACATAGCCGGTTAGCCATTTAAAACTGGTTAAGCTTATAGCCATTTTATCCGTCCCAGCCGGTTAAATTTACATTTTTCCTTTTCTTTTCCATTACATTCATTATCCTACTATTATTCCTATTGTATGTTAAAAGATAGAGTTTTCTTTGAAAAGATATTTTATTTTATCCATTCAATACATTACTCTTAGCATATTTTCCTTATATATTTATGTTAATGTATGTATTTGGAATGCTATTGTTTTTAGTTTAAGTCTTATAATGAATAGTATTTATTATATAAAGAATACAACTTATAAGGGCACCAAACTTTTAACGTACACCCCCAAAGTAATGAGTACTATAATATAAATTTGATAGGTGGCGGGTGAGAGGACGGACGGAGGCTGTGAAGTGTCCAGATGTGGAGATGATTGTATTTTGGATATTTTGGAAAATTTATTGAATTGGACTATCTGTGTGTGGAGAATGGGATATGGAGTCAATATTTTGAAAAGAGAGTCAAATGGTATCTGTGGGACCATCCCAAGACCAGATGATCAGAACCGACCAAGATGTCAGGTCTGTGGAATACTGCGTTGTGAAAGTCAGATTGTCATTTTGGTGATCTTTCTGAATATCGTTCAAATGTTTAGTGAGAAGATCTGTGACCAACGGGGCATTCTTGGAGGATATGATTCTGGATTGATGAGCTCTCAGTGAAGATGATTTTGATGTAGGCACTATCTGTTTTTTGGTTTTTATGCCAATTTTATAGATAATTACAGCGAAAATTGAACAAAGTATTGACCAAGTCATAACAAACAAAATAATATCTATTAATGTCATCATTTATCCTTTTTATTAATTTCCATTACCTTTTTGAATCTCGAGCTTCTCATTTTCATTAATTTATACTTCAAGTGCATTGATGTCACTTAACCTTTGTTTAAACTCTTCTATAGACATCACGTAATACTTCACAATTCATCTCCATTTTTAAAAGGTAATTCATCTTCAATAAATTTAATATAATTCTTTCTCAAATTTTTCAATTTGGAAATAATAGCAGATTCTAATTCAAGGTCAGGTAAAAGATCTTCAGAAATTGTTATTATGTATCTTGGTTCATGTGGTAACAAACTTTTTCTCAATGAAAGATTAGTAACTTCAATTGAATCAGAATCTTTCAACAACAATGCATCAATTTCATCTATCTTGTTTTGAAGCTGTGATATAATCTTAATCTTTTTTTGAAATTCTTGCAAAGTCAATTTAATTTGTCCCATTTACGTCTTCCTTATATGAATAATGTATACAAATAGTTGTTGTGATTGGTGCACCACCATAAAGAGAATGTGATTGTGAGGTTGATAATAGAACTTTAATTGTTAAATCATTCTTAGTCTTTCTCAAATGTTCCATAAACAAATTGGCTTCTGTTTCAATCCTTTTAGTATTATCAATACTCTCAAAAATAGCAATTTCATTATAAGTTTTCATCTTTAACCTCAAGCTTATCAATCAATTCTTGAATTCCTTGCAAAGCAGATGGTAGATATATTCGGTCAATAACTTTGTATTCTGACTCCAAGTTATTGTATTCAATTATATAAGACCGAATATTCAAAAGATTTTTCATCAAACTATTATCTAGTATTGGAAAAGTGAGCTCTCCAACAATAACCTCTTGATATTGTTTCTTCAATTTGAGAAGGCTATCTACAAGAACAGTTTTTGAAAGAATGTCTTCAATGAAAGCGTCTGATAATGTTATCGTAGTTTGATCATCAATATCCTGGTCGTTTGCCAATCTAATTTTGAAGCCATCAATTCGAATAGGGCCTTTATGAGCTAAGATCTCATCTATTTTATCAATATTTTCTCTGGTCTCTTTAACACAATCAGAGCGACTCATTAATTCATCTTCAGATATTTTTATTACTGCTTTCATTTTGTACCTCAATTTATTTATTTCTATATTTATCTGCGACATTCTTCAGTGTATTAAAATGTCTTGGTGAAAGATCTCCTTTTTGAGTATAATATTTATGCGTACTCTTTATGAAACCTAATTCCCAATCAGTTAATTCTTTCTCATGTCTCAAAACAATATTAATATTTTCAGAAATGATTTTTGTTCTAATATTACTTAGTGTCATAAGTTACTGAGATTGTTATTTCAATAGTTTGAAGAGACCTGTTATGAGAATAGTCTCCACTGCGTAATATATCCAATAATTCAGGAACTGCTTCTTGTAATTTTGAAGTTGTTGCTTTTGAAATAATCTGCTGTTTCTTCAAAGTCTTACTGGCTGTTTTAATCTTTCTTAAGCTCATCTAATAATTCCATTGAATATTTATTCAAAATAGACTGAAGATAATCAGCTCTATCATTTAACAATTTTAATATAGCTTTAGGTGAGGGAGGTAAATCCTCATAATCATAAAGTATGTAACTAGGATGAGATTTACATCTCTTAAAATGATCATCTTGACCTAAAATACATTTATTACAATTATCTGACATACCAAAAAAATGATATGGAAAATAAACTTGCTCACATAATAAACAAGTACCAAATACGTTTAGAACATATTTATTTTTTAATTTCTTGGGCACTTTTCCTGCAGAAAAGTCTTCTAATTCTTTATAAACTTGTTTCTCAGTAATACTTCTATATCGTCGAATAACCTCTTTTAAAGTATCAATATGTTCTTTAGAATATGTCATAGCTCAACACCTGTTTTTTCACTTAATATTCTTTTCAAATATTTAATTCTTGCATTAATAAGTTTGACAAGATGAATTATAGAAAGACAGTGTTCTCCCATTAATAAGTAGGTAGAGCTCTTAACACAAGGATGTTCATCAACAAATAAAATACATTTCATACATTCTTTATCAATAATAGTATTTTTATTAAGGGACTTACACAATAAACATTCTCCATCTTCAAATACTAATTCTTTTCTAATTAAATAAGGCATCTTTTCCCAAGTATAAGGATGATAAGTAGCTTTATGCTTAGAATGTATTCTTAATATATCAATATCCGTTATAGACTCATAACGTTTAATGACTTCTTTCAAAGCATCAATATGCTCTTTAGAGTATATCATAATTCAATTCCAGCCTTTTCTTTTAATACTTTTTTCAAATAATTAATCCTTGCTTTAATCATTTCATAAACCATTAAATGATTTGTGCAATTTGAATCAAAAGATATATAAGTAATATGAAAAGTACAAAATTTATACTCTTGTCTATCATATAAAATACAAAACTTACAATTTTTATCAGTAACAGACTCTTTATATAATGATTTACATAATAAACATTCATGTCCATCCAAAATATATTCTTTTTTAACAAGATATGGCATTCTTTCCCATATTTCTTTTTCAGTAATTAAGGATAATTGGTGACGTTCTTTATACTCAACATATACTTTTTTTATCATATCATCCGTTATAGACTCATAACGTTTAATAATTTCTTGAAGTGCATCAATGTTTTTTTGACCATATCCCATCAATCTAAATCCTTAAAATATTCTTTAATATCATTAAAAGTATCAATTAGATTAATACACATTCTATAGAGCAAGAAAAACCATAAAATAAAAGGTATCATTAAAATGTGAAATTGTTTCTTAGTTTCAATATATGGATATCCATCTATTACAAGTATTATGAGAACAAACAATTGAACCACATATGAAACAATTAATAAGATAAGCTCATTTAACATATTTATCCTATATTTGAAATTATGATGTACTCTTTGGAAACTGATGTATTGTAACAGATGATTTTACGGGTACTTCAATTGATTCTGGCTTTATATGATCAATTGCAAACAAAAGTATTCTATCAAGCATCTTGGATAAGAATTGCTCAGGAGACTTATTTCTCCTCTGAATGAAGACCTGAGCCTGTGTCTCAAGGTGTTCTGCAGCATCTTCAAGAAATCTTGCATTTGGTATTTTGGAACTATCTATTGAAGTATATATCTTATCAGGAAGAAGTGCACAAACTTGGAATTCCAAAACACCAAATTCATTTCTTAAATCTTCATCAATATTATGTATAATTAAGTCTGAAGGTATTATAAAATGAAAATCTTGTGAGTCTTCATCATTCAGAAAAAAAGCATTAAACTTTCTACCAAATTTTGAATTGGTAATAAGTATTCTTAATTCTGGTGTTACTTTTTCGATTATAATTAACAAGTGTTTTTGCAAATGCTTCATTGTTATTTATTCCCTTTTGAATAATCTAGTACCTTTGGCATATTTCTATGTACAAACTGTAATTCATCTCTGTAAACAAAAGAGTTATTTGATTTTCTAATACCATTTCTCTTTCTAAACTCCAATACCAAAGAATCAACCCACATTGGAATCTCTTTTGAAAAAATATATTCTGGAATATATTGAAATGATTCCATTTATAATTTAATATCAAATTTACTTAACAGTGTTTCAAGATCTTTTGAATCGATCAAAGCCAATTGAATCTCTTCCATTATACTTTCATGATTAGTATTAATTTTCAAAGCTTCAATTCTTGCATCAATTAATTTATCTTTAACTGCAGATTCTTGAGTTGTTACAGAATAAGAAGATATATAGACATCTGCTTTAAAAGGTAGTTTATTCAATAAATCTTCTGCTCTCTTAATGATAGCTAAACAGTTACCCAAGGATAAATTGACTGATGCATCTTTTTCTAATCGTTTCTTTTCTTTTACAATCTGTAATATTCTAGCATTTTTAATCTTTGACGCAATTGCAGATATTTGAGCTTTATTGAGTTTCATATGATTCCTCTTTTATCAATACAACAAAATTTATATTTCTTTCCACTACCACAAAAACAAAAGTCATTTCTACCAAGAGTCTTTTTAGCAGTAATAGTTTTTTGCTTAGATATTATATGATGATGGTTTTTTAGAACAAAGGTCTTTTCAAATGGATTAGATGCTTCAATAAAATTTAACTTACTATCCATATCAAACCTTTTTCAATTTGTTTTTGATTGACAAAACAAATATAATACATCATTCTGAATAAATAGCTTTTTGCATAGAATACTCTGTACCCCATTTCATATCGCGTCTTGAACCAGTCCATGCTCTTCGGCTTGATTTAATTTCCCACCCAGCAGTAGTTAACTCATTAAATCTTTTATTAGATTCATAATTATTTTCTTGAACAAAAATTATTTTAGTTTCATACCCAGTAATAATTTTTTGTTTGGGAGCACAACCTATAAATGTTAGTAACAACCAAGTTATTAAAAGCATTCTGTAAAATTTCATTTATATACCTTTTAGTTTATTAACAAGATTTAAAATTAATTTATTATAGGTTCAATACTTATACCTTTTGAGTGAATATAAGTAAAAGAATTATTACCATAAGAAAAAGGGAAATACCACAAAGGAATTCTTACGTATACTTCATCATATTCAACTTTTACTATATTCCCTTTTGATACTATATCTGAGAATTCAGTTATCCATCCGACTGATTGAATATAATAATTTATTGAATATTTATTTAAGCTAGTTGACAGTACTTTCTCAACAATAATCTTTCTTTTATACTGATGTTCTTTCTTAATCATAAACACCACCATCCATATAATAGTGATTATTAAGAAAACTATAATCATTGATGCTTTAAAATTAAAAGTATTCAAAAGTATGTCTCCTGTTATTTATCAAACTTATATGGTGTTTTTGAAGTCTTGTCTAACTCAAAACAAATAGCTAAAGTCTTATATGTTTCATCAAAGCTAATATTAGTAGGTTTTGCTGTACCAACCAATTTATATATTGGCTCAAATACATTCTTAGCTATTGTAAATTCAGACGGGGCTCCTTGCAGTCTGTGCGCTCTTTCAAGATAAGCTCTATCACCAACACAAGATATCTTTTTACCTGTTAATGATTTTTCTATCATAATACAAAACTTTAATAAATTATCATCTTCAACCACATTCTCAATGATGTATGTAATTCTTGAATCAGTATCATCAACATCATTAATAGCAGACAATTTACAATTCAAAAGACTTCTAAAATAGGAACTGAATCTGATTCTTGGGATATGATTCCTTGAGCTATATAAACCACAGTAACGGTCATGTTTACTTAACTTGTTAACATCAATTACTTTAATTTTTGATTCTAGTTTTTTAAGAGCTTCTGCATGTTTCTTTGATTGAAGCGCAAAAAGCTCTGGATTATAATTCTCTTGAGTTATTGATTGATCTGCCACATTTGCAGCCTCAACAGGTATATTTTCATTTTCATTTTTATTTTCTTTTTTCCCTTTAAATACTAATCTTCTTAAGAAAATTTTAACATCATTAAAAGAGCTATATCTTTGAAGAAACAATAATTTAAATATAAATCTAGAAGATATTGTTATTGAGTTAATATTTGGATTAGCATCTACTACATCAAAATACTCAATGCAAGAAAAATATTTATTAAAGAATGGTAAATTTCTTGGAAGGATATATTTATGATCAGAAGCATTATGTAATAAATAATAGCCTTGATCTTTAGTATGCTCAAGAAAAAATTCAATTTTCAAGATTAACCTTCCCCAAGAGACTTTAAAATAAACTTCTGAGCCTTTCATTAAGTATAATCTGTTACCAATTAATAGATTATTTGGTAATGAAATTGACATTTGATCAGACCCTGAAGTTGCAAAATAGTCTGCTACTTTAATCTTCATCATATATATTACCTCTTTTTAATTGACAATACAAGTATAATATCTCTGTCATTTTGGCATTTGAATCTTTAATGGAAAAACATTACCACAAGCTTTATGCTTATATTGATGCTCTTTGAAATCCAATAAAAATAAACCCTCTGAGAAACCCAACTTTTCATATTGATGACAACAAGGACAGATAAAAGTAATCTGTATAGATTTGACCTGCCCAAATACAATGGATTTATAATTGTTTATAATTGCCTGATCCCTCTGTCTTTCTCTATCTTTACTAAAAGCCATCTATTCCTCAGCTTTGATAATTTCTGCTTTGATATTCCAATCTACTAAACAACCACAACTTGGACAGATCTCTTCATCATATCCTAATAATACTCCATCACAATTTCCACAAAGAGCTTCTTCTAAAAGATTGCCATAATCTTTAGTTTCTCTTTCGACAAGTTTTTTAAGTTTTATAGTTTTCATGTTCTTCTTATTATTTCTTTTGAAAATGCTTGAAAGTTTTGTATTAATATTGATGGGGGTTGATTCTTAAAAAAGCTATACATTTCTGCAAAAACCAATTCTTTTAATGACGTCCTCATTGTTTTGAGTTTTGATGTTTCAATTAGTTTTAGTTCTTCTTCTAATAGTAAAACTTCTGCAAGGTTAAATTTCTTAAATTTTGAAAAAGAACTTTCTATAGGACCACAATAAGTAAATTCTGTATCAAGAACCTCCATTGTGGTTAAGAAATCTTTATGAGAGCCTATCATAATAGCATTCACTATATCAAGAGCAGTTCTAAGGCTAATATATTCTTTGTAATTACCTCTGATAAACTTAACCATAGCAATTTTTGACTTTTCTTTTACTGCCACTTTAATTAACGGATGGTCTTTGTACTTATCAATTTGTCTTTTACCCTGAAGATGAAGTTTTCCATTACTGTCAGAATAAGTAATATAAATTCTATTACTAGTAATTTTATTATAACCTTTTCTCATTTTAATTTTTTCATCCTTCTTTTAAGATCATCTAATCGAGTTTTCCATTTCCTTAACTCAAGTGGATTAGTAGTCCTACTTATTAAACCTTCGACTACCTCAATAGCCAATGTAAAATCTTTCTTTGAAAAATTATCCATATCAGTTTTATGTTCAAAACTATATTTACTCATTAGAAATGTACTAAAGTTTCAATAGATTTATCATCAACACAAGCTTTCATAATATTAAGAACCCATCCAGGAAAACCTTGAACATCATAAAAATCGTCTTCACCATTATAGGAAAATCCATGAGATGCATAAAGAGATATAATATCATGTTCATCTTTATTAGCTATTTCAATGCATTTTTCAAGTGAAGTTTCTGTAAAGAAGATACCTTTTTGAATAGTATCAATATGCATAATTAATGATTCAGCATGGTAAATTTTCAAATCAAAATCTCTATTAATCTTTTCTTCGATTAAACCCCAATGTTCATGCCTTAAATCTAGAGTCTTCATCATTTCATGAAATTTTGCTTCAAGAGTATTGAACGCTAAAAAATGTAGGTCCTTTTTAAAGTAAGAAAAATGTTTTGGGATAATTAAAGACTTAAGCATATTTGTTTCCTTTGAAAAATTATCCATATCAGTATAATGCTCAAAATTATATTTTGTCATTGAAGATACACCGCAGTTTCAGTTGTTTCATCTTTTACACAAGCATCCATAATATCAAAAAGCATCCCAGGAAAACTTTGACCATAATCAAAATCATCTCCACCATCATGAGATATATCATGCTTTGAATATAATTCCATAATTTTATCTTCACCGAGATTTGCTATCTTTAAACATTGCTCAAGTGAAGCCTCAGTAAAGAAAATTCCTTTTTGTTCAAGATCAATATGCATAATCAAGTTTTCAGCATGATAAATTTGTAAATCAAAATCTCCATTAATCAATTCTTCAACAGTATTATACCCATTAAGCTTCAAATGATCTCTGTTTTCTTTTGGCGCTTGAGCATTCAATGTATCAAATGCTAAATAATGTAAACCATCTTTGAAATGTGAAAGTGATTTAGGAATTATTAATTCTTTGGACATATTTGTTTCCTTTCAAATTATTTTGATTGACAAAACAAATATAATACATCTGACTATTCAAGTGCAGTTTTTAGCTTAGTGAAGATTTTTTGATGCATAATATAAAGAGACATAGGTTTCACATCAAGAATTCTACTAATTTCTTTTATTGATAAACCATCTCTATATTTGAGGATTAGTAGCGTACGTTCTCTTTCTGGTAATTTCTTTAATAATTCAAGAAGTTTTTGATTAGTTTCTTCTTGTTCAAATTGTTCCTGTATATCTATACAATTATCCATTTAAAACTCATCTGAATCAGAAATATCAATTGTTTTTAACTTTTTTGATATCTTTACTTTACTTTCAAGTATTTTAAATTGTTCACCATTTAAGATTATATCAGTACTTGTATTAGTAGCTAAGCTAGAATCTATATATTCTTCAACTTTCATTTTAGACTTAGCTTTAATTTTAATAACTTCAATTGATTTTTCAATATTATTAATATAATCAAATGAAAAAATATAATAAATGAACATAAGCCCTCTTAAGTATTGATTAATATTATTTCTACAATAGATTATTATTTTCTCCAAAGTCTTAATATCAATATTACTATGCAGACCCAAATTAAAATACTTATTATAGCTTTCATCTTTTTTTACTCTGTAAAGAATCTTCCAATGATCTATCAACTATAAACATAATAACTGCCCAAATACAATGATTTAAATCAGGATATAATTTAGTAAGTTTCTTTTTAATTATTTGTTTCTTGTACTCAAATTTATCATACTTAAAAAACTCAACAATTGAATTCATTGCTCCATAGTCACTAAGACATAAAGTAATATCTCCACAATGATGAGGTGGAACATCTAATAACTTAAACTCTATAACCCTCAATTTACCCTTCTTTAGAAGCTTAGACCTTTTCAAAGTTTTCAATAAAGCCATTAAGTATTCATCATGATTGGGGATATAATATATCCTTCTATTTATTGAATAATAATCAATGAAGTTTTTAACAGATAGAGCATGAATAGATTTAATCTTTTTCAAACATTTATAAAGTTTATGATATTGCTCTATTAATATACTATTTGGAATTTGCATAATAAAATGCCTTCAATTTATTGTATAGATACATTAAAAATTATCCGAGCAATTGGTCTTAATTGCTTCAATTAGAGAATATCTTGACATCTTTAATCTTGCAGCAGCATTAACAATAATATAAGTAAGTTCTTCCATTAACAGTTGAGCTTCTTCATTATTAATATGCATCTCTTCTGACAACTCAGAAGTTATCTCATTTGTAAAACAACGATCCACTTCCCATTTCATTCTAGCATCTAAAAATCCACGTGTATTTTTAAATTTTGAAATAATGAATGGGTCATTAATAGCTTGAAATTCATCATAAATAGATTTATTTTTAACTCTTCTTTCTTCAAGATCTGAAGTATTAAAATTATCATTAATACCTTCAGATAAAACAGATAAAAGGGTTTGAGATGAATCTTTTTTATTGAGCACTATTGCTAATACAGTTTTTGCCATTTTAAACCTCAATTTTAATTACAATACAAATTTAATACTACTTAGTTCTTTTATATGACATACTTGTTAATTCAATTACAGTTGATACAACCCCTCGATATTTTTGTTTATCAAGACCATTAACTTCCATGAAAAAATCCACTGCTAGTTCATAAGAATCAGCATATACTCTCGTTATATACTTTTTGGGATCACAAGAATACCCTACAATAAATAAATATTCTTTCATAAACCTATTTTCCTTGAGAATAATCTTTTTATTTCATAACTGAATTGACCTTCAGCAAATTGTGAAGCCCAATCTTTTACTATTTCTTTATTATGATGACCATAAGCAATTACTTTATTAACTTTGTTAATAACAGCATAATACTGTTCTTTCTGAGTTGGTTTAAGTAAATCAATTAATATTATTTCGTAATCTACATCTAATATCATATCACTCTCAATTGCCCACTCATCTGCCCAAGTTTTAACAGCTTGTTCGTCATGATTACCATAGGCAATTACTCTATTATGTTTATTAACTACAATATAATATGGATTTTCAATAGGTAGCATATCATCTAGTTCAAACTCACCTAATTCTTGAAACTTAGGGTCTTGATTAAAAGCATTTTGACTCTGAATTAAAGCATTTTGACTTAATTGAGCATGATAATCTTCTTTCATCATTTCAAGTTGATTCTTTGATTTTTTTAATTCAAGTTCAAGATCTTGAATATATTGAAATAGTGAAAGAACTGCACCATCTCCAGTAAAATTTCTCCAATTACCACCATATCTTAAACAAATAAAAGAACCAATCTCATCATCATGTTTAAAAGTATACTTTCCATCACAAAGTGATATAGTATTTATCATTATATGTCAAACCTCCAATTAAGAGAATCAATAGCAGTAAAAAGTTGTTTTTGAGTAATATGAGAGAATTTAAGTTTATAATAACTAAGTGAGTTTCTGAACCTCAATGCTTTTTTTGATACAGAATAAATATCTGATCTTACATAAGTACCTAAAGGTTTAGCATAAACATGGTAATAAAACTTCTTAGTCTTCTTTTGTTTATTTTCTCTCCAATAAACAACAATGACCTTTTTTGGTTTTGTACCTATACAAGTATTCTTACCTATACACATTCCATAAATACCTAAAGGCTTTCTTTTTCTCATTTAATATCTTTCCTAAATTTTATAAATGAAGTCATCTCATTATATAACCAAGTATATCCTTTGATTTGATGGTCCTGTATTAGAGGACGACCAGATAAAACAGCCTCATAATACCTAGAATTTTCCCTTTCCAATATATCTTCAATTAAATATGGGAGCTCATTAAGGGTTGGCATATTTTTATCTACTAGTGATAATGGACCTACTGGGATATCACCTTTTAAAACTCTTTCAAAGAAAACAAGGTTTGCTTTCTCATAAGCCTCTTTAACTACTCTGTGATAGTAATAATCTCTCAATAACAAAAGCATTTGCATGAAAGCATGAGACTGAGTCAAATTATAATTTTCTTCAATAAACTTTCTCAAAGACTTTATAAAAAGTCTCTGGGACATAAAATTTGAACTTTCATAAATCGAAGTATTTGCAGATTTCATATGATTAATAGGGTTTTTTGCCATATCATCCTTCCATTAATTCTTCATAACTATCTGTTTCAATAAGAAGCAGCCATTTACTGATATCAGTATCAAATAAATCTTTATTTGATACATAAAGTTTAAATTCTTCGAGCAATTGATCCTGAATAGGTTGATTATTAAGCCCTTCATCTAGAGAAATAAAAAGCGCTTTAAGTAATGTTATTTGAGTATGATGAACACCTGGATAAAGCTCTTTCAATTCCTTAATAGAACAGTTAAATTGTCCTTCTAATTGATACTCTTCTCCTGCACCAGTATATAAACATCTGTAGAGGTAATCAATTTTATGAGGATTATGATTTCTATTCTCAATATAAATATCATATTGTTCTTTAGTCAATTCACCACCCCAATTCTTTTGAAATTTCTGAAGTAAATCCACCTTTTTCTTTCAGAGTGTCTGAAAATAAATCTCCCAAACTTTTACCTTCACTAGTAATTAAATCTTTCCTAAACATTAAAGTACCAGAAGGAGCAAACCTCCAATTCCTACAAAGGGTATACTGATCCATAGCTTTTATAGTTTCAGCTATACTATCAATTTGTTGTTGAGTTAATTCTGCCATATTTTCCTCAAATTTAATGCCTTTATAGGGGGCGGAAATTCATCCTACCCCTATTGGTGAGTGAGTCATATTGCAAAGGCTAGGCAATACAAAAATCAAATTGTTTTAAATCAATAATTCAAATATAAAGCTTCGTTCTCAATTTATGTAAAAATTTGCTGAAAATTGAGTATTTGATTTGATCATTCTTTATATCAACTAATATTGAAATTCTTTCTTCTAGAGAAAACATTTTATTATCCCTTGAAGTTCTTGGCATATTAATTTTGTCAAGCAGTGTATGACACTTATTAATAGTCTCAACACTTTCTCTTAGCTTAAACTTTAATAACTCGTTCTGGTCCATTTAACCTCAGTTAATATTACGGTTCCTTTTATCGATAGATACAATTTTTGGCTGAGAAGCTACAAAGGTTAGACCTTTTAAGATTTCATTATTAGGTTCAAAATCATTATTAAAAGAATCAATAAAGTCCGAATGCACATCCAATTTCTTATGCTTAAGTAAGAATTTTATTACTTCTTCAGTTAAAGGATGGAGCTCTGGATAATTCTTTTGAATAATAGCTTGAGAATTTTCAGGAGTCATGTTCCAAATTGCAGCAATTTCAGGAGCTACTGCCATTTCTATAAATACATTTTTAGTATTGTTTTCACTTGAAATGATATTAATAACTTTAATAACACCAAAATTATTCCCATCTCTTTCAAGATTAAAAAAGAATTGTTTCTTGTTAATCTTTACTTCAACTTCCAGAACCGGCATGTTTTTAATTGTTACTTCCATTATAGTACTCTCGTGATTTTATTGAATAATATTTTTATTGATTGATAACTCTCGATAAGCTTTGGCAATATCTAAATTAAACCTAAAGTGTTTAATATTTTTAATTGCAATAAATAGTCTATTAGTTCTGCCTATTAAAAAAATTAAACCATTGATAAATTTTGAACTTCTTTCATGTTGAATGATTTCATCTAGACTTGGTACATATATATCCATCCATCTTTGTTCTTTTTTTCGCAGTTGAATTATTTCATGGTACCAATTTGATGAAATTGAAATATAAATAAAAAATGCAAACAACCCCATTAATATCAATAATGCTTCTAAACCATTCATTTTAAAAATCCTTTAAAAAATAAAGCCGGAGTGTTTATTGTGACCCTCACAATACACAAATTAACGCTTTACCCGATTGTTTAGTGTTAAAATCTCCGGCTTAAACTTATTCTTCATCTCCTGCTTTAATTGCTTTATCTTTTCTGCGTATGGCAAAAGGTAATAAGATTAGACCTATTATCAAGAACAATAGATATAATAGAGAATATAAAGCACAAAACTTTATAAAATAATCTCCAGTTAATATAATTATTGACCACTGATTTGTGATTTCAATTGTTTCTATTCCAATTACTGCAAGACAACGTATAGCAGCCTCAAAGACCAAAAGGAAAATAAAAGAAGCTAGAGCAAAAGAGAAAAAGAATATTGAGGGTCTCCAAATTGGTTCATCTAAATACTTTTGCCATTGAGTTCTTGTGTCTTCAACAGGTTTAGATGAAGGACCTCCTATTCCACCTCTTCTACCTCTTCTGAAAAAGATTGGAGCAAATAACATTGGTGAGATCATATCTATTATCCTTATTTTATTTCCATTCATTTAAATTTTCAATTATGCATTCTTCAAGCTTATCAAAAACCTCTTTAGAAACATTTACTGTTGTGTGTTCATCCATTATAACTGAAAACCCATCATCTGCAATATATTGATAAGCGTTTATAACCTTTAATCCTTTTTTTGAAGACTCGAGCCGTAAACAAGCATTTGTACCAATATTTTTCTTAAAAGCAAATATAATCTTTCTTTTTCTAAAAATGCCTTTATGCACAACGCAATAATGAGTACAAGTCTTCAGAGTTGAATAAGCTTTTTCTTCAAAGTTCATAATAACCTACTTAATTTTCACAAAACCAATTAATTTAATATCTCTGATCATTTTTTTCATCCAAAGCTCACTGGTAATTTTAATTGTTTTATCTTTGTATAGTTCAGAATAAGCTCCATAATAACGCGTAATAATTCTGCCTAATAAATCAGCCCCTGGTTTATGAATTTCTTCATTAATAATATATCTTAAAATATAAGCCGCAGCTTCAATATTAACTTCTGGTATATAAAGATCATTTCTGTTTTCAGCAATTTTTTTATTTATTAATTTATCACTCCAGTATTCCCAAACCACCCCACCTAGACCAATTGCATTTGTTTCTTTACCTTTTACAAATATCTTTGGGTGATTAATCATCCATCTATAATCTGACTCAACCCTAAATATTGAATGAAGCATTCCAACCGGAATTGAATATTCTTTTGAAGCCTTCTCGATTGAACCAATAAAATCTTTATTGACTCTTTTTGAAATATACCCATACATCTCAATGTCTTCTTTTACAAATTGAAGATCAGAACGAAATAGATCTTGTTTGAATGAAATAAGTAATTGATCCCTCTCGTCCTTTAGACTTTTTATATAAAAACTTCCGGCAAATACTAAGAATACTATTAAGACGACTAAAGACCACTCAAACCATGAAAGTTTTTTATTGAGCTCTAGCATATAATACCTTTTTTTTAATTGATAAAACAAAATTAATACTACCTTGTCTTTAAATTCAAATCAATGGTATTAATAATTGAATTCTTTGGTATATAGAATCTAAATTCAGCATTACATAATGACTTAGCGTATGAGTCAGAAGAAAAATACTGTGATACAAAATTATTAATATCAGTAATTTGAACATTGCCAGAAGATAAAGCCATATTCATTGATTTAGTGTTTAAGAAAACATACAAATGCAAATGCTCATTAGACTCTATTATGGTAACAAATCTTGCAGGAATATTTAATGGATATATAATTCCATACCTTTCAACATAACAAGAATATATCATTTCTTGACCTGATTGAGATTGATATGAACCTATACCCAAAAAGAATTGACCTGATCCATTTCCATGTGTTTGAGATGATACTACTAACTGTTTTAAGTTAAAAGTGCCCATAGCTTGACTAATCCAAGGCTGGCTCTTAATTACAATTGAAGTAAAAAACAACATTAATGCAATTATTAGTGTCTTTTTGCACATAATTTTATCTCTTTTAAAAATTGATAAAACAAAATTAATACTACAGCTGCTAAAACTTATCTTACTTTCTCAAAGGTCTGATAACAATAGTGTCTGAAAGGAAAAGATTATTTTTAAGACTTTGAATAGATTTTAAAACATTTGATTCTTTTTTATAGCCTTCACTTTGAGCCATAATTTTTCCATTTCTTGAAACAATAGAAAAATACCATTGATTATTCTTTGAGGATTTTTTAACAATTATCTTAAGAGCAGCTTTCATGATTAGCCTTTTGTTTAGTTTTTATTATCTTCAGAATAAAATTCTTCTATATTATCTTCAAGGAGTCTACCTCTATCAATTGGATAATAGATGATCTCTAAACCCATCTCATCTCTTTGAAGTTTCATTTTTGCAGCTTTTTTAATATCATCTGCGTAAATTTCTTTTCTTCTGTTTGTGCAGACTGCTGGACCTGTCCAAGAGAATCTTCCATGATAGTCTCTAACCGGAATATTAGCCTTAACCATTCTTTTAACAAATTGATTACATTTTTCATTATCATAAACCAAAGGTAATTTTATTTTTGTACTCACTTTAAATGCTCCTTTAAGAATTCTTCATAATTAATAACAATGTGATCAGTCAACGCAGCTAAAGATTCTGAATCGTCTCCCATTTCAATATATTCTCTAATCATATCTTCTAGTAAATCATAGATGGAAATTAAGACTAATGGTACTGAATTTATTGAAATCTGAGCTAACATATCATCATCAATTTCTTCAGCAATTTCAATATCATGAAAAGCTTTAAACTCACGAAAAGTTTCATCAAAATTAATGTTTTTAGATAAATAGACGCATCTAAGAGAGTGTATACCTCTTAATCTCTCAAGAGTAAATATAATACATTCATTTAACTCAGAAAGCTTAGGATCCAACATTATATCCTCTTCAAATTTTATTTTAATTGGTAAAAACAAATATAAGGCTTTTAAAATAATAAACTTAACTTAATTCAATTTAACAGAACTGAATATACTGTAACTTAATTCAATCGAATATAAAGTAAAAGACTTAAAAATCAAATTTGAGGCCTCTATTAGACTAGAGGCCTCAAACTTAATATAATTGAATCTAATAAACTGAAACTGAACTAACCTGAATAAAGTGAAATTCAATTCAATAGAAGTTAATGCAATTCAATCTAATACAATTTAACTGAATCAATCTAGATATATTCAAATTTAATAATCAAATTTGAGGCCTCTAATCTAGTAGAGGCCTCAAACTTAACTTAATGAAATACAATCAAATCCACAGCAACTAAATATAGTAAAATAAAATGAAACCGAGCTTAATTGAATAATTAAGATGTTGCAATTTTATTAGAAAAAGTTTTCTTGTAAAAATCAATGTCAGGAGTAAATAAAAGTTTATTTGACTTCTCTGGTGATTTAAGTGCGTTCAATGTTTTAACGCTTGAGAATTGTTTTAACATTCCAAATTGAGCAATCTTAGAAATATAAGTTTGACGTTGCTCAGCTGGGAGGGAATCAACATTTACTGATGTTAACTTTCTTATTGACCTAGATGCAGTCTTAGATATCCTCCTGCGTTCTCCATCTGTTAAATCTGATATCTCTGAAGGATTTAAGCACTTAATACAATCTTGCTTATATAATCGTTTCCATACTAGTCCATTGTTTCTAAGTACATAAGAAATAGCAGACAATAAGAATTGATATCCACTTCTGCTAGGTCTAGTATCTTTGTTGATTAAGATCATCATCTCTGCATCTGAAATAATGTCTCCTACTTGTTTTGAAGACAATAATGTAATCAACTGAGCAGTAAATACTGATTTATGTGGAAAATGTCTAATTTCTTGTGTTTCCATATCATAACTCAACTTCTTTATATGATTTAACAAGAAAACGTCCATATTCTCCACCTTTTCTTGGACGCATAGCCAACAATCCTACAAATTTACCGGCTTTATCAAGATATTCAATAACCTTTTCAGACCTATCAATCAAAATAGGATCAATAATTATGATTCTTGCTTTTCCAGTCCATTCTGTAATAACTGGAAATTTCTTCCATACCCTTGAACTTCCGCCCTTTTTACCATCAGAAGGTACAAACATTGGTAGATAACTTACTGCACTTTCATCAATACCCAATTGGATATTTTCAGGAATTGATATGCCAGCTTCAAAATGTTTTGTGTAAGTTGCTTTGCCTTTACCAGGAACTGATTCTGATAAAAATCTTGCACATTCAACTAAAGTGTTACTAAGTGCTCTACCAGGAATGTAAACTTCTTTAGTTGTTGGATCAAAATGAAGTCTTTCTTTCCAAGTCTTGTCTTCAAATTTTTCATGAGCATCTCCAGCTTCTTTTTTGGAGATAATAGGCTTATTATACAAAATTGGACTTGCGCTTGTTAATTCAACTTCAAAGCATTTGATTGTTTCTTTTTTCATCTTTATACCCTTTTTAATTGTTTTTAATTGATAAAAACAAATATAAGGCTTCACTCATATTAAACCTCATAAATTTAATATGGCGAAGCCTTTGGATTAAGAAGGAAAAGAGTGCTTTCTCAAAAAACCTTCTTAAATAAGAGTAGTACTGTATTTTAATATGTAAAACTCTTCAAGTCTTTTATCTTTAAGAACAGTCTCAAGTTCACTTGCATTTTCCCCTACTTCAACTTCATCGACCTCCCCATCAAGAATAATTTGAAATGTCTCATGAGTAGGAAAAGATAAAGAGCTTACTGCATAAACATCTGCAATAATTGTATTTAATAAAGCCAAAGAGATTTCAGTAATAGTTTCATTGATTGAATATACTGAGTCACAGCCCCAAAAACTAAGGCCCGTCAATACATCTGAGTCTACTGAAAAATTCCATAAAATCTTTGCATGTTCTTTGTTTAGCATTTTTAATCTTCTTAGAAGATCTGAAAGCATCAAATGATAAAAATAGATTAATTGTGTTTTAACCCAGTAACGTCCAAAACTGTTAAGAGGTGGTAAATACCAACTGATTTTAGACTTAATAAATTCTTTTAGAAACATTTTCTGAAAGACCTGAATATAATTTAAAGCTATTATTTCAGAGTAATTTCCTTTTGCTCTTTGAAGCTCAGCTTCAAATTCTTTACAGCGTTCAACAAAGAATGGGAAGTTTAATACAGCTTGTTCAATGTCGGTTCTTGTTATAGGTTGTTTCAACCTATCTGTCAAGTATAACCTTTCCATTTAGTACCTCTATTTTAGTTATTTATTTACCCTGTTTTTCAAGGAGTTTAAAATCTATTCCTTTCATGATAAAACTTTGATTTTACCCAATGTTTTCTTTTCCTTTTCTCAATAAAAACTTCTTTTGGGATTTCAAATAGTGCATTACTAAGCTTGAAAATCTCAGGTACTAGTCTTTCAGGTGTCTTAATTATTATCTCGAACAATTCAATGTTTCTTAATTTACTATTAATTGACACCATATGAGATATTAATTGAGCTTCTATTTCACCAAAATCAACTCCGATTATAGCAATTTTATTATGACTCATCAGGTTTAACTCTAAAATTTTCAGGATATGAAATAATATCAAATAGTGACACTGAAATTCTATCTGCCCATCTCTCTTTGCTAAATTTACCTGCTTTTGATTGTAGATCTTTTCCCTCTTCAATAGCTTTTAAAAGTCTTGACACATTTAATAATGATATAGACTTTCCTCCTTTGAGAGTTATTCTCTCTATTTCACTACTGCTATATATAAGTTGTGTCATTTAAAACCTCAAATAAATGCTATATCTTTGCATTGAACTGTAATATCTATTTTATGGGTAAAAGACCAAACAAGAACAGATTTATTACTAAATCTATCATCAATAATGACAGGATTACAAATTGTTATACTACCTTTAGGTAATATATTGCCCATTTTGGTTTTTATTCTTTTTTTCACTTGGATTAAAACATAATTATCAAAATGTCCTTTATATTGAGGATAAGTCATTACTTGCTCGTAAGCATTCTGTCTTAATTTTAAAACTATTAGAGCATCAGCCATTTTAGACCTCAAGATTATTTTTCTTTTTTCATAATGAAAGAATCACAATATGTCTGTTTGTGTTTATTAGTACTTTTTAAATTAAAGCATTCTCTATACACATAACATGAATTAATAGATTTCCTATAAACAATCTCTAAAGTTTTGTTATCACTACCAAAACCTATTGAAATTAGAACCTTTGCATTGATTAATTTTTCATTAGTTACAATCTGTATTTTATTAGCCATGTAAATCCTTTTTATTTGCGGAGGCGTTAGGACTCGAACCTAAATCCCATATCATTTCTGATACGATAATTACCATTATTACAACATCTCCGTAATCAAAGTACGTTTTTAATTCCTTTGATTGCTAGCCTATTTTATTGATTAGGACCTAACAATGAGCCTGTTTGTACGGGTATTGGCCCATAATGATTTGCTGGGACATATCTTCCATCCCATCTTTTAATTTCTTCATATTTATTTTGTAGCCGGATTTTTTCCAATTCATATTGCATAAATGAAGCAGTCAATATGTAGTACTTTTGTAGGCCTTCTCCTTCTTTGAACTTAGCCTTAGCATTGATTTCTGCCGCAGCGAGATTTCCTTCCGCAATTAATACTTTCGCTGTCTTTTGAGCCTCTGCCTGTTTTACTTGCTTTTGAGCTTCTTGTTCTGCAATCAATAATTCTTGTTGTTTTACTTTCACTTGTTGAGCTTCAGCCATAGTTCGTTCAATTTGCTTCTCAAATTGTTCTGACCAGTCGTAGTTAATGATTTTGAAATTATCTACCAAGACAGGATAGATTTTTAATTCCTGCTTTATAAGAGCTTCGACTTGACCAGCAATCATTTGCTGATTAGCTGCGACATCAAATATAGTATATTTACCAATAACTTGCTTAAATGCGGATTGAAGAGTTCGATAAACAATGCTCTTCATCTTGTCAACGCCCACTTTTTGCCACAGATAATGCAGTTTGTATTCATTGTTAGATATAAATAGTTTAGTACTCGCACCGACTGTTTGGTTATCTTTTGTAATAGCGCCTTCCGGACCTACAAGAACATCAACTTCTATTTCTTCAGGCCGCACAGACAAAACTTCAACCGATTGAAAGAATGGCATAGTAAATTGAACGCCAGGATTAAGTGTACTTTGTTCAAGTTTACCCATGTTAAAACGCAAACCTCGAGAACCTTCTGGTATGATTGTAATAACCATCCAGAGAACGATTAAGATACCAAAGATACCTAAACCGATTTTCAATCCTTTGCTTGATTTCAAAGTATTGAGTAATTGTTGCATTGGTGATTCGTAAGCCATTATAGCTCCTTTTATTGTTTGAATTAATTTATTGACAAAACAAATATATCTCTTCTAATAAAAATGCCTCTTAAGTTTTAAATGCTTCCAATTGTGGGGGGTCAATTGGACATATTAAAGACAAAAGAGGCAAACTTTATTTAATCAAAAAAGTACAAAACAAAAATAATACATCAGTGATTCTATTTTTTATTTAATTTACTGAAAGGTGAGGAAATGCCTAGTAATTTCAACTTAGATTCAAACTCATCTAATTCTCTTGAAACCTTAATATAAGAATTATCAACATACGACAACCAACCAAATTCTGTGGCCAATTCAAAAATATCTTTTGGAGTATATTTCTCAGCAATGATCATTTGTATTAAGTTATAGTCTTTCTGGAAAAGTTTTAAAGAATATAACTCATACTCTTCAAATGCAGACCATGATATTGGGAACTCTTCTTTAACAAATTCTGCAATAGCCAAAGCATACTGATGGATCTCATATTGTGCATGCGAGTCCAATCGAAGTCTTAAAAAGTTAAATAAGTTATGCAAATCAATCTTCCAATAAGCTTCTGTATAAGTTGATAATGGAAGATCTTTTCTTGCTTGTTCTTTTGCAACTCCAGCTTCAATTCGTTCATTATATATTCTTGTAGCGATAGCTTGAAAATTTTTCTCATCTTTTGAAAGATTATGGGCTAATATAGGGTTTATATCTTCAAGTTTTCCAGCAGAACCTTGTTTATTGTCTTGAGCTTGTACTCTCCACTGATTTTGTGCAGTTTCTTGTTTCTCATCAATTGCTAATGAATATCTGGTTGAATATTCATTTACATTTGCAGTTCTATGTCTAATCCATTGACGCCAACAATCCATAGGAACTTTAACATGAAATTTCATTTCAACCATTTCAAATGGTGATGTGTGCCCATGTCTATAAAGATATTTTATTAAACCTTTGTCTTCAGAGACTTTTTTAGTACCAGCACCATATGAAACTCTTGCTGCTTGAACAATTGAGTCATCAGAGCCCATTACATCAACAAGGCGTACAAATCCCTTATCTAAAACATTAATTTTTCTACTCCACTGTTCCATTATTTTTTTCCTTTAAATATTAATATGGTATTATCGATGATTAACAATAAACCCCAGAGGATAAACATAGAACCAAAAGAATAAGCAATAATATCAGTAGGCCATTCACTGACAGGTTTTAAACTAAATAAGTTTATTACTATCTGTAAGCCAATTGAAAAAATAAATACACCAAGAGAAATGAGAAATATACCTGACATAATTGATGATTTCACTATTACCTCTTTTAATAATAAAAAATAATGGCCGGTATTGCTACCAGCCATAAATGAATAATGCAAAAAGAATCACGTGTTTGTCTTGGAGTCCGTTATGTAAGCGGTTTTAAAGACGTTTAGAGTGACACTACGTGTTCATCACTTTTGACCAATTCGAATTGGTCAAACTTAAAATATATTACGATCTATCATATATGATCTATAAGCATGTAAACTATTAATAAGAACAATAAGTTTACCGGGTTCAATTGGCACTCCATCAACTAGTTGATCATTAATTCTTTTAGTTACCCAATCATTTAATTTTCCAGCAAGGTACATGTCATTGATAAAATGCGTGTAAAAATCACAACTCCTCATGTGATAAAACATAATCAATTTATTATCACGAATCAACCAAGAATAATCTAAAGAACAAGAAACCCGTCCAGTTTGTTCATTCATGTCTTGGTCAAGATCACTTGAATAGATATTTAATACTTGACGTCTTGAATTCCTATCTAATACAAGTTGATTAATAATACGAAGCAGAAGATTATTACGGAAGAAGCGCTCATTGTAAGTATATTCAAAACGACCATTAACCATAATTGGTTCCCAAACATACCGACGTAATTTCCAAGCTTCACCAGGATTGGGACTAATAGCTGATTCATCTACTCTTTCAAGAAACTCAACATTGGCCCATGCAAGAACGTTATCTGGTTGTTCTATTGAATCTTTATAGATAAAAGCATAAGCCTTTTTAACTTCAGCTAATGGGTCTAGTATTGAGAATGTTTCTCCTTGAATTTCTTTAGTAGTATACTTCTCAACAAGTTCAGGTGTGTCAAGTTTTTTGTTCTGAAATGACTTAAGTCTAACCTCTTGACCCATTTCGAATAAGTTTCTTTGTGTTTCTTTCACTGTCTCGTAAAGATTTTTGTAAATCCTCATATTCTTCTCCTTTAACTATGAAGTCTTTAGTATTTATATAACGATTAAATTCAACAATTTCACCTTCAGCTAAGTCTCTTATAGCAAAACCATTTATATCTTGTATGCCAAAATTTCTAAATACATTAATAGATTTTGATTTTTCTTTAAAAGAGATGGGCTCACCTTTTTTAATTTTGACTAGACATTTACATTTAAAAATGTATTTATGTTTATCTCCCATTTCTAAATTCCTGTATTAGTTCTTTACCTAATTCAAATACCTCCTCAACTTTAAAATCAACTGTATTTAATGATATCCAAACCCCTTTTTTTGTTGGCAGCCAAGTACCTGTTTCAGAAAGAGTATATAACCTAATATCAAGATAAAACTTATTACTTAATTCCATTATTGTAAGTTTTATCTTGGTACTGTCACTCATTTCAATTTCTTTACTTTGATGAGCAACACCAGTAAATTCTTTTTTTACTTTGCTATTTGCCATTTATCATCCAAGAAGATAAAAACTTCAATTGGTATAACTTGCTTACCAAAAGATTTCCTAGTTAATTTCTTAAAATTTTGAATTGCTCTTCTACGATTTACTGCTCTTGTTGAGAATTCATATCCTTTTACATCACATTTATAAAGATTTAAATTCTCTTGAAGAGATATAACCTTTTGTTTACCATCAATCTCAACTTGTACACTTCCTTCTAAATCTAAATTAAATTCAGTTACAATACTCTTTACATCTAGCTTTGATAATGAATGCTTAAATTTATCTTTCATAAACCAGGAAAGGGACCTGAGTCCCTTTCATTAATTTGCTACAACTTCTGTAGGGATAATAAGAGAAATTGCTTTTGCATTTTCAACAATCTCATCTTTAAATGAGCCACCAGATGTTTCAATTTTTCTCTTGCATTGACGAAGTTTTTCTCTACCTGAACTTGTATGGGGAAGAGAAAAGGTATCAAGTAGATCTTTAATTTTGTGGGGCTTTCCATCAGAAACAATTTCAAAGAATTTTTCAAAGATTGAATCGCCTTTTGAAGCTTTCTGCGTCTTTAAATCAGCAGGAGCAGTTTCAACTTGTTTCAATGATTTAACAGCTGATTTTGTTTGTTCAACTGGAACAACAGTCTCTGTTTTTTCAATTTGCGTAGATTCAACTGGAGCATCAGCCTTTTGTTTAACTGTTTCTCCATTGCTTAACCTTAAACCTGATAATTTTGCCATTTTTAATTAGGCCTCCCGACCTTGTTTTGTTAATAAAATAAAATTGACAAAACAAATATAATGCTTCTTGTCAGCGATCTTTTAAAGCCCTTTCTAATTCTAGTATATGGCGTTTAATGTCATCAACAGATTTTAATTCAAATTCATCCAACTCAATTCCAGGTTCAAAAAAAGATTCCACTTCTAATTCATATTTATAGAATAAAATTTCTTTTTTTGTAAGATCAGTTTCTTCTTCCCATTTCTTTTCAAGTTCTCTTAATGCTGCATCAAGCTTTTTTAAGTGAGGATTATTTTGCTTCCATATGATATCAATTTGTTCTAGCTTTTGCGAACCCAATGAAGTCTGGAATACTTTATTATTTAATCTTTTCCCCTCAATTACTTTATATCTTGAACCATCAACATTTTTAGATTTATTAAACAATTCTTGTAAAAATTTTGGACGTCCAGCAATATCATTTGTTGTATCTATTCCCATATCTTCCTCAAATGATTAATTGTTCCCTAATACGACATAAGCCCATTCAATACTTTCTCTGTTATGAGTATTTCTTGAATGGGCTTAAATCATGACATGGGATATTTATGCAACCGGTAATTTGTAGACTTTTTTGTTTGAACCTTGAGTCTGAGTCTTTGTGCAATGAAGCTGATCTCTCAACATTCCGCGAACTTTTCGATCAAATTTTTCTGCTTTCAATTGTTCAATTGGCGTTGAGCTAATTGATTTCAAAATTTCTTCAGTTCCGAGACCGTCAGGATTTTTTGTAAGAACGTCCTTCAATGCATTTAACAATGCTTCGTCTGCTGCTGCTTGTTCCGGAGATTTTGTACGAGGTTTAAGATTTGCAAGTCGCATTGCCTTGAGTTCTTCTTCAGTTTTCTTCGGCTTGTCTTCTTTAACCTTTTTTTCTTTCTTTGGTTTTGTTTCTACTGCGGCTGCTGCTGCATCTTGTGAGGCAACTTGACCAGCTGCTGCATCCGTTGCAACTGCAGCGTCTTTTGCTTTTAATCCTGCTAATTTTGCCATTTGTTTGGCTCCTTTTAGTTATTAATTGATTTTTTATTTCTCATTGAAATAAAAATTTGATAAACAAATATAAAGCTTCTTTCTATTCTGTTCTGCAAAATTAATCTTTATCTCTTAACAAGCTGTGAGTATCAAGAAATTCATTTAATGAAAAAGTACCTTTTTTATGTTCAACAAACATTGCCCAATATGTTAAAAAGTCTATATCGGGCCTTTGGTTTTTTGAGTCAAAGATTACATTACTAGTACTCCTAAAACAAATTTGGAATTCTTTAAATTTTTTCAAGCATTCTGCAGTATTTATAACTAAGCCATTTTCAAGATTTATAAATTTAAAATAAGGAAAAGTTTCACCAACAAGATAATTCTCAATTGAATCTTCTTTTCCCTCAGGTAAACCAATAAAATAAGATGGTGCTAAATCTTTAACTTTTGAAATCTCAATATTATCCTCAGTAAAAACAAGAAATTTAGTCATATTTTTCCTCTGGAAAGGGTATAAATTAAATAAACAAAACATCCTAAACAAAAAAATATAAATAGTGCAAATAAAGGTAGAATTACTTGAAGCATTAATAATGTAAACATTAGAGGTATTAATCTCATTTAATCCCTTAATTGAATATTTTTAATTGAATTACAAATATAATATCTCTTTGATACTTGAAAATATTATATTTTGCTCAATTAATATGTGAGATATAGTTATTTGGATTTTTAAACTATACGTGAAGGCTAGATTACTCCAATGATCCTTGCATTTTTCAGAGTTGCCTCCATAAACCTTTGTACATCTCCTGGATTGACTCCTTGCTTACCAGTACCAATTAAAGGCACAAAGACTTTTTTACCTCTTGCTTCTAGATCATCAAAGTTCTTATCTCCCCAAGCTCTTAACCATAAAATTGATTCTTGAATTACAGAGAAGTCAGATTTATTTCTTTGAGTAGACTTACAAGGTAACAGGATTATGTTGTGTTCTTTATAATATTGATGAAAATCACCTGATAAAATATCTACATTATATTGAGCTCTAAGTCCTGGATTCTGAGCAAATACTTCTTTCAAATAACTTGAAACCTTTAGTGCTTTGCCTTCTGCTTTTTTATTAGGGTCTACACCTAGCACAATAATGTGACCAATTTGATGATATATATATAGTTTTGAATCTCTCCATTCCATAATCATCCTTGAAGTTTTTTAGCTTTCTTTTTTAAATATTTCCAATATAAATAAATACCAACATATACATATGATTTATTTATAATATTAAGATTCATCTTTTTAATTTGAGACTTAATCCAGAGAATATTACCATGTATGAGTAGTATACCAGTATTAGCACAAACTAATCTATATTCACCGGCATCTCTATTAACTTTCTTAAGTCTAAATTTATATCTTTGAGCATCTGCAAAACTGTTTAATGTAATAATATCTTCAATCATCATTTCACCAATAGTTCTTTATATCTTGACCGAAGAAATGAAATTCTTTATCTGTATTTAATGACTTATCAAGACCTATATAAAGTATTTTCATTTTATCCTCTTCCAGTTTTTATACAATCTGGTCTAAATCTTTTAAAAATAGGAAATCTTAATGAATGCGTACCTTGTTTGTTAATAGTAATTTCTTGAGAAACTACTTCTATAAATTGACCTATTAATTCATCTTTTCTTTTCCAAAAATCATTTCTTTCTTTATCTTCAAACCCTCCTCCACACTTACCAGATATTTTTACTGTTTTCTCTTCAATAGCAATATCTTCATCGACTAGTGGTATTTCAGCTTCATAGGTAAACCCACCTAATCTATCTTCATTTTTAGTACCTTTTTCACCTAAATAAGCATCTAAAATCTTAACAATATATTCACTTTCATTTGTGTTGCCCATTACTTCATCATAGTCTTGAATTTTGAACTTCCACCAAGTTGCTTGTTTTCCTCCTCTCTTTGAACCCGCTGAATACATGTACATTGAGTTTGAGTCTTTACAAATGACTCCCTCCTCCCCAACTTCACCTTTCCAATATTCAAAAGACTTAATTACATCATCCATGCTGTTAACTTCACCATATGGAAGTGTAACTAAGTGAGGTGCCATTAAAGGTTCTCCATCATCAAATAAGAATTCATTGAGTCTATTTTTTCTATCTTTTAATTTATGGGTACATTTTTCTTCTAAAAACTCTTCTAAAGGAAGAATGTCCCATAATTTGAATACTGCCTCATCACATTGTACATCATGAATACGTCTTGCATTATTCATAATACCATTAAATGTTTTATCTTGAATCTCACCATCTAAAACAACTCCATTTTTATAAAACTCTTTTTCTCTGTCATAAAATGATTCCCATAAAGTTCTAGTTTCTTGTTCAATTACTTTGAAATTTGTATATGGAATTCCGCTTCTAGCTTTGATTTCAATGTTTCCATCTGGATTAATGAATATGAGAGCCCTTACCCCATCAATTTTTGGTTCAATCAAAAGAGGGAATTTAGGTTTTACTTTCTTGAACCTCTCACATAAACCTAATTTAAATTCAGGAATCCAATCAGGCCAAATATCATTTATAAGACCAATTCCTACACCAATTTTAAGATCTTTCTTTAGGATTTTTTCAAGATATGGTCTAAACTCAAAAGGTAATCCAGTATAAATATTTTCCACATGTTCTCTAGCTTGATTACCTGTTATGACTCTGTCATGTAGTGGTTGCAATTGATCCATTAAGTCATCTACAGTGTACAGTAACTTACAAGCATTAATTTCACTAATTAATACTACTTTTGCTACATAAAACTTAATATATGGATCATATGCAAAACGAAAAATCAATTTAAGATCTTCATCATTTTTATAAAGATTTATTAAATCTTTCTTTGCATTTGTTGATGATATCTTTGAAAGATCATCAAAGACTAATCCAATTGTTTTTAAATCCATTTAGACTCCTATTTTAGAAGATAAAACTTCTATTGATTTGTTGAATCTATTTAAATGTTGTTTAACTAATTCTTTTTGATTATAAGCTTCTTGAGCTTTTTCAATCTTTAGTCTAAGATCTAATTTTTTTAATAAAAAGCTAATTATTTGTTCTACAAATAAAGCTGTCTTATTAATATCAACATTATAATATTTATTTGGGATTTTTCTTTCACCCGAATCTTTATTAATGTACTCAAATAGTTCTCTGGAGCCTTCTAAATTGATATTAAATTCAAACTTAGGCACACATATACCCATACCATCATCAGTTTTATTGTCAGTATAGATAGTCCACGAAAAAATTTCTACTCCTTTATAGAAAATATTATACTCACCAATATTCTCTGATATCCATTCTAATTTGATTATATAATTATCATTATGTGGACCATAAGATATATTCTTTTTATAATCATCAATCAATAAGCCTAAATTAAAATTAAGCTTACAAAAATCAGGGTACCTTTGATTAAATAATCTAGAAATAGGATTATCCAGTTTAAAAGGGTTCATTTTTGTCTCATATCTGTGACAGCTATTGATATTGATCCATTAGATGAATTAGCAATTACATATATAATTTTTCCAGTTTGAAAATCCATTACACGATATAATTCATCATTAAACTTGCCCGTATTAATTATATGTGTATTTGTAATAGATGCAGAAGTATTATGATACCATTCTCTATATTGAAATGTAGTACCAAAGAAAGAAAAGATAACAATAATTATAAATACAATTATTGCAATTTCCATAAATATTTGTTTTCTAGTTTTCATATATTTTCTCTTTAGGACATTTATAAAAATCAAATTTAGTTTTCAACTTTTCTACATTACGTAGAATGAAATTCTTAGCATCAATACTACTATTAAAAGATATTTTAAGAGTTATATTCCTCTTAGTTATATTTTCATCCTTTACATAGAAATGTATCTTATGCATACCATCATCAGGATGAGATCTAGCAAAAGTTCTTTGTACTTGTATATACCCTATCTTCAGTCCACCTAATTTAATATCATGAGTCTCAGGTTCAAATGATTTCCATCTACCTATATGTTTAATTTTTTTAAAAGAGAAATTTTCTTTTTTTGCCATATCAATTATTTATTTTTATTCAACAAATATAATTCATCATTAATACAGAAATGCCAGAAAATAAATTCTGGCATTTCTAGACTAAGAATATTTAGAAGAATATTAAGCTTGAGGTGCAGATGCAATTGTTTCGCGTTTCTCTCTTAAAGCAGCTCTAAGTTCCTTCATGAATTTGGTCATTGCAGAACTGCCAGTATTTACTCTTTTGCCTGGAGCTTTCATACCCTTATCAAAAAAGCGAATAATATCTGTTTTCAACTGTTCAGTAATTTCATCTAATTTACCACAAAGCAATTCACCTTGTGTTGGATCTACTACTGCAGTTTCTGTTGCAACGGATTCTGTTTTTACTTCTGCCATTTGTTTGGCTCCTTTTAGTGGTTGAAATTAATTTATTATTTGAGACAACAAATATATTACATCTTTTATTTTTTGATGTGAAAAATTTTTAGAACCATACTTTATTGATAAAATATAAAATGTATCTTATTAGTGAAATAATTGATAATCAAAATATTCTAATAAATAAACTTCTTTCCAATGCGCTCGCCCGTAGTTGCTTTTATATTTTATATCAGAATGTTAATAATATAAATGTTAAGATCTTGTTTACCATAATTTAATTCAAATTTAATTTAAAAACACCCGTTGAACCGTTGACTTCATTAGTGAATATGTCATATAACAAGTCAAAAGTAACTTGTGTGTTTTGACTTTTTCTGGCGGTTCAAAAATCAATCTGTAAAAAGTTTAAAACTCTCAATTTGAAGAACACCGAGTTCGAAAATCCTAATATATTATATATAAATAAGGTTAATAATTTAAAACTAAAATAAGTTAAATAGCTTTTTAGTTAAATATATTGGAATTTTCCGCAACTCTGAGTATACTTTATTTTATTGAGATTATTAGCCACCAATCTTAAGTAGCTTTCCATCAGATTCAAGATAATTTTCATAGTAGATATCAATTATTTCACTGGGAGAATCCTTTACATATATCATCAATCCTACAACTCCGGAGTTTTTATTGATATAACCTCTACCCTCTAATTGGAGTTCGCCTAAAGCAATTTTTTCTATAAGTTGCTCAACAGGGGTATTGGACGTTATTTTAATCTCTTTCTCATCCATTAATTAACCTTATCTCTTTTATAGTTTTCAATCATATTTGATAGTGTTTCTATACAATCTGTAAAATTATCTTCATTCTCCTGAGATTTTAACCATAAGTTAAATTCTGGATCATTTAGTAGTGAAACTAATTCTTCAAACAATATCTTATATTCTTCTGGATTCAATTAATTTCGCACCAATGGAGTAACTGATTGTTTAATTTTGTCACATCAATTTTGGAGTAAATTTTCAATATGATTAATATAATTTCACCAGAACAATTTACTAGTCTGAGTAATTCAGAGGCTAAACTTTTATTCTACCTCTTTCTTTGTCGCAGCAATATATCCTCACAATTTAATTTAAATGTTATTAAGAAATCATTTGATGGTAGCCATCAACAAGTATTTTTTCTATTAAATAAACTTGAAGCAGCAGAACACTTTGAATATAATATTAATAAAAATGAATTAGGTGTTTTATTCCCTTCTGGATTTGTATCTTTTCATGTTGAAGATTGGACAAATGATCAAATTATTGATATGCAATCTACTATATTTGAAAATGATTTAACTACTATTGAAGGATTGATAGAGCAAGTATATATACCTCAGAATATATATACTAAAAAACTAGAACAGTTAAGTATACCTGCTACTTCAAAAATCAAATGCACAACTAAAACAGAGCGTAGAAAACAAAGAAAGAAAGAGCAAGCAGAATTGATGAAAGATCCAAAGTTTATCTTGGCAATTGATGTAGTTGAATATTTGTATTTAAAATTAAAGGAAAAAAATATAAGAGAAGTATATCTCACTACTAAAGATAGAAATAGTGAGATAAGAAAAATATTTACTCTTGTGAAAGCTAATCCTTCTGTATCATTGGAAGAATATCAAAAAGTAGTTGATTATTTTACAAGCCACACAAATTTCTGGCAGAAAGTTATTATTGATTGTACTACTCTCCAGAAAAATTTCTTTAAAGGCTTAGTACAGATTAAAGCAGCAAATAGAACTTCTAATTCTCATGGGATTAAATTTTTATGACAGATGGTCTTAAAAAATATGAAGAAGACTGGAATTTAAGGTACCTTAATTTAACTGATCCATCACTTATTGAATCTTCATTAAGTGAAGCCAGCTTGGAAGCATTAAATAAAGTAATTAATAGTTTTCCAGATGTAGACCCAAAAATCATATCTTTTACAGGTGATACATTTATTGGAAATTTAATCTATAATTACTTGATTACTACCTTTATGGAAAGTAAATTCATACGTACTAAATGCGTAAGAATAACAAATAGTTGGCAGTATGACAGCATAAGAGAATTAAGTCGATCTACATATGATATGAGGCTTCTTGACAATTTAGAATTTTCATTATATAATAATATACAAAAAGAAGCATTAAATAATTATATTGAGACTATTTATAATCAGACAAAATTAATCATACTAAATGTCCCATCAAGTGAAGATTGGGAATTTGCCCCTAAATCTTTACAGAAATTAATCTCAAACCACTCATTAAACATCCTGATCAAGTCCAAGGGCACAATATGATTGAAGATTTTTTATCCGAGCAATTAGCAGTTGGTTTAATGCTTAATAGCCGAGAAGCTGCATTCAAAGGAATTGGTGAATTAGATGATGGAGATTTTGCAAATCCAAATTTTATCGTAGTATTTAGAGCAATTAGAAAAGTTATTGAGCAGCAAAAAGAAGTTGATATATTCTCAGTAAATTCAATGCTTGAGAATATGGGAAAACCTTTGAGTCTTGAAGAACTATTCAATATTGAAGACAAATTCTATGTTGAAGAGAAGTTTGATTCTATTATTGAGATTTTACATGATAAGAAGAACAGAAGAATTACAGATCAAAAATTAAAAGAAGTATCAAAAAGGCTTAATAATGATAATACTTCTTTTGATACTATTATAAGAGATATTGATTCAGTTTTTGATACAAAGACTTATTCATCAAATGTAGTCTCAGGTACAAACTATCTTGAGTTTAGAGCTCAACAGGATAAAGAAAAAAGAGAAAGAAAATGGATTCTTACAGGCTTTGAAGAAATTGATAATATTTTAACCTATAAAATATCAAGGGGGGAAATATCAGTAATTGCTGCAAGACCCTCAAATGGTAAATCTGCCCTAAAAACTAATCTAATTAAAAATATGTGTGAGCAAGGAGTAGGTGTAGTAAACTATGCTCTTGAGCAAACAATGGAAGTTGAATCTGATAGACTAGAATCTTTAGTCAGTGGGATACCTGGTCAATTTATTGTAGATTGCCACATATGGGAAGATACAGATTTTAGAAAGATAAAATTAATGGAAGCAAGAGAAAAGATTGCTACTTGGAATTACCATTTAATTGAAGGTATAAGTAAATCTCTCGCTGAGATAAAAAGTGAATTAAGAATGCTAAAGAGAAAAGGTATTGAAATTGCATTCTTTGATTTATTTGATAGAATAAAAGATGTTGTAAATAGTACATCAAATAAAGCTCAACAAGTAACAAAGTGTTTAACTGAGATGCTTGCTATTGCAAAAGAATTAAATATACATATTTGTGTTATAGTACAATTAAATAGAGATCTTACTAAAAGAAAGAGTATGATTCCACAACTATCTGATTTAAAAGATTCTGGAGCATATGAAGAAGTTGCAAGAACAGTATTCTTTTTACATTATCCAAAAGCTCATGATAGAAAATTAGTAGAATCAAACATTACATGGATCATTGCAAAACAAAATAATGGGCCATTATTTGAGATGGATATTCCTTTCCAAGAAGACATAGGAAAATTTATTTCAAAAGATCCAAGTAATCAAGGTATTAAGAAAAAAGGTCTAAGTCAACCATCTTCTAATATTGAGACTCAAAATGATAGAAAATGAGGAATTAGTTAAATTTTGTGCAAAATATCAAGAAGGTAAAGTAACTGATAAAGAATTATGTTACTACTTTTATAAACTAAAAAGATCTTGGTATTTAAAGTATTATGAGGATAAATCAGGAATATTATTAAAAGAAGATTTTGAATCTATTGCCTATTTTGGTTATATAAAAGCATTAAAAACATATAATCCATTAAAAAATAACTCTCCACACGCATGGATATATATGCTTGTAAAACAAGCAGTGGTTAAAGAAATTATTTCAATTTTTAAAAAATCAGGTATGGTTATAAATTCTCATATGGACCCAAATTTAGAAATTGAAAATTATGATATTGAGATTGAAGTTCCAATGGATTTTGATATTAGGGTTTATGTATCAGATGGTACACTTATAAAATTTATAAAAGAAATACAAGGAGTTTTTAGAGGGAAGTCTGGTCAAAAAATTGGTAATATCTTTCAATTAAAACTTATGTTTCCAAACATGAAAAGAGAAACTATCGCAAAAATCATTGGTTATAGTAGACGAAATGGTATTGCAAAACCTATGAAAAAGATAAGAGCAATGTTTCATAATGTTGATATTAATACTTCTTCTATAAATTCTAAATTTATAGATTATATCACTAAGTCATTATCATGAATCTAAGAATACAACATAATTATACTTATTTCTCTATTAATAAAGAAGAGAATCCATATGAGATGTATAACTATGTGCAACAAGCATGTAAATTTGAGTATTCTGCATTTCACAGAGGTAATGGAGAGATAATCCATCAAGATAAATCTTTATGTTTAGCAAATTTGAATTTAAGAAAATTTCCTACAGGCTTGTTTAACAAAGTTGTTGAAGAAGTACCAGAATCAATTGAATTAAATATAATTGATGAAAGAAATTATAAGGATATAATTGAGGAACAACACGCTAAATTTGATTATGATTTTTATGATAAACAAAAACTAGCTATTGATATTGGGATTGAAAATAGAAGAGGTTATTATCATATTGCTACTGGAGGAGGAAAAACTACTATTATTGCTACGTTGCTAGGACATTTCAAAGGTAAAGCACTTGTTATAGTACCCAGTATTGATTTAGTTGAACAAATAGGATTTGATATATTTAATGCATTAAATGAAGATATTGATTTTATCATTGGTAAAGAATCTATTTATGCTTCTCAAAGCAGAATTAAAGTTGCTAGTGTTGATACACTCGATTCTTCATTTGATGAATTAGTTTCTAATGGCTGGTTAGAACAATTTAATACAATTATGTTAGATGAAGCACATCATGCTAATTTTACTAAAGCAAAAATTATAAAGAAAGGTGGAAGGATTATTAGAAGAATTCCTCAAGGATACACTGGTTACTATAAAATTGCAATGGCTTGTCCTGCTGAGAATAGATTTGGTTTTTCAGCAACTCCAGAAGAAAGTGAATTATTCATTCAAGCTGTCTGTGGTAAAAAGCTAATACAAATTGATGAAGATTATTTAATATCAATTGGTAGATTGGCAAAACCTTATATATTAATCTATAAGCATAAAGTTCCTTTCTATGAAGATGAGAAAGAAGCCACAAAGAATAATATTTATTTAAATGAAAATAGAAATTATATGCTTTTAAAAGCTATTCAGACTATTAATCAACATGATGGAACAAGCTTGTTAATGATTGATAGTAAAAAATTCCAGTTAGATTTATTAAGGCAGATAAGCGATGAGATTATTGAAGTAACGGGTGATACTAAATTAAAAGAAAGAAAAAGAATATATACTCAGCTAGAAAATAAGGAAATCAATAATATAGTATTAACTGTGGGAAAAGAAGGTCTCAATATCCCAAGTGTTGATGCTATTGTAAGAGGTTCTGCTAAAAAATCAGAGAGGTTAGTTGTACAAGAAAAAGGAAGAGGAGCAAGAGTTACTAAGACTAAAGGTAAAGTATTGCTTATTGACACTTATGATGATGATGGAGTTAATAAGATTCAAAAAGAAGAATATAAATGGATTACAAAAGTAGGACATTTAAGAAAACATTCTGAGGAAAGACTAGATATTTATAAAAAGACTAAAGCATCAATAATTAAAATTGTTGAAACTGAGGAAGACTTTATTGATTATATAAATAAGTTTTTTAATGGAGAATTATAGATGGAGAATAAAAGAAAAATTAATACTAAGAATGAATTTGAACAAGACATTGATAAATTTTTACTTGAAAAGAAAGGTATAGAATCATTTTTTATTAGTGGAATTGGCTTAAGAACCAACAGAAAGAAGAATGAAAGATATCATCAACTTAAAGTTAATATACCCAAAATGAATGTAGAAGCATTTCAAACTTTTGCTTTATATTTAATGCTCACATATAGAACAGAAAAAGTTGATAGAAAACCCCCAATAACCAAATGGTTAGTAGAACTTGTTAGTCAAAAGATTAAAGAATTAGTTGATAGTAAGGATCCAACTTGGATTGAGGCTAGAAATCTTTTAAGAGACTATAAGTTTCAATATCATAAAAAATTAATGGAACAAGGAAATAAAAATCAATGATATATTATATTTGTAAATAAATAAAAAGGATTTATTATGTCTACTGATAATAATTCAGTAAAAATAATTGGGAAAGAGGATTTTAGAAGATGTGTTCTAAACTATGATTTACCTTTTTCTCAGAGACTTGCTTTAGTAAAAGAGGAATTTGATTTAGAAATGCCTGATCATATTGAAGATGGGGAACCTTTCTTAGATTTAGTATATTCAAAATACATGAATATGGTAAATGAATTTCAACTAATGAAGAATGTAAAATATTCAATTCAAAGAAATAAAGAGAATCCAACAGAATCAAAAAAATCATTTATAGTAAAAACTATATTTGAAAGTAAGAATGGTATCTTTTATAAAGAGCTATATGATACTGTAGATGTCAAGTTTGAATATAGTAAATATGGTCAATCTCCAAGAACAAGATTGAGAAAAGTTATTGAAGAATTAACCATGAAAAACCTAATTGAAGATACTATGCTTGATGGAAAACGCTACTTGAAAATTATAAAGGCGCAGCAATGATAACAGTTATTGACGGTTCTAATCTTGCTTATAGAGCATACCATACTTTTATTCAATTTGAATCAAGTGGTGGCGCACCTACGGGTATGTTATATGGGTTTTTATCTATCCTTAATTCTTATGCTAATAGGTTTGGCTCTAGTATTGTAATTACTTGGGACAAAAAACCCTATTGGAGAAAGATATATTATCCTGCATATAAAGAATCCAGAAAGGAAAATGAAGAATTTGAAAAAATGCGTATTGAAGAGTCTTTTAGGATACTAAAGGAAGTACTAACGCATTGTGGAATAGTTCAAATTGATAAATTAACTTATGAAGCAGATGACATAATTGCCTTTATAGTAAAAAAGTTTAGTAGAGATATCACAGTTATATCTGGAGATAAAGATTTACTTTCATTAATGGATGAGAGTAAAAATATAAATATTGTTAGACCCGGTAAGAAAGGACTTATAAAATATAATGAACAAATGGTAATGGAAGAATTTGGAGTATCAAAAGCAGATATACCAAAATATCTTGCTATTGTTGGTGATAAATCTGATAACATTATTGGATTATATGGATTTGGTCCGGTCAAGACAGCAAAATTGATTGATGAGCATCCAGATTTGATGAATAAACTTAATCAATTATTTCCTGCAGATTTTCAAAGAATTAAGCTTAATCTAGAATTGGTTGATTTAAAGAATCCAAAAGTGAAAATTAATTATCTTGAAAGAGAAGATATTAAAATGCCAAATCCAGACAGATTGAAACTCTCCATGGTATTAAGAGATTCTGAAATTAAAGCTTTTAGTCCTTCTGATCTTATTGAGAATTTTAGCAATCTTAAAATAAAAACAGACGTATTAAATTTGTTAACTGAAAAAATTGAAACCCGGTTTAATAATTAAATGTTTGATGCAGTAAAAGAAAAATTGGTATTAAGCTATATGCTTAAAAATCCTGACAAGGAATTCTTATTATATTGGTCTGGTGGACAAGATGATGATAAATATATTGTTATGTCAGAGGTAATTAGGGAGAGTAAAGTATGTTGGTATGTAAAACCAATACATGGTTTTTTTGAAGTAAGGATTAGCAAGCACTTGAATAAAAAATTTCTTGGGTATATATACAAAGGCAAGATTACACAAGAGATAGAATTATTTATTACTAGAAGTATAAATATTAAAATTGAAAAGCAACAATTGACAGAAGCCTTTCAAAAATTAAGAGATGAAATAAATATATTAACATTAAAAAGTATTAATCAGGTATAAGATGTTAAGAACTGTCAAAAGATTTATGTATGGTGGAAGTTCAGGAATTTGTGGAAAGGTATCTAATGAAGAATTTTGCAGTAGTATGAAAACAGATTATATGTATGAATTAAGTTGTGGACATACATATGTAGAATCATTTAAAGGTAAAGAAGGAAAAATTCTTGATAATGATTCATTAGTCTTATGTGAAAAATGTGATAAATTACCAAACCAGGAGTAGTAAAATGAACGTATATGATTTTCCAGATCAATTTAATGAAGAACACTTATCAAAGATATATGAACTTATTTTTGATAGACAAGAGCAATTAGCTCAAAAATATACACCTCTTGAACACCAGAATGGCTTAAGATGGACTCAAGATATGCCAGTCAATATTCATGATGGAAAAGGCCAAGCACAATTGAAAGATATGGCTTGGAGAACAATGGAGGAGATTGGAGAATCACTTGAAGCATGGTTTGATGATAGTGAGAATGTTGAAACTCAAAATGAGCAACTTTTACATGCAAAAGAAGAACTTGCAGATGGCTTACATTTCTTAACAGAATTGGGTATACTTTCAGGTATAAAACATACTGATATTAATATTTCACTTGAAAAAGTAGTACATCAAGCTAAAGAGGTTGTAAGTATTGATGAAGCTGTTACTGATTTTGTTTTGAGACTTGGTATTACAATGAATTGTTTGAAGAATAAACCTTGGAAATGCTCTCAATATCCAACAGATGAAGCAAAATTCAAGAAACACTATTTATTAGCATATGAGGCTTATATTGTTCTTATGCTTGAAATAATGGAACCACTTGAAATTCTTAATCTTTACTTTAGAAAATCAAACGTAAACCAGTTTAGAATTGAATCTAAATATTAGGAGGTTGTTTTGGAAAGAGATGCTATACTTTTGAAATTTAAGAGTATCTTAGAGAATAAGTTGGGTGTTCATTTTTCTGAAATTACAGAAAGCTCACACTTAATAAATGATTTAGGTGCTGATTCACTAGATGTTATAGAAATTCTAATGGAGTGTGAATCACTTTTTGATATTTCTATACCAGAGGGGGATGTTGAAAATCTTTTCACTGTAAAAGAATTAGTTGATTATGGTTATGGGAGGTTAAGTGGCTGATTTTTGTAAACAATGTCATGATAAATTATTTAAACCTCTTGAGGATTCAACTAAGTATGATTTTTATGGTTTAAGCACTCCTGAAGATGATAAAAATGAATTATATCCAGTTGTATTATGCGAAGGTTGTAAAATACAAGGTGGATACATACAAGTTAACTCAAAAGGTGAATGCATAAGTCCAGATTGTGGCTCTCATGGAGGAAAGATTTATCCAATAACATAAGGAGATCTTATGACTTAAAAACTATCTATAATCGAAATGTATAGATAGATTGGTAGAGTTATTTTTTGCACAGGCCCTCTAAGTTGAGGGCCTAAATTATAAAGGAGTTTAAAATGGCAAGAACAGCAGTTGACCAATATGAAAGCATGATCACAGTTATTTTTCAACAAAAAGGTGTACAGAGACAAGAATTTTCTCAATCGATGGCTATTTCAATCCCATCAACTGTTTTTATTGATTTAAGCAAATTAAAAGCAAGACTAGAAGAAGTAACTATTAATCTTATTGATGAGTACAAAAATACCGGATCTTTTCCAGAATTAGCAATTATAGATCCATCATTAGATGAACAACCAAAAGATATAACATCATGATAAATATGTCTGAAGGAATCTATAAACGATTTATAGACAAGCAAGTTATAGTCTCAAATAATGTTACTGCAGGTTTTTACTTCTTTGAAGATACAAATACTATTATTATGAATAATAAATCATTTGTATCAATGCTATTTAGAAGTTTAGAATTTAATAAAGCTTTAGAAACTTATTCAAGTTATTATATCAATAAATTGATGACAAAAGCAGATATACTTTTTTCACGGAAGTTTCCACATGAGGTTTTATAATTTATTAAATTGCATCAATTTATTTGATTAAGAATTAAAACTCAAGAGAAAAAATGACATCAGATAATTTTCAAGAAATTTATATAAAGATTCTTCAAAAAACTTTAGACGAAGGTATTTTGTGGGCAAAAGCTAAGACAATTACTCCAATTAGTTTTACAATTACAAATCCTGTTTTATCATTAATTAACCATAAGAAAAACTGGTCATGGGCTTTTGTTGAACTAGCAAACAGGTTGGCTTTTGAGGAAAAGGAAATGCAAAATCCTGGATCAGCATGGACTTTTAGACCTGCTTGGAAAAGAAAACTTGAAAAAGAAAATGGAGAATTTCATTATAGTTATGGTGAGGAATATACAATACAAATTCCACACATCTTAAAAAAATTAAAACTTTCAGCAGATCGAGAAGCTATTTTAACAATGTGGAAACCTGAGTATCTTTACATAAAAGAAATGGATAGAAGGCCTTGTACATTAAATATTCACTTCTTCAAAATTCAGAATAAGTTACATTGTTCTGTATATATGCGTACTGTTGATATAATGAATCTATTACCATATGATGTTTTTCATCACACAATGCTACAAAGATATTTAGCCTCTGTATTAGGAATTGAATTAGGAAATTTTAACTTTAATGCTTCATTTGGGTACTATCAAAAGAAAAGAGATGTTACAGGTAGTGTGCAAAATACTCTAAATGCATTATCAAAAACCTCTTCCCTTGATTATTGTGATGATTGGAGATTTGGTGAGAAAGAAAGATTAGAAATAACTAATATAGCTTTTAGACTTGATAGAGGTGAAGGCTTTTTTTACTATCATAATCATGAACTCAGTTCCTTTGGTCAACAATATGCAAATGCTCTCATATATATTTATCAGAAAAATGCTTTATTAAAAGGGTCTGAAATTATAAATGAATTTAAAATTCTTTTACTCTAACAAAGCTGAATTATATTTGTTTTGTAAAATTAAGGGATTAATTACATGATTTATATCTTTGAAGGCTCAGATTTATCAGGAAAAACAACGTTAGCTGAAGCCTTTTCAAAAAAGAATAACATTCCACTCATTAAAAAACGTTTTGATGTATTGGGGATGTCAAAAGAATTCTTACTTACAAATTTAATTGAAGAATTACAAAAATTCTTTTGGCTTACTATATGGCCAATAAGAGAACTTATTAATGTGGCAGTTGATAGGTCATTACTTTCATCACTTGTTTATGGTACTTTCTTTGAAAGAGAATATGATAAAACATATATAATGGAAGCTTTAAAAGATCCATTTGTAAAAGTTTTCTTTGTATATGCTGATTCAAACTCTATTGAGAGAAGAAAACTTGTCAGAACAGAAAAACTTTTCAGTTTAGATGAAATATTAAAAATTCAAACCATGTATTTTGAAGTAGTTAAAGTACTTGAAAATGAGGGTATTAAGATTATTTCAATAAATAATTCAGATAATTCAAATATAGAAATACCGAGTATATAATGCAAACTTTTTTATTGTCTGATAAAGAATTTGCTGAAACTATCTATTTCAAAGACTTATGTAAAGGCTTAGAATTTCTTGATAATAAGCGTTTAAATAAACAAATTCTTGAAGCATACCAAATCTTACAAATTTTAATAAAAGGAACTGGTAGATATTTGAGTCATCCTGTGGTTCAAATGTGGATGAGCTCAGAGAATCTTTTAGCAAGATATGGTTTTGAATGTTGTAAAGCTTTTCAATCAAAAAGTGCTATAAAGACTATACATAAGTATATGAGCTTCTTTGAAGAATATTGTTATACAGCACGACATGCTTATTTTAAAGAACCCTTTTGGTTAGAAAATCAGAATTTTTTACATGAATTAGTAAAGTCTCATAAATCTAATCTTCAATATAAAGACTCAAGTTATTATCAATTTAATGATATTGACTCAAATCTTTTATATGTTTGGCCTTCATATTATGTATTTGATAAAAATAATGGATTTAGAATCTCTTATGAAGGTAAAGAAGCTTTACTAAAAACATGTAAAAGGAAAGCAATCAAAGAAGATATTTATCAATCTGAAATATTAAACTCATTCATGTATTATGATGGAAATAAATGGGTAAGAGCACTTCATTTAATGGAGAAACAATGAAATTTTCTGTTGGTGGTTTTCAATGCGGCATAGGTAATTTATTAGGCTTCCAATTAGAAGGTTATAATGTGCTTTTTAATGTGGATAATAGAGAGTTTATACATAAAGGTAAGGTAGCTTTTTATGATAATTTCCCTAATATAAGTATTAGTAATGATTTTGATGATGGATTAGTAAATTATCCTACTCCAACAGTTTTAATATCATCTCCATCCTGTAGTCAAATTTCTGCATTAGGAGTGAAAAGAAAGGATCGTTCAAGTTTAAAGACTCTTGGCATTAAAGATTTTGAATTTTATCATGCTCTAGTAAAATTACTTTATACAAATGCTCCATATATTGTTATGGAATATTTACCTTCTCTCCTTAGGTTTTTTGAAGTAAGGCATAATGAACTTTATTGTATATCAACAAAAGAATCATTCTCATATCCAGATCATTATCGTGTTCAAATTGTTAATGTTGATTCACAAATATATGGAACGCCACAGTCTAGAAAACGTTTATTTATTTTCTTTTCGCTAAAGAATTTAGATTTTATGTATCTTAAACCTTCTACAATGCTCGCTGGTAAAAAAGCTGGAGAAGTTTTAATTGTATTAGATCTTTTAAGAAAAGATAGAAAATTATATGATGATGAACATCCTAATCATTCTGAAGAAAGAAAACAAGGTTTTAATAAGCTCTTACCAGGTGATAGTTTTTATGGAACTCAAAATAATAAAAGATTAGATCCTGAAAAGATTTGCCCAGTTATTGCATCATCAAAAACTCAATATGTACATCCTTGGCATGATAGAGTACTTACACCAAGAGAAGCGGCTACATTTCAAGGATTCCCATTAGATTTTCAATTTGGGCATATAAGTTTTTCAACAAAGCTGGATTTAATTGGTAGAAGTATACCAGTACAAGTTGCTGCTCATATAGCAAGTGAGATTAAATACAATTATGAAAGAAATATTGATTTAGGAGTTATAGGATGAGTAATTTTCAATCGATACTAATAACAATTAATGGTTCTAGAATTAAAGAGATGGCTTCTAGAAAAATGGTATTATTACAAACTGTTGCAGCTAAATTAGCTGAACAAATGGAAGATTTAAGAAGAGGCCATCTTAATGCAGACGATCGTCAACTTATTAAAGAAAAGAAAGATTTTGAGTTATTGAAAATAGATGACTCTGTTAACTTCTGTCAAGTTTTAATAGATTTTATTCCAAATGAAAAGGAATATGAATTAAGTGCGAGAGAATTAAATTTCTTACGTAATGATAAGATAATTTCTTATGAATGAAATCCTAGTAAATCAAGTTTATCAATGTGATAATCTATACTTACTCAAAGAATTACCAAGTAAGTGTATAGATTTGATATATGGGGATGTGTTATTTGGTACTGGAAAAGATTTTAAGGAGTTTAAAGATTTAAAACCTGTGAGATTAGACATATTGGAATTCTATACTCCAAGATTAATAGAAATGCATAGGGTTCTTAAACCAACTGGTTTATTATACTTTCATTGTGATTCAATCATTTCCCATTGGATAAGAATACTTATTGATGGTATTTTTGGTGATCATAATTTCAGAAATGAAATAATATGGTACTATAATTCTGCACCTCGTAAGAAAAAAGATTTTGGAAAAAGACATGATACTATATTAAGATATACAAAAACTGAGAACTATTATTTCAACCCAGATTCTAAATATGTAAGACAACCATATTCAGAAACTGCACCAAGAGGTTATGATAAAGAAAAATATTATGATCAAAGAGGTAAAATATTAGACGATGTATGGACCATTTCAATTCTAGGTCAAAATGATAAAACAGAGAGAACTGGTTACCCTACTCAAAAGCCAAAATCTTTATTATATCCAATTATAGACTCAAGTTGTCCAAGTGATGGAGTATTCTTTGATCCTTTTGTTGGTTCAGGAACTTCTGTTGTTGTTGCAAAAGAATTAAATATAGATTTCATTGGGTGTGACATAAATCATAATGCTATTTCTTATACTATAGAGAGGTTAAAGAATGTTAATTGCTGACATAATTAAATTAGCGGAATCAGATTTTTCAGAGTGTTTGGAAACATTAAGAAAAAAGGGGAATGACTATGCTGCAGAGATTGATGGTCTTTCTAATTTTAAATATTCCGGTGATTTTGCTGGAGTTACACAAGAGCAATCTTGTAAAGTACTAATTGGTACTAAGCTTGCAAGATTAAGAGAATTAACTAATAATCCAAACAAAGTTGTTGCAAATGAATCAGTAAATGATACTATCAAAGATTTAATAAATTATTTAATCTTATGGAAAAGTATTAGAAATGAGTAAAATTCTAAGCACTAAAGATGAATTAATACCACATCCAATATCGAAAGTTTCTTTTGGTAGTATCTATTGTGGAGCAGGTTTTCCTATTTTAGGAGCACTTTGGGCAGGTATGAATGCTAGATGGGGTCTAGAACCACGACCTTATTTTAATATAAAAACTTTCCGTAGCAATTTTCAATCTATTATGTATTCAAGTGAACTGGAAGCTTTTCATCAATACCCAGTTGATGTTATTTGGGGAAGTCCAAGTTGTGGAGAGATATCATCAAGTTCTAGAAATTCCAAGAATGCAAAAACTATGGCTATGAAAGAATTTCAAGATTTTGAATATGTAAGATTTATATTAGAAATTATTGCTAGAAAACCAAAAGTATTCATTCTTGAAAATATACCTTCTGTGAAAAACTTTGTTCAATTTAATTCTACTCCTGCTGGATTTATATTAAAGCATCAAATCTCAAAAGAAGAAGTTCCTCTGTATGATTATTATATTGAAGAGCATAGGATTACCCCAACTGAAGTTGGTATACCTCAAGTGAGAGATAGGCTATTTACAATTGGTAGTAGATTTCCTTTTAGGTTTATGTTAGAACCACCAGAAAAAGATTATAGAGCTGAACTATCTATTGGGCCTATCTTTGAAGAACTTGATGACCTTAGAAGACAAGGTGTTACTTTACATAATGATCATTTTCCAAAACATTCAGAAGAAAAAATTGAAAAAATGTCTCGTATTCGTCCTGGAGAAGGTCTCTACGGAGGAATCAACAACAAAAGACTGGACTCAACAAAATGTGGTCCAGTTATCATGTCTTCAGCAACTAGGTACATACATCCTTGGGAACATAGACTCCTTACAGGAAGAGAATCAGCATGCCTTATGGGACTACCTTTAGACTTCTTGTTTATTGGAAGCGAAAATAAAGTATTAGATCAGATAGGGAAAGGTATTGTACCACAAGTTGGTGAATATATTCTAAAACAAGTAAAAAAGTATTTGGAAAAAGAGTCATGAGAAATAATGTCCAGATTATATCAGAATATAAGCTAAAGAGTAATTCAATACGGAAAGGTTTTTATTTAAGTCAAGTATTGATAACATGGTTAATATTAGATAAGTTTAACCCATCTACAGTAATAAGTACAATTTATTATGTATTAGTAGCACTTTTTCTAGTAATAAGATTAGTTTACATTACACAAATTGAAAAAGAGATGTCATTAGAAAGCTTGGTATATGGTATTTTAAAAAATGTTAGTGATAATAAATCAATTAAATCAATTAATGATATTATAAATAAAAATTAAAGGAAATAGTAATGAATAAAATAAGTACTGAACAATTCAAGAAAGCTACTTCAGAGATAATGAAAGGTATAAATACCCCTCATAATAGAGAGATTGTTAAAGAATATTATAGAGGTAATGAGAATGTATGGCTTGATTCAGCAAATAATCCTTTAATAAGACCTAGACTTGATTTTGTAAAAAATGCAGTATCAACTCTTAGTGCTGTAAAAGGTAAAGATATCAAAATTCTTGATATTGGAGCTTGGTCTGGTTTGTTTTCAAATGAGCTTAAAATGTTGGGTTATAATAAAGTTCAATGTCTTGAATTAAATGTAAAGGCATGTCACTTAGGAGAATTTAGATATGCTTTACCCTACATCAATGCAGATGTTGAAACATATAAAACATTTGAAAAGTTTGATGTTATCATAATGGGAGAGATTATTGAACATTTAATCAATCCAGCTGAGACAATTAATAAAGTTAAATCTTGGTTATCTGATAATGGACTTTTATTAATAACTATACCAAGAGAAGAACATATGTGGCCAGGAGTTACTGGAAATCCAGCAGATGAAGGATCTGAGCATATTAACCAGATATCAATTGAGGATCTTGAAAAACTAGGTATGGTTATTACAGATACTATAACCGCTGCTAACAATGAAATGTCATGGCATGTTGGGTATATAGTGAATTCAGTTATTGAAACAAAATTGAAAGAACCAGAAAAACCAACGTTTCACCTATTAGGCTTAGCAGATTATAAACTTGGATGGGAAGAAGCACCTAATAATCCATTCAATACTAAAATTATTTATATGTGCAGGATGCTTAAAGAATTAGACTATAAAGTAATTGTTTATGGTGTTGAAGGAAGCAAAATTGATGAGAAGATTGATGAATTTGTTTCTGTTGTTTCTGAGAGCATGCATAATAAAATACATGGCAAAAGAGATAAAAATGCTCTTGACCATCTAACTAATCAAGAAGGTCTTGATTTTGAAGCTTTTATTAAGAATACAATTGAAAGTCTTGAGTCAAGAGTTAAAAAGCATGATTTTATTCTAAATTTCTTTGGGGATGCTTTTAGACCTATCACAGATGTCTATGCATCTCATTGTATTTGTATTGAACCTGGAATAGGACATGGTGGATCATATTTACCGGATAGAATTTTTGAATCATACACATGGGCAACAGCTTGTTACTATAGGTGGAATAAAAACTCTCCCTCATATTTTCCAAACAACTATGATTATGTTATCCCAGCATATTTTAATGTAGATGATTACCCATTTGAAGCAGAGAAAGATGATTATTATGTATTCTTGGGAAGGAAAACTTGGGGTAAAGGCTTATCAGTTGCTATTGATGTCACTCACCAATTAGGCAAAAAACTTGTAGTTATAGGCGGTGGTAGTATATTTGATCCTGACATTCAAGCGGGTTCAGTATATAAAGTATTTGATCATGTAGTTGAAGTAGGAGTATTACCACTTAAGCAAAAAGTTAAATACTTATCAAAAGCTAAAGCTCTAATCTATTTTAGTCTATATGTTGAGCCATTTGGTCATGCTCCAATTGAAGCCATGTTATGTGGTACTCCAATTATTACCAGTGACTATGGAGCTTTTGTTGAAACAAACCTCCATGGAATAACTGGTTATAGATGTAAAACTATGAATGATATTTACTGGGCTTGTAAATCATCTGAGAAGCTTAATCCAGAAAAGATAAGAAAATATGCTGTTGAAAATTATGGGTTAGAGAACATAAAAGAAATGTTTAAAAGATATTTTAAAGATACTCATGATTTAAGAACAGGAAAAGCAGACTGGTATACAATTGACAAACAAAATCCTGCAAACCTTGAATATCTAAGGAAAAAAATATGAAAAATAAGATTGCAATTTTAGTAATTAATTATGAAACCCCAGAATTAACAAAAAACTTAATGAATCAAATTAAGACATTTGATGAATCAAAGTTTGATTTAACTATTTGGGATAATAGTTCTTCAAATAAGATGACAGAAGCTACTGAACTTAGCACCCGTAATCTTGGATTCGATCAAACTGTATTAAAATGGTTAAGCTGTAAAGAAGATTATGCTGGATATTGGCTTTTAAATAGTGATTGTGTTTTGGATTTACAATATAATTACTTAGATAAATTCTTAAATTTGATTAATCATGCTGATAATATTGGTATAGTCACAACAAAGGTTAATGACACTCTTAATGGATTTATATCTCCCCAGAGAATTACACAAAAGGGTATATTTCTCACTAGATATTCTGATTTGCAATCTGCAGTTTTGTCAAATTCATTTGTAAAAGCTTTCTTAAAAGGTTTAAAAGGGAAAAAATTAAATTACTTTCATGGCGGATTAGATTTAGATTTTGCATTATTTGCTGAACGAGAAAATTTCTTAATATTAGTAGATTCTACTATGGAAATCAATCATTTGGTTGGAAAATCAACGGATAAAGCGATACCCATTAATGATTTTACCAATTTCTTGATTGAAAGGTTTGGTAATTTATCAATACTTGACAAATATACCAATTCTACTGATACTATTAGATTTAATGAAGGTAATGCAGAACTATTAAGTGCTACTTTGATTGAAAGATATTCAATGCCTGTACCAGAAAATAAAACACCTTTAAAAGCAGTCATTGAATTAAAATCAAAAAAACTACAAGGACAAATGGTAGATTGGGGAATTATTAATTTTAATAACGGAATTAAGCTTTTTAATGAAATTAAATATGCAGAAGCTATTCCATATCTTAAAATAGCTGCTTATGCAGGAATACATCAAGCATATGCATATTTAAGTAGTTGTTATGATCAGACTGGTCGATTCTCAGAAGGATCTGAGTTTTTTAAACCATTAGTTAATCTAGAAGTTTATGATGATGTTAGGTCAAGGTATGAATATTTAACTGCTCAAAGAGACACTTATGAAGTTGTAAAAAGAAAACAACAGTTAATAGTTTTCTATGTAAAACCTGATGCTGGGCATACTTGGGACGCAGATAACACTGAGAAAGGAATTGGCGGATCTGAAATTGCAGTAATACAACTTTCAAAAGAACTTGCTAAATTAGGTCACTTAGTTTATGTTTTTAATAATTGTGGTAATCCAAAAATCATTGATGGTGTAGCTTGGGAACCTATAGAGAAATTTGATGCTTTTGAAAAGATAAATGAAATACATACTTTAATAGTGTCAAGATTACCAGAATTTAGATTTGTGAATCCAAAGACTAAAGTTTATTTTTGGGCTCATGATTTAAACTATTATAACAGGATTAATCCTATTAATATAAACTATTTTGATAAATTTTTAGTGTTATCAAGATATCATTATAGATTCTTTACGGCTGCATATCCATTTATACCTACTAGTAAAATGGAGATTTTTGCTAATGGTTTAGATTTATCAAGATTTAACCAAAAAGTAGAAAGAATACCTACAAAATTAATATATTCAAGTAATCCAGATAGAGGCATGACTGAGTTGATACCCATTTTTGAAGAACTAAAAAAATGGGATAATAGATTAGAATTACATGTTTTTGGATACTATCCAGATAATATTAGAAAACATCCAAATTATTGGAAAGAAACACCTGGATTAATTTATAGAGGATATCATAATCAGAAAGATCTTGCAAAAGAATATATGTCTAGTAAATTATGGTTATATCCTTGCACATGGTTAGAAACATTTTGTATTACAGCCATTGAAGCTCAAGCAGCAGGAACTCCAGCAGTTGCTTCAGATTGGGGTTGTTTGAGAGAAAGAGTTGGAAATGCCGGTATTATTGTTGATGGTTGGATAAAAAATAAAGACCATAGAGAAAATTTTATAAATGCTGTTAAACATTTATTAACCAATGATATTGACTGGTATGATTATCATCAAAAAGGATTAGAACAGTCTAAGAACTTATCTTGGATTAATGTTGCAAAAAGATTCTTAGAATTGGGAGATAAATTATGACACAAGAACAAAAAGAGCAAGTTTCTGAATTTTTATTATATGAGATAGCATCTTCTCCATTTGCATCATTTATAGGGTTACATTATTTTCAAAACATAACAGCAATATATTTTGCTTGGAAGGTTAAAAGAAAATTTAATAAATATTTATTATTTAAGGCTAAGAAAAATGGAATCAAACAGAGTAGTTAATACATATTTAGGTATGATTGAAGATGAGAAAACTTGTTTAAAAGTAAACAAAGTCAAACTAAAATTAGCACTTCTAGGCTATGGTCAACATCAATTAGAGGGAATAGGATACGTAGGTATATTAGAAATGCTTATGAAAGAAGAGAAAAATAAACGTAGAATTATATTTATTCAATTAAAAATACTCTATTATAATTTTATTAAATGGTTTCCTATTAAAATTAGTATAAGAATTGAACACGAAAGAATTAAAAGATAAAGTAAAGATTGAAGATATCATATCTCAATATATAAAGATTGAGCGTGACTCAAACTATTCTGACATGAGGGCACAATGCCCATTCCATGAGGGAGATCAAAATCCCTCTTTTAGTGTAAATGGTGTTAAACAACTTTTTTATTGCTTTGGGTGTAAAAAAGGTGGCGATGTATTTAAGTTTGTAGAATACATTGATAAAATTAATTTTCAAGAAAGTATAAAAAGAGTAGCAAAACTTGCAGGTATTGAAGTTGAACTTGGAGATCTAGATTTACTTAATCAAATCACTGAATATTACCACGAGCAGATCAATCTACCAAGAGGTATTAAGTTTTTAGATGATAGAGAAATTCCCGATGAGATGGCTATTGAATTTAAACTCGGCTATGCAAATGAAAATCTTTATGCTCTTTATAATGCTTTTCCAGATTTTAAACAACAGTTGATAGATTTAAACTTCATTGATTCAAAATATGCAGGAACAGTAAACGAGATAAATCCTTCTAGATTTTCAAACAGGATTATGATTCCTATTACGTCGAACATTGGTACCATTGGATTTTCTGGCAGAACTTTAATTGACAGTGAAGATAAATATAAAAATATTAAAAATAATCGTTTCTTCAATAGGAGAGAAATGGTATTTGGTTTACCTCAAGCAAGAAAATCTATTATTGAGATGGGAAACTGCTATTTAGTAGAGGGCTTTCTTGGGAAAATAAGAATGCATCAAAGACATTATTTTAATACGGTTTCTATCTTTGGTTCTGCATTAACTATTGAACAAGCAAGACTTATAAGGAGATATACTAATAAAGTAACATTTTTATTTGATGGAGATGAGGGAGGTTTTACAGCTTGTATGTTTTCTGCTAAGTCATGTATTATGGCAGGTTTAGATTTTGATATATTAATACTTCCAGATGGATTAGATCCTGATGATTATCTAAAAAAGTCAAAAAATAAAATAGAAACATTAGATAGTATTGATAAAGTAATCTTCTTGAAAGAAGTATTTATTAAATCAGATATACTAGATTGTGTTGAGAAAGCAGATAATATTGAAAAAATTCCAGTTGATATTATTGATGGCTTTAAGATTAATTTGGATATGGTAAGGAAAAACAGGACTACGTCAATTGTCAAAAACTACAATATGAAAAATCTGACAAAATTCTCCCACATGTTAATGCTTATTGAATCACACCCAAAACTTGAAGTTTTATTAACTGATGAAGAAAGAGTAGAAATTGATAAAGAAAAAAATAATATGGATTTATTAGAAAATATAATAGATGGTAATAATTTTTATACTAAAGTCAAAGATCCAGAAAAACTATTTAACACAATGAGGAACTCAAAATGAGTAGAATCACAAGACAGGATTATTTTATGGCTATTGCACAATTAACAGCATTAAGAGGAACTTGTAATAGATTACAAGTTGGTTGTGTTTTAGTAAATGATAATAGAATTGCTTCTGTGGGATATAATTCATCAGTAAAAGGCACAGCTCATTGTATAGATGTAGGCTGTTTAATGGTTGATGGGCATTGTAAAAGATGTCCTCATGCTGAAGTAGCAGCAGTTGCTAACCTAACAAGAAGATATCCTCAACTAAAAGCATATATAACACATCAACCTTGTTTAGATTGTCTAAAATTACTTGTAACTGCAAATGTAACAGAAATATATTATATTAAGGAATATCAATCTGCTGAAAGAAACAGAGTACTTGATGAAATCTCTCAAGCTCATCCTAATTTTATTATGCAACAAATTATCCCAATAACTAATCTTTTATTAGGTAGTTCTAGGTGAAAAGGTATCTTGTAGTAGTTATAAAGAATAAAAAACCTATCACAGTAATAAATTCTTTTCTTGAAAAAGAAACTAAAATTGATGAGTTAGGAGAGATAAGTTATATTTATTATATTAATTTTGAAAATCAAAAACATGTAGTTAAGTCTGCTACTATTGATTTGTCGAAAATTCCTTGTTGTAAGTTTAAAAATCTATACATTGAAATAATAGAAGAGTTTAAAAATGACAGTTAATGAATGGTTAAATCAGCCTAAGGTAAATAAAGATGTCTGAAGATCAAATACCAAAAAAGATTTACGATGTATTAAAAAAATTAATGAATCTAAAAGAAGGTGCAGAAAAAATAGGCTCAATTCATGAAGCAGAGAATGCTGCAGCCAGAATTAATGAAATTCTTCTTAAATATAACTTAGAGCTTTCTGAAATTAAATTTTCAGAGAAATCAAAGATTGAATATGATGAAACAGCTTTACCAGGTATTGTATTTGAAGATGGAATATTTAAAAATAAACGTAAAAATGAAGGTAATTGGGTTCAACTTCTATATATGATCATTAGTAAACATAATTTATGTAAAGTAGTATTTTCCACTAGAAAGAATTTTATTTTTGGAGTAATGATTTTTGGTAAAAGAGTGAATATTGAAATAGTTAAATACTTAATTGGTTATCTTGAAGTTGTATTATTAGAGCTAGCAAAAACCTCTTGGAATACTCATTCATTATCAAATACTAGTGATACTAAAAATACTTATATAAGATCTTTTCTTCAAGGAGCTGTGATGGGGATTAATAAAAAACTTACAGACGAAAAGAATAGAATGATGGCAGAATCAAATATAATGACTTCTTTAATTAAGAGAGAAGATATTGAAATTGATGCAGTAATTAATGCCCAATTAAAAGACCAAAAAGAAAAAAAGATGCAAACTTCATCTTCAAATAATGGATTAAAACATGGATTTGAAGCTGGGAAAGCTATACAGCTTAATAAAGGATTGCATACAAATAGTCAAAACTCAAAAATGATTAACTGATGATTTATATTTGTTAAGTTAATAAAATAATTGTTCTATTCAAGGATTAATATGAGAACTCCACAACAATTTTACTATGATTTACCTCACTTACTTAAATCAACATTTAAAGAATATAAGTATAAATCTTATGAAAAAGAAAAACAATCTAGAAGAGATAAAGCAAAGATCAATGAAAAAGCTCAAGAATCATACCTTAGTTTACTAGGATTTGAACCCACAGAATTTCATTTTGATGAAGAACCTTCAGTTTGTGATGGCTGTCCATTCTATAAAGATGCAAAATACCATAAGTTTTCTCCTTCATATGGTTCTTGGTTTAATCTTAATGCTGTTGATTCTCCAATTGAGTTTATTTTTATCACTGATAAAGGAGCATTAGTTCAACACGTCGGAAAAGCTTTAATGCTCACTAAAGGGAATGATGGTCAAAATTTTATTCAAGCATTAAATGACCTTGAGATGACTAATTATGCAATTACCTCTATACATTTATGTAGAGGTGAATCGAGTAAATTCAATAAAGATGCTTCAAATCATTGTAGACCTTATTTAGAAAATTTCATAATGCATATAACAGAACTAAATGCAAATCTTGGAGCAGAACCTCCAATATTAATTCTATGTGGTAATAATGCTATTGAACAAGTGACAAAAAAGAAACTAAAAGTGGATGGTCATCTTAATACAAAGTTTGAATCAAAAGATTATAACTTCTTACCAGAACTTAATTTATCTTTCTATATAACTTACCACCCTTCATTTTTTAATCCTGGTACTAAATTTTATGATGAGTTAAAAATTCAGCTTTTTATGGATTCAATGGAGAATAGGCTAATTGGATTTACTCCTGACATTCCAAAAGGTACATATAAAATTATTGATAATATTAATGATTTTAAGTCTCTAATGTTAAGTATGAAGCAAAGCGAATTACTATCAACTGATATTGAAACATCTGGTTTTAATTATAAAGAATTTATAACTATAAAAGATAAAAAAAGAAAAGGTTATAAGGAAAGAGAATATGGTTCTCATAAAGATTTCATAATTGGTATTTCATTCTCAAATAAGCATGGAGAAGGTTTTTATGTACCTCTCTATGTTAAAGGCAAGATCTTAAAAGAATATGTAGATCATGATCCGGAATTAGCATACCTTGAAGATGAACAATTCTACTTCATTTTTGGTGATGACATCGATGAAGTAATCTCACTTTTGAAAGATTTACTTGAAGATGAAAAGATCAAAAAAGTATTGCATAATGGTAAATTTGATGCTACTTTCTTACAAGTTCAATTTGGAATAGTAATAAAGAATTTCTATTGTGATACAATGATTATGACATATATAATCAATGAAAACAAAGAAAAATCGCTTGATTTTCTATCAGCAAGATATCCAGATTTAGCCGGATACAAAAATGAAGTCTACAGTAATCTTACTGAAGAAAAGAAAGAAGTTGAAAACTATTCTGATATTGGATTAAATAAGTTAGGTATTTATGGTGCAAAAGATGCTGATGCTACATTACGAATATTTAATGAAGGCATGGAAGAGATTGATAAACTTGAAAAGAAATATCATGGAGCAGCATTATTAAAACAATACTTATTTGATTTTTACATGCCTCTTCAAAAACATTATATGGATGCTGAAATTGAAGGAGTATACTTTGATAGAGAATATGCTACAAGAACTGCTGAAGAATATAAAGATAGAATGGAAGAATTGGAAGAGAATATTTTTAAGCAAGTAAAACCTATTATTCCAGAACCTCTTGATGAATCCGGTAAGTTATTTAATATAAATTCTTCTAACCAATTAAAGATAGTTTTATTTGAGAAGTTAGATTTTGAACCTGTAAAACCAACTAATGCTGCAATAGATAAAGGTCTTTATAAAAAATCAAAAGGAAAATATAACAAAGTCATTGACAGTGATGATGCTTCAACAGATCAAGATACATTAAAACAATTATTAGAATTCTCATATAACAAAGTTGAATCAATCAGTTCATCACCAGAAGATAAAGAAGAATATCAATTAAGAGCAACTTTATTAGAAGATATTCTTGAGTATAAGAAAAAAGCAAAAATGATAAATACTTATCTTGAAGGTAAAAAATTATTATCAAGACTAGATGAATCGACTAATAGATTACATTTCTCAATGAAAGTAGTTGGCACTACATCTGGAAGATTAAGTTCAACCCCAAATGTACAAAATTTACCCAAGAAAACGCCTAAATCAAATATTAGAGGTATATTTGCCCCACCATCTGATGAATATAAATTTTTCTCAGCAGATCTTTCACAAGCAGAATTAAGATTAATGGCAGATCACGCACAAGACTTTAATATGTTAGATGATATTGAAGCTGGAAGAGACATTCACTGGATGGCAGCTCTTGATTTATTTTATCATGGACAAAATCTTGAATATGATTCTAAAGATCCTCAAATGAAAAGATATAGAAAACTTACTAAACTTTGTAATTTTGGTGGTCTATATGGTGGTTCTGATGATAAAAAAGTTTCTTCAATTAATGAAAAACTTGAAAGAGGTGAAGAGAAAGTCGATTTAACATTAGCAGCAGACCATTCAAAGTGGTTCTGGAGCCGGTACCATAGAACAGCTGAATTTCAATCTGAAGTTAGAGATTTTGCACTGTCCACAGGGTTCTTAATTTCAAAATTAGGTAGGATTAGACGATTACCAGAAGTTAATTCCACAAATAATGCTGCTTGGGAAGAAGCTTTTAGACAGGGTATTAACAGCATCATTCAAGGAGCAGCAAGTGATATTGCTCAATGTGGCTTCATGAGAATTAGAGAATATTTCAAGGATAATCAATTAAAATCCTGTTGTCTGTTCACTGTCCATGATGAAGCAGATGGATACTTACATGTTAATGAGATTGATATGCTTAAACCAATTATACCTAATTTAATGGTAGTGAAAGATACAAAATGGTTACCACTTGATAGAATTAAAGTTAAGTTAGAATCTGAGCTTGAAATATTCAAAAATAGATTTGGAGAATAAAATGTCAAGAAAAGATAATATAGCAGACATAAGAAGCAATTTTATAGCAAAGACCTTTAGAGGCCAGAAAGTTAAAGCTATAAGTCCTGCAGGTATTTCTGGAGGATTAAGTCTTTCTTATGAAAGAGGTAAACAAGAAGGCATTTATATTAGCTATCGATTCTTAAAAAAGATTAATAAAGAAATTGCTACAAAATTATTTGATGCTTTAATATATGAAGATGGGAGAAAGAGGTAAATATGTCACTTAAATCTGAATTAATTGAATATTTTAGTGAAGGTAGACATAATTATGACCAAGAAGAGATTAAAACTGTCTTATCAATTATAAAACGTGGGAATGATGACTTAAGTAATTATCAAGATTTAGATGGATTAGATAGAAATTTGATTTGTAGGCTTTTAGAAGATGATGAAAAAGGTATTGAGCTTTATAATAGAGTTAAAATTAAGTATGAACATAAAGATGATAGATTAAATAACTTATTTGATGAGTAATAAAATGAATTTAAAAGAATATTCAAGAGAAGAAGTTTTAGAAATTGTAATAGCATCAATTCCTTTGCCTAAGCATATGGAGCAGATTAAAATAAGTGAGCGTCAAGAAGGTATCAGTTTTATCTGGTGGCAAAGTCACTATATAGTATCAACTCAATTAAAAGTATCTATTATTGATGGTATTATGATTGGCGGAGGACCAAAAGCTATGCTAATGGAAGCATTAATTAAAGAGATTGCATATAAAAGAGAGTTAGCAAAATCTTTAGGATTATCACTATGAGAGATTTAAATATGCTAGAAGTATTTAAAAAAATGTATGGGAATAATGATCCTAATCTTAATATAGATTTATTACATTATCATGCGTGGAAAATGGAAGAGATGGTTCCATATAGAAGTGGTGCTACCACTGCTGAACTTATGAATCTAGTTAATGTAATTATGAATAATAGTAATGAAAATATAATTATCATATCTGATCACTCTATAAATGATTTATTAAATGAGATTATAAGACTTTTTGATATGTATAGTATTGAAATCTTAAATATTAATACATATGCTCAGTTTAAAATTCTCATTAAGCATCAAGGACATGTCTGCAGAATACATTGGATTAGACATGATAGACCAGAAAATATTAGAGGTATGAATAAAGAATGGCCTATAGTACTGATTTTTAGAAATAGGATTGAAAAGATTCAATTTATTTATAAGATGGAGAGATTTTTATAGATGAAACTGATGAATTATATTTGTTTTAACAATTAACAAAAATAATTCGGGAGAATTGAATATGTTAGACTTACAAGAAGATGATCATTTTTCTACAAAAAGCTATGATGAAGCTTTAGCTTATGCAGAAAAATCTACTGATTATGAAAAAGCCCAATTACTTTTTAGAGATTTGAAAATTACTGATAATGGAGAATTAACTCTTCAAGGAAATCCTTTCAAAATCTCTGAAAGCGGATTTATGAATCTGTGCTCAACTCTCAAAATTCCTTGGGGTTATGCAAAGATGGTTCCAACCGATCAACTAATCTTTGATGTTAACAGGCTTTCAAAAGAAAGAGAACTTGACAGACTGGACACTTACTTCAAACCTGAATCTGAAACCATCATTGATATGAATGACAACTCACGCTTAACAAACATTTCTAATTTTGCCTTCATTAATAAGATTAAGGAAGGTTCAAGGTTTATGTTCACCAATCATTGGTTGAAAATGGAAATCATACCTGAAAACGGATTAGAAGTTGCATCTGTGGGTGATATCCATAAAATTGGTTCTTCAATAATGCACTTCCCAACTTGTTCATCTGTAACTCAAGCTTTCATGGAACTTTGGACTTTGAGGTGTACAAATGGAGCAATTGCTCCACGTAGCATTGGAAGAGAAAAATTGAATCTTAAATCAAGAAATGATGTAAATACATTACTTGAAGCTTTCATTGAAAAGGTTAAAAAGATGGTTTTAAGTAAAGAAGAGCTTGAAAATGCCTTTAAATATCTTGATGAAAATATGATTGAGTTTGCAGCTTTGAAGAAAATTGATAAAAGATTTTCAAGAATTATTGGTGATGACACTCAGCTTCTTATGGGAAGCGCAATTTACAATGAGTATGCCATGATCAGTGAAAAATCTGAGGAAGATGAAGAAAGGTTGCTTACTCACTCACAATATGATCTCTACTATAATATTACTAATTATGGTAGTAATCTTACAAAAGATGCTGGAATTTCAAGAAAAGTTCAAACTTTTGCTGGTAATCTATTATTTAATGCTTTAGATGAAGCAGAATAAATAATGGCTTCCAATTGAACCTCCCGCTGTTGGAAGCCTAATTTTTAACTTACAGAAGGATAAAATTAGATGAAAGAATTAGAATTATTTCATAGTTATTTAGTAAAAGATATTATCAATCAAGATAATGGTATTGAAAAGTTTCATGTGGGTGAAATGACTGTTACTTCTTATCACATAAGTATTATCAAAACTTCACTTGGACCTCATAATAATTTTTGGATTTTAAAAGTAGATTTTGAAAGTAATTATGTAATTATTGAGGATTTAGGAAATGGATCTATCTAAAATAGATATGAACTCAAATGCCCATATCATTGCTCTTTATGGTAAAGAAGAAAAAGGTTTACTAAATATAAAAAGATCTTATGGCTTTATATGGTATTCGGTGGGAAAAAAAGCAAAGATTATTAAAAGAACTGAATACATACTTGATGACAATGCTTTAATGGAGAAGGCATTAATAGAATTTTTCAATGTTTTTGAGTTGATAAAGCATAAAATGGTTACAAAGAAGCTTATATTCTCTATACCAGCCAATACAGAAATTGACCCTGATTGTATGAGTCAGAATATTGCTCATGCCATAAGATTAGGATTTGATATTACATTTGAAGAGTCTCATTCATGGACACAAGAAATAATAAGTGATGTTTACAAAGCTAATACAGAGTATAAAGAAATAAATGATTTTAATGATAAGAAAAGAATATTGTCTGTATGTGATGAATCATCAATAGATAAAGATCTTATTGATTCTGGATTTGAACTTCGTCAATATATATCTAAGCATGAATCTGGAATACCAGGAATTGAAAAGAAAATATTGTTCGTAGAAGATTTAGCTTCTCAAGATAAATATATTATTGAATCAAATATTATGTGGCCATTGTATACTGAGGAATTAAATGACTTAATGAGACGCACTTGCATGATGATTAGAGATAGTGAGATAGTAATAATGGTTTCTAGTATTGTGAACCCATCGGACGGCGAATTTATTGATGGTTATCATACTGCTATTTATGCTTTATGTACTTCAATGAGTAAGAAAGTATTAGTTTATGATGTTGCTACTCAAAAATGGTATTCGGAGTCAACTTCTTCTAAAAGAGAATTAGTTAGGACATCAATTAAATCAGTCGCACAATATAATTTAATTGGATTTAGTTCTTTATTTAAACCCTATGCATTATGTAGAGAAACAGTAAAAAAATTCTTAAAAGAATTAAAGATGTAATATATTTATTTTGTCAATTTTTTTCTACAATTAATTATAAATTTAGTATAAATTGGGTATAAGCTGGATATAAACTAATGAGTCAACAAAGAAGTATAAATACTTTTCGTTTTGGGGCTTTGAAAAACCAACCTGATGATATCTCTACTATTAAGCTTAAGCCAGTAAATATTGAAGAATTATTTGCTACTCATAATTTAAGTAAGCTCCATTTATATCTTGATGGTAATGATTATGAAATGGATATTGAAAATTACCTTAGAATTGGTAATATGAATAGAGATTCTGATGTTGACCTTGAGAAAAAAGCAGAAGAAATCAGTGCTATAAGATATACTATGACAGCATCTGAAGCTGATTTAGCAGAGCTAATTGAAGAACTAATAGATGAAATGGAATCTGCTAAAGCTTTCAAAATGAATCAACTAGCCTCAACTTTTACGAAACCTACTGATAAAATGATTTATAATCAATTCATCATGACCGAAGAAGGAAAAACTTTCTTAAAACAAAAGAAATTAATAGGAAACTATAAAAATTCACTTCATAGAATAAAAGGACTTCAATTCATTCTTGCTGAAAGAGTTAAGATTTTAGAAGGCATGCTTGATAGAAGATATTTTACTAAAAAGGGAAAAGGTAAAGATGGCTCAATCTAGTGTAGACCAGTATTTATTAGACCTTGAAAAGTTTAAACCAATCTTCAAGATACAAAACTTTTTTACTCTTTTAGACAGAAGAGATAAAGTTCTTGGTGCACCTTTCTCTGTTACAGCTAAAAATATTAATTTTGAATGCAAATATGCAAGGAGACAAAAACTAACAGCTCATGATGGTTATGGTTACTTTTGTGTATTTGATGATCATATTGATGAGTTTACAACTACAGGTGCAAAAATAATTTCATGTGCAAATTGCTTAAATCATAATAAATAAGAATTCTATATGAGAGACCCAGCAGGAAAACTAGTTTTAATATTCTTATTTCTTATTTCTTATTTCTTACTTTAATATTCAGGTTTGCAGAAATAAAGATAAGAGTTTATATCTGTTTAACACTAGTATTATTATTCTTTATCTTGAATAACTAACAATCAAAAGGAGGCCTTAAATGCCAGAACCAGTAAAAAAACGTATGACCATTGGTACTACAGCACAACAACGGGAAATGAATCAAGAACCCGAAAATTATCTTGATGATCAGATTAAACTTGCTGAGGGTAATAACCTTCTTCGTATTGTTCAAGGCCCTTTCAAGATTAAGACAGTTTTCTATCCTTCTATTAAAGAAACAGAAGAGAATAATGAGAAGTTTTATGCTCCTACATTGATTGCTCTTAATTTTCTTGAATCAGGTGGAGTAGTTGATACTCTCTTCTCAATTGAATCTATAATCCGCTCAGGATTAGGTGATAAAGGAGAAGTAGGTTGGAAACCACAGCTCAGATGGTGGTTCTTTGCATTAAATCTTCAAGAACGTGGAGAAAAGAAAGTAAGAGCTTTCAAGGCTACAAAAGGTATCAGAGATGATATCAAAAGTCTTGAAGAATCACTTGATCCACTTGATCCTACTTTCCTACTTAATGGTCCTTTCTTCTTGTATCCAATCCTTATTAACAAGAGCGTTGACCCAACTAAACCTAAGAAATTTGGTACCAAATATACAGTATCTGTATATGATAATCAATGGAAAAGTCAAATTCCTGCTGATTGGTTAAATGCTACATCTGAAGAAATCATTGACAGTCTAGGTGTTGAAAAAATCTTCACTGAAGATGAAATTAATGCTATCAATTCTTGTGAAATTGATTTAGATGAGATTATTAAACCAATGAATGAACTTGAAATCAAAGAGAAATTGATGAAATTTCCAATGAATCTCAAGGGTTTGAAAGTTAATTCAGCAGATTTTTTCTATCCACAAGTCCCAGAATTTGAAGAACAAATCAAAACTTTAGGTCTTCCCACTGTTAAATTTGACTTTAAAGATTCAACTTCAAAGGTTAAGGTTGGTGCTCAATCATCCATTAAAACATCCGGTGATGAATCTCCAAGAAGACTTTCGTTAAGTAAAAAAGAGACTCCAGCTGAAGAGAATGTTGTTGACGCAGTTTATACTGATGTTAAATCTGAAACTCCACCAGCTGAAGTAGAAACAAAAACTAAAATTGAACCAAAACCGGCTGATGAAGCACCTAAGAAACGTACTTTAGGTGGATTAAAGAAAAACAATCTATAAGGAACTTATATGGCTTTGAATAAAGAATTAAGGGATGGTCTTAGAGAATTGTTTCCTACTTATAGAGTAGCTAATGAATCAGTACCTGTACAGGTTATAAAGACTAGATGGCCATCTCTGAATGATATAGTTTTAGGTTGTGGCGGGATTCCAGTAGGACGTTCAATTGAGCTATATGCTCCACCTTCAGCAGGAAAGACAACTGTTGCAATTAATTTAATTGCTGAGTTCCAGAAACAAGGATTACTTTGTGCTTTTGATGATAGAGAAGGTTCTTTCATGGAAGCAAAATACACTGATGGCGCCGGTTTAGATAGATCTGAATTAGTAATGATAGATTCTTCAACTGGGAATGATTGTTTATTTCAATGTCAGTTAGCTATTGCTACAAATGCTTTTAATTTATACGTAATTGATTCTGTTGCTGCAATCATGCCAGAAGGAGCTTCAGTTGTTGATAATGCTGACGGTTTAAATATGAATGAAAAACTACAAAGAGCTAGTTTGTTAACTGGATTTTACTCACAACTCAGAAGTGGCTATTTCATTGGTAAACCTGGTACATCTAAAAAAGATGGTACTTATAATCAAGAAAATATGATTGAAGCTGATAAGATTTACCAGATTAATGGTAAACCTAATAAGTTTCTTCATAAATTAACTGATAAAATTACTACTCTTATCATGATTAATCACATGAAGACACGTCCTGGACAATCATTTGGAGATTCTACGACAACTTCTGGTGGTGATTCTGGTAAATTTGACGCTTCTATAAGACTAAGGATTACTCACAAAAAACGTTCTAAAAAGAAAGATAAATGGGGACGTCATGAGTATAAATTGGTTGAGATTAAAGCCGATAAAAACAAATGTGCACCTCCTAATGGAGCAGCTTTATTTATGCTTTATTCAAATGGGCGTCTTGAAGAGTTTGATAAATCAGCTGCAAATGATGCTGATATGGAAGACGTAGAATAATCAATTGAGCCAGTATTTCTACTGGCTCTTTATTTATAAGGACTTTTTATGAAAATTCTTTGTTTAGATATTGCTTCTAAAACAGGATTTGCTGTATTTAATTATAATTTTAATGAAGATTTTGAGCTTACTCTTATTAATAAAGGCGTTTTTGACATGTCAAAAGCTTCACCTCTTCATAAAAGATATAAGCCCGGTTTAGAACATCCACTTGACTTCATCAATTTCATTGACGCACAAATGGACCCAATTGAGGCTTTTATATTAAAAGAAAGACCTAATATTATTGTGGTTGAGCAGACTAACAAAGGAAGAGATCGTTGGAGACAGAAATTACTTGAATGGATGCATAGAGAACTGATCTGGAGAATCATGAGCATAAATGAAAATGATAATGCAATACCACTAAAAGAAGATGGGAGTATAGATGAAATTAAACTCTATTACTTAGATACAATGGAATGGAGAAATATTTTAGGTATTAGGGTTGGAAAAGAAGAAAGAAAATCAAATAAGTCAGCAAGAAAATTAAGGGCAGAACTTAAAGAAAGAAAAGCTGCTGGAGAAGAAGTATCATTTAAAGGGGTTGAGGTTATTAGAAATGCTAAAAAAGTAACTATTGATTATGTTAATAGATTATATGGATTAACCCTAAAAAAGAAAGACGATGACATTGCTGATGCAATATGTCTAGGTCTTGCAATTGTAAGAAAACCAGGAATAAAGTTATGAAAAAACATATTAGGCGTATTATGCTATCTTCAGTTTTAATTGTTGCATCATTTTTAACTTCATATGCAAAAGATATTTCTGATGACACAAAAATAATAGTTGCTACATTAGTTTTGTGTACACTTGCTATATTACATAATAGAGGTTATCATGAGTGAAAAAATTGGAATTAGGCTTGAAGAAAAAAATAAGTTCATTCTCCATACAGGTATGACTAAACTAAGTGCATATGAACAAACTCCGGCATTTGATAGCATGATGAGAGCTAAACATAAATATGCATTAGTAGACTTTATTGAAAAGCATTTTGATAAAGACATATGTATACCAAATCCTAGAATACAAGAATTAACTTATTCTACGGCATTAATCATACTTACACCAGGGGAACTTAAAGAGATTATTAAAGATTTTTATCTTATGGGTAAAGGTGAGAAAGATCATATTGAATCTATTGAAGTGGAGATTAAGTAATGAAATATGGTTTCATAGCAGATATACACTTAGCAACAAGTGATAATTTATCACCTATTGATGGGGCTTCTGGTCTTTCAATCAGAACACTTGATAAATTAAAAGCTCTTGATAAAGCATTAAATATTTCAGTAGAAAGAGGTTGTGAGGTATTCTTTTTAATTGGTGATATATTTGATAAGTTAAACCCACCAGATAGATTGAAAAAAGCTTTTTATGAAACTCTTAAACCTTATTTCTATAAGATTGGGTTGCATATAATAGTAGGAAACCATGATGGAGCAGACTTCACAAACAACTATTTATCTGAACAATTATTAATGGAGGAAGTTGAAAATCCTCCAATTCATATTATTGATAAAATTAAAACTCTTTCTCTGGGTATAAAAGGGGATGAAATATTAGTTATACCTTGGACAATTGATGGCGCATCTGTTGAGACAGCAGTTATTGAAGCTAATAAAAATATTCTTTGCCTTGCACATCATGAAATTTCAGGTGCGGTTGCTTCAACTGAATATGTACTCACGGGAGGATTTCCTGCAGGAATGTTTGATAAATTTAGACATACATTTATGGGACATTATCACAGATACCAGATTATAAAAAAAGTAACATATGTTGGTAGCCCAATTATAAAAGATTTTTCAGAATTAGGAGTTGCAAAAGGATTTATAATCTATGATTATTCTTCAAATAAAGCAGAATTTATTAATCTTGAAGAACGTAAAGCATATGTTATAACAATTAATGAACAAAATGCAGAAGAAATTGAGGCCTGGCTTGAACAAGAGCAAATAAAAGAAGGTTCTCTTATAAAGATTATTCTAGAAGGAGATGTTCATTGGGTTCGCCAAAGTAGGCCGGTTGTATATGAAGTATTTCATGCATTAAATCCATTAAAACTTATAATTGATAAAAAGATTTTGAAACAAAATATTGAAAATGCTACACAAGAAGCTATACTTAATTCAACTAATAGACTTGACAGGCTTAAAAAATTCTCAAAAGATGTAGATAAATCATGGATAGATTATGGTTTAAAGATATACACTCAGGCAGAGAATAAATTCATGGAAGGATCTTAATATGGGCAGGCAAAAAGGAGCAGAAGTTAAAGCTTTTAATGTGAGTTTTGAAGAAAGATGTGAAGAATTAGGATGGGATTCAAAAAATATTATAAGTAGTATAATTAAAGATCGATCTATTAATGGTAACCCTAAACAGATTATGAGCAAATCAAGAATACCAATACCTTCTAAACGTCGTAGAGGAGCATCATGAAGAAATCTAAATTACTAAAATTAATAGTTAAAAAAGCTTGTGAAAATAATACTTTATTAGATGAAGATGATTTATTATGTGATATAGATGATCATCATTCTCATATTCCATTAATCTTTTCACATGATTTTGCAAAAGCTTTTTGGGGAACAAATTTACATGATACAACAAAGTATGGTGAACAAGGATTACAGTTCACAGAACAAGAATGGGAATATCATTTAAAAAAGATGGTATTATATAAAGACCCAATAAAGTATTTGGAGCAATTTTTATGAAATTAAAAAGTTTAGCTTTTGAAGGATTTGGTCTTTTTAAAACAAGGCAATTTATTGATTTTACAATGTTTCCAGAAAATGCCATTATTGGAATTTTTGGTACAAATGAGGATGCTGTAGGCTATGATTCTAATGCATCGGGTAAATCAACACTCTTAAATACAATTACTTGGTGCTATTTTGATAAAGTTCCAATCCAGTCTGATAGAGATTCTACAATTGGAAAAATAGATATAATTAATGATCAGTGTGATAGAGTAGAAGTTACTGTAAATTTTATCTCTGATATTGGTAATGATGTTGTTTTTAAAAGTGTTAGGACTAGGAAAGATTCAAAACGACTGTATCTTGAAATTGATGGTGTAGAATGGAAATCTAATACTGATTCTCAAAAACGTGAAAAGCTATTCCAGATATTAGGTATTGGAGGTAAAAAGAAAGTTTATTTCAGTGATTTTTTAAACCATACTTATTTTACTGGCGAAACTACTAAAGGTTTTGCTTCAAAAAATTTTTCATCTAAAGACAGATGCTCAATGATATCAAGATTTAGAAAACTTGAAATTATGGATTATGCATCTGAATTGTCAAATATTGATAAGAAAAAAATCTCTGATGAGATTATGTTACTTGAAAATAATTTAACTGTTCTTACAAACCAATTATCAAAAGATTTTGATGAAAAAGTAATTAAAAAAGAAATGAAAGTGATAGTTAGTACTATCAATGGAGTAAAGATTAAGATTGATGTTATTGAACAAGATTTGAAACAAGGTGAAGAATATAATAAAGCTCAAAGGAAAGTTTCTAGCTTAAAATTAGAATTAGGAGAAATTAAATCAAGAGTTGATGCTTATGTGAACGATATTGAAAAGATTTGCTGGTTATTAAACTCAAAGAAAAAAGAATTTGATTCAAATGAAAAGTTAATAAATGAGCTTTCAAGCAATAAAAAAATTGAAACTAAAGAAGTATATGATATCAAGTTAAAAGAGCTTGAAACTCAGTATACAGAATATAAAGTAGAAATAAGTACTCTTGAAAAAAGAGCTAATGAATTAAGTGAGAAAATAGACCATATTAATTCTGGTAATTATCTCTCATGTCCAAAATGTAAATCAGAATTATTACTTAAAGAAAATGTTTTATCAGTAGTTAATAAATCAAAATTAGCTCAATTCATGTTAGATTATAAAACTGATATGACACAAATAGAATTAAAGATAAAAGAAATTAATGAAAATCTTTCTAATATTGTTAAGTATAGAATAGAAATAAAATCAAAACGTGATAAAGTAGTTGAAACTTCAACAAGACTTGAAAGTTTGAAACATAATTCAAGAGTTATACTAAATATTATTGATACACATTTAACAGAACAAGAAGAAGGTGTTATTGTAAAAGATGCAACAGGTTCTTATAGTATTGATAAAACATTAAAAGAGTATTCAACTTATTCTGAGTATACAGAAAAATTAGATGAACTTAATAAAGTTATAAATGAGAGTTCACACCTTACTGAATCATTTTATAAAATGAGTGATTTAAATGAAAAGAATAATGAATTAAGAATTCTTGAATTGAAGTTACAAACAATGCAAAATCAGATTGATATGTATAATAAAGTATCAAATCAGATTTTTGAAATACAAACTAAAGTTGCAGAAAAACATATAAAGCTTGAAATGTATGAATATTGGGTAAATGGATTTAAAACTATAAAGAATATTGAGTTACTTGAAACTGAACCAATGTTAGAGCAAATTACAAATGATTTTTTAAGCAAGTTAGGTACTAATATTGAAGTTAATTATAAACTTGATGTTAATAATAGTGAATTAGATTTAGATCTTATTGAAGATTCTGGAGTACAACGTGTTCTTGAACTCTTTTCATATGGTCAATCAAATCGCATTTCATTATCAGCAGGATTAGCCTTAAGAGAATTAAATCGTAACTCAAACATGGACTTTGGTTTTACTCTTTGGGATGAAGTATTAGATGGACTTGATGCTACAGGGCAGGATCGGTTCTTTGATATCCTACGTGATATTAGCGGGCTGAAACTAGTGATTTCTCACGATATTAATCTAAAAAATTCTTTTGAGCATAGAATAATAGTTAGCCGAAAGAATCATATTTCTAATATCAAGATTGAAACTAATTGAGGACCAAAGAAATGGCCAAACAAACTAAGAATTTCTTAAAACCAGAGCTTCAAAAAGGGGGAATTAATGAAGCTAGCAGTCAACATGCACAAAATGAGGCAGGATCAAATTTACCTGATTCAGTAACATTACCTTTAACAGAGATTCAAAAAGATATTGTTCCTCAGATTAAACCACAATTTGATTCTGAAGATGATTTATCTGCATTACCAGAAACAGAACTTAATAAACTAAATCTTGAAGAATTGAAAAAAAGAGTTCTCATTGGCGATGATCTCAAAGGATCTACTGGGTTTTCTATAACACCAGGGTTACTCGATAATACACAAGTAAAATCTGATGATAAACTAAAAGTAAAAGGAATTGCTGGAGGTATAGAGCCTACTGAGGTTGATAACAGTAAATTAACTGACGAAGATATTAAAAAATTAAGCTTATCAAAAGAAGGAATTAATAAATTAAATCTTAAGAATAATCAAGCTGGTATTATTGGGACTATGAACATTAATGATAAAGAATTAATTGGGAAACAATCAGGTCCTGAAGAAATTGGTTTTAGAAAGATTGGAAATACATTAAGATATATAGATCCTGTTTTTGAAGCTATTAAAAAAGCTGTTGTTGAAGATCAGAAATCTAGGCTCCATAGTATTAATTGTTTACAAGTAAATGATGGCCCTACACTAATTATATTTCAAGGTAATCGTGATAATGTTTGGGCTTATATTGAAGCTCGTCTTGATGTAGACCATAGACTGATAAATAGAAACATTAAAATCTATAATTCTATCCTTAGACAAATCTTAAAATCTGCTGAAGCAACTAGAGGAATTGTTAATCTTTTCAATTAAGGTTTTCAGGATTTTATTTAACAATAAATTTATCAATACAATTCACTACAAACTCCAGGTATATATCCTAACAAAACCTGGAGTTTTCTGTAGATAACAATCAATTGAAAATTTACTTTCCAATTGGTCTTTTAGCAAAGCCTGCAGAAGCTATAAGTTCAGCAACATCATCATAATGCAAGCAATCACATAAACAAGCACCTACAACAGGTCCACCAAGTATTGGTGCTATGCTACCATTGCAGTAATCATTTCCTGGTTGAGCATCAAATAAAATGCCTATGGCATTGATATTTACTGGACTATTTCCATAACCTGCAAGTGATACAACTTTATCACCATTTTTTGCTTCTCTGCCATTTCTGTAATGCATTGTCTACTCCTTTATTAGAATGGGTCTATCCCTTTTACCTTAATGTTTTGACTAAAATCTTTTAGATTAAAATCATGTGACATGAGATAGAAATCAGTTGAATAATCTTTGAAATTAGGAAGATATTTCTTTGATCTAATTGTTACCTTGGTAAGCTTTGAGTCCGTAGTACTCACAATCTTAAAGAAAGGTAAATTATATGACTCACCAGCAACGTTCTGTGCTTGTATTAAATTTTTAATCTCAAAAATCAATCTCGGAAAAGCAGATTGAAATAGCATTAATCTTGTAGCATACTCAATAAAATTCCTTTGCATAAATCTATTCTCTGGTAAATCTTCAGTTTTTTTACCATATCTGTATATTGAATCTTGATTAACAGCAGTATATTTTAAACTACTATTAGCTTCTAGTTGTAATCCAGGAGCTTTTATCTCTATGTAATCATAACCATTAGGATTCTGCCAAAAAACTCCGGTACTTCCATATTCAAAACCCACAAAAATCTTAGAGCCTCCAACTTCAACCAATGAATCATTTGATGTTGATGGACCTTTTGGTACCCAGTATGCTAGAATACTTTTATTAATTAGTGTTGAATCAGTCCCAATGGTTGGTAATATAGAATTATTAAAAGGTATGATCTGAATCCAATGAGTAGATTTATTATCTATCACATATTCTTTTTTTGCATAAATTTGATATTCAGCATTTAAATCTGAAATTCTAATAACTGTACCAATACCAAGATTCTTAAAAGAAGCAACTTGAAATTCAACTATATCAGTAGATAGATTATAAGTAGTACCTGCAACTCTTTGAATAACACCAGTTGAAATGAAGGTAACTCCCTTATCACTCCAAGTATTATTTGACAAAGTTGTCTTATTATCATCCCCTTTAATAGCATTAGATCTGAAAATAGAGACTGGAGTATATGCTGCAAAATCCTGACCTAAGTTCTCTTCAAGAATTATGATGTTACTTGAAAAATCTGCATCGATAATCATTCTACTTATCTGTTGAGAATTACCTTCTGTGTCTGTATAATTAACTACAAAAATATCCCCTATAGAGAGCTGATCACTGAGATTTGAGCCAAAAAATGATGGCAGATATATTTCTGTCTCGTTAGACGCAACGTCTCTATAGAGTTTAGTTTCAAATACAACATTATAAATAAGGTAAGCAAAACGAACATTGGTGAAGTATTTATTTGAGACATTAGTAGGATCTATATTCTTATATTCATTTTCAACATTAGGTACAGAACCAACCACAACAGTTTTTAACACAATATCATGAGCCATATCATCTTCTTGACGTATTCTCAATGATATATCAAGATTAGTTCTACCATCATCAACTTGAGTAGTTAACATATTTGAACAGAGAGTTACATTCCATTCAATATCGCCCTTTTTTGCTACCATTGGTGTAGCAGTAATAACGTTTTTAATATCTACATCTAAAATCTTTTTCTTAGATATTACGGGATCTAAATCTAAGTCAATAAATATGCTTGCTTCATTTTCTAGTTCTCTTTTTATGAAAAAGAACTTATCATTATCAAAACCCATTATATAGTTAAATGCTCTAGCAATTTGGCTTAAAGCATCCCATACTTTTAAATTATTAAAATCTGCTAATTCCACTACTCCAGATAAATACTTATCATATTTGAATAAGTAGTTTTTTGAGTTTGATTTTTTAATATAGTTCGGTAAATAACCAGTTGATACTCCAAAAACAGTATTAAATCCAGTAACCAATTCTTGAAGTTCAAGATTAGATAAAATATTAGTATCACCAAAAGTAATATCACTTATAAACCCTAATCTGTCTTCTGTTTCAGTAACTAAATCATATCTCCTGAGTTCCATTTTATTAGTAGATTCATCTCTATCATGTATTAGTACATAATATAGATAATTATCAATACTTGATTTAATTAGTCTTGAGAACTGATATTTGCCATTAATAAAATGATTAGAATATAAAGGGTTTAGGTCAGAAAACTCATCAACTGAAACACTTAAATTAGTTAGCTTTGCTAGACCAAAAGGAGTGCCTAATGAAGGTTTATATGCATTCTCTGCAAATGTTACTATTTTCTTTCTATCATAATAAGATATAATTAATCCATTAGAAGTATACAGCATATCTGTAATTGTAGCTAACATTTTACTATAATTAGACTCATATAATACTGTAATAGTAGGAAGTGCAACACTGCTACTAAAATCAACTTTTAATATTCTTGTCTTATTATGCTTTTCACTTGTAAAAACTCCATCAGTATCTGTTTGATTATTGAAAGACATTCCAGCTATAAATAATGTAGTACCATTTACTGCTGTAGCTGTAATCTGTAAAGGAACATTGACACCACTATAAGATTGAACCATGTCTGATAAAGTAACTTCAGTAAATGTATTTAAAGCAAGATCATAAATAAAATATTTAAATCTTAATGTTTCTGGAACCATCTCTCCAGTATTATAATCAAAACTTTGTGTATTTAAATCTGCTTGTGAAAAATTACAATTACCTTTAGAACGTCTACTAACTTTGTCAAGTACTTGAATAAAGAAACTACCACTTATACCTAAAGTAGGTAAATACTCTATAGAGCCTTTTTGACCGGAAGTATATTTTAGCCAAGGCCAAGAAATACCTTCAGGATTAATTCTAGTATGTACCCCAAACAATTTACTGTCTTTTAACAATAAAGCTTCTTCATACCATGAAAAATAACCCGGATAAAAAGTTTTAGCAGTAAATTGATTTGGGAGATATGAAAAAGGATTATCTATATTATAGTAATCTATTGAAGGACAGTTACTATCATAATTTTCCTCAAAATATGCAGAATTCCTATTAAAGCCTTTTGTTGGGTTGTTATTATCAAGTATGAAATCTTTTGTTTGTACTATAAAAACTGCTTGTTGACTGTACCCCTCAGTAGGTGCATAGTAATATTTATCAGCGGTCTCTGTTAAAGTTTTTCTTCCTTGAATAACTATTCTAGTCCTATCCCTGAAATTATAAATTGGTGAACTATATACTGGATTACATTCACTAGGTCTTGTATTAAAATAAGGATCATCTTCAGCATATTCTCTTACATAAATTTGATTATTTACCCATCTATTACCCGTAGTTTCTGGGAAAGTTCTATTATGACCAAAATATGCATGTCTAAACTTATTAGCTCCTGGATCTTCAACAGCACCATACCAAGCAGGTAAATAATTTTCAATATATCTATTAGCTATAAAACCTACTTTCTGAGCAAAAGGTATAGCAATATTCTCTGTTTGAGGAAATTTATATATATCTCCAGTAAGATTCTTAATTGATTGTGTCGCAATATCAAAATTTCCTATTCCAGACAATACTGGATTTAGCCTAAAATTAGTATTCTTATAAGTATGATAAGTATTACCATAAATAGTTTTATAGTCTGCTTGAGACATTGCTGTTAATTTAAAGTAAGGAGGTATAATGTGATATTTACCAGGATAAATACTATATTTGAAATTATAGTTTGACGATTGAGATTGAGAATCAAATAAAACTGTTATAGATTCTCTGTCTGCTTTAAAGAAAACAAAATTCACTCCAACTTGACATTCATATTTACCATATTCAACTTTATCATTACTATATACTAATTGTTCTTCTTCAAGAGCAATCCCATAAATAAAATTGTCAGTAGCATTAAACCATAATTTTTGTATATAAACAGGTATAGTTCCAGCAGGAATAATTTCACCAATCTTTGAATAAGTACCTGCCAAATCATTATAAGCCCATAATTGAGCATTTAAACCCATGTAGAGATTTTCACCTAAAGAATTTATATTAGCTTTACAAAGTACTCTACATTTTAAATCTTCATCTAAAGAATTTGATAGTCTTGAAAAGCTGGGAGGCTTTCCAAGAGATGATAAAGTAGGTAAAGCTGTAGGTGTTACAGGTCTTATATCATCTATGATAAAATCTCTTGGTACTTCACCATTCCTTTTATCATAATAAACAGTCTTTATTAATTCTTCAACTAGAAACTTTACAGGTACATTTCTATACCATTGAAAACCACTTTTAACTGAGTCAGCTGGCTCTTCCATTAAGGGTTTTGCTAAATCTTCTAAAGCAATATTTATCTTTGAATCATCAATAGTGGGTTCTTGCATTAAAAAAGTACCAATATCAACTAATCGGACTGAACCATCAGCTAATGTTACTTCAACTTTTAATGCACATTTACGTTGATAAAATGCTGTATGTGTTTTATTCCAACTTTTATTAAAATAAGCTTTATTACCATTTACAGTTAATAATGAATCTGGAAGAGGTTTATTCCAAAAATTGTCAAATCTATCATTCTCATTATATAAATTTCTTAACCCCTGAGCAGATAAATCACTATAAGCAGTATTCTTATCTTGTAATTGTTCACTCATTATTGTAGGATTCCTTCCATTGCAACTACCTGTTCATTTGCTTCTGATGAAATAATAGCAGTACTTACTTCTGCAACTAAAGGAGCAAATGAGTATGCAGAAGCCATGATTACTGCAGAAACTCCAGTATTATTTGAAACATTTTTAACAACTGGACTATTTGATTCTGCAATTACTCCACCAATAGATATAGGAGGCTTAGGATAGACCCAGGTAATGTCATTACCAAAAACATAAATTGGATAACCTGCTCCATTTGTAAGACCTGTACCCTCAATAACATTAATGGATGTAAAATTAACAGCAAGATTCATTCTTACGGGGATCTTAATTCCAAAGGCATCTTTTCCAGTTCCACTAGCTGTATGGTTTCCACCAGTTACTACTAATTTACTCTTTTCAATTTCAACATTTCCAACTAATAGGGAAGTATCAATAAAAACTCCTATACCATTAGTTGGGTTTGTAGCATGATTTCTTCCTTGAACTATAATGTCTGCATTTGATATTAATAACTTATTAACAGCATGATTTGAATAAATTCCAATAGCATCAACATCGATTGCATTATCACTTAGGCATTTTATAGTTAAATTCTGTAACGTAATTGGTAATGTGTTTTGACCTGTTATTTTTACTGCTTGATTTATGGCTGCAGTGGGAATATGATTTATTATACATCTAGCCTTATCAATACCCACTAAAGAGATAGATGAATTAATTATAATAGATTCAGTATATGTTCCAGGCTGTATAAGTATTGCACCATCTATTGCTGCGGTTTCAAGATAATCAATTGCATCTTGTATTAATGTAAAATAAGGTGCTTCAAGGTTTGCATAATTGGCAGATACATAAGCGACATCACTAGGTATACCATAATTAGCATCTCTCAACTGAGCAATCGCCAGAGAACTAATTTTTTCAAATGTTACTGCTTCATTAGCAATTTTATTAGTAGTTACTGCTGCATCAGCAATCTTTGATTCTGTTGTTGATGCATCTCCAAGTTTATTTGTTGTAACAGCCCCATCAGCAATTTTAGCTTCTGTTACTGCTGCATCAGCAATGTTAGCAGTAGCTAATGCTTCTGCTAATTTATCTGAAGTAATACTATTATCAATAACTTCTAATTCACCTAGAACATTGAATCCAATTGATGTTGAATCTACTTTAGGACCAAATCCTCCATCATCAAGCATAGTACCATTAAATACATCAGTACCAAGTTTACTTTTAGCTACTGATTGATCACCTATTTTAGATGCCTCTATTGCCCCATCAGCTAATTTTGCTGAAGTAACAGCTGCATCAGCAATTTTTGCTGTCCCAACTGCATTTGCTGCTAGTTTATCAGTAGTAACTGCATTATCAGCAAGCATTGTAGAACTTATATCTCCTGCAGCTGGAGAAAATGTAGGTATTACAGGACCAGCAATAAATAATGGACTCAATCCAGATTCAATTATATTATCAAAGAATAGATTATAATCTCCAGCTGGTAAGTCAGAGAAAGTTCTCATACCAGTATTAACACCATAAGTAGAACCTATATGATCTGTTGGAGTATTATCAAGAGGTCCATATAATTTTACTGTTATTGAATCTGTAATTGGTAAACCCGCATTATCATAAAATTTTGAAACAGTTAGTCCCATTATGACCTCAAAGTAATATCATTTGATTTTATAAAAAATTCACCTTTAATCGTTTCTATTGCTTTAGAGATTGAACCTGCATCTATAAATAGATTTTTTCCTCTTAATTCAAACTCATCGCTTAAATCTACTAATTCACTATCTCTAGGTAAAGGATACCTCATAGTGTATTGATAATCCATCATAGCACTAGTTACATTATTGTTTATATGCAAAGTAATGTAAGAAATTTCCCCAAAATAATTCTCTCCAAATTTCAATATGATATTAGTAAATGAGAGTGGATTTAAGCTAATTGATAAAGTATCAACAAATGCTGAACCATTGACGAGTATTGACAGATTAGTATCTATCAAAAGTTGTATATTATTATAAGCATTTGGTATGATTGTGTCAGAATAGATTTTATTATACTTAACCCCAGCTTGATAATAGGTTAAACCAAAATTTAGAAGGCCACCATTCTCGATAAGATTGATTGAAAATATGGTAGGTTGCTTAGCAGTTTGACCAGATATTTGAAATAATGAAGAAGTATTACCAATTCCTAATAGTTCAGGCTTAAACCATAGATTTATTAAAGTCTTTGAACCATCTATAAAATTAGGAATAGTGCTTGAAACTAAAAAGGATTTACTTTTACCAATAAACTTTATCCCATCAGTAGTTTCTTTTACATTTGAACTTGTTAAATTAATATGGAAAGCATGATTACCACTATCAATAACTGCAGCACCAGCAATCTTTTTCATATCCCATATGAAATTAGGTTTTATAAGATTATCAAGAGTCCAATCTCCACCATCATCTTCAATATAAAATTTTAATCTAAGTTTTGTAATTTTATCCCCAGTTGCATTAAAAAGTTCTGCAGATTGATGTACACTTGTCAACCTGTCTCTTTTTGGTGATGATAAATCTCCTTCAAGAATTTGACTTATAGCTTCTTTAAATTGACTAATTGAAACAAAGTTACTCATTAAATAATCTCTTCAAATGAGAGTAAGAAACTTCTTAACGTTAAATCCCAGGAACCTTTAGAATAATTCTTAATTGTTAATTTTCCTGTTAATACATTACCAATATCTTTAATATATGGATGTAAATTCAAAAGATAGCCTCGATCTTGCCATTCTAATAGAGTTTGTAATTGGTCCCAAAACTCTTGAGTACAGTAATCTATTTGACATTCAATATTTAAAAGTTTTCTTCCATGAATCTCTGAATTTTCACTTCTTGGGTTTATTTGGATAGTTCCTTGTTCTGGCCAAACATTATATCTTGAGAATTTTAAACAACCATCAACATCTGCGTAATTAACTCCACCAGCATGTTCAGCCCAGAGTTCATCAATATATAAATTGACATCTCCACTATACGCTGAAGTTATCTTATTATCAAGCCATAAACCAAGATGAGGAAATGATGCATTTGATATACCAGAAGCTAATAAACCCACTTGACTAAACTCAAACCATTGATTAGTATTTATAGCTAAGCTGTCTAGTATATCTACTGAAATAGTTTCTGTTGAATTATCTCTAAGGGTATCACTTGGTTGAAGTACAAGTTTAATATTATAATCATCATTATAAATTTTGTTAGTAGCTACTGCATCTACAAATACCTTACCACCAATTCTATAAAATTGATATGGTATTAATAATGATTTTCTACGCTTATTATTAGTAGATTCATCACCATAATCAATTAAGCTTTGCTTAAATATCGTAGAATCAAGTGTAACATCATTTTTATCAAGATGGATAGTAAGCATTTGAGCATAAGATTTTCGCCACCCTCCTCTGTGATATTGACCTAATAAAACATTTACTGCTCCACTTAATCCATCAGGGTTATTAATTGCAATCTTAAACTTATTAATACCAGAATCTAAATATAAAGGTGTTTGTATATATTCAAGTTGTGTAGATAATAAATCTAAAGCAAACCCATATTCTGTGGTATGCTGTGTAAGCGTCAATAATCCATTTAATCCAGCATTTGTTCCTGTTTTAACATAGGTACCTGCACCAATACCGGCAGTAAAACTTTTAGTAAGTTGCCTAGATACAGGCCCATTCTTTATACCACCAGCTTTTACCCATGCTTGTGAAGCCAATGGAATTTCCCATCCTGCTGCAAGACCTGTACAATAAGCAGATATTGAATCGCCATCTGCAAATAAAACTTGATTATTTTTATCTCTAAGCACAATAAGGTTATTTACTTTATCAATTCCTGCTACAATCAGATGTTCAACATCTTTAGTAGAGTTTGAAACTATTGAAATTTCATCTCCATATTGTAAATGATTATGGATCTCTGCTCCATCTAAATGCGTATTATCATAAGTTATGGTAGGTTGATTAACTGGTACAGTCGCATCATTAACTAACAAAGACTTATATTGACCTTTTGTGAACTTATTATTCTTCAAAGGAAGTGATATTGCCAATTCCCAAGAGTTTCCTTGTTGGTATGCCATTTTATCCTCTTGCTAAACTTAAATCAAATTCCTTGTTATCTATGGCTTGCTGTACTGCCTTTTTCAATAATTCAGTTGATTCATCTACAAACTCAACAATTGAACCAGACCCAATAAATACTTGTTGACCCTCAATAATAAAAGTCGGAGAGATCTCAATTTTTACTTCTTCAGCTTTTATTGTTCCACCAAACTTACTTAATTGATTTGCATTTGTTTGAGTAAAATCAGGCATCTCAGGTTCTTTATTACTCCCAAAGATAGCATCTCCTATGAATCCTAATGCCAAGCCGATTCCTGCATAAGGTAATGCACTAGTTAATCCTGTTAATAAAGTAGTACCAATTGAAGCATTTGCTGTTAATTCTTTAACTGCTTTTTCAGCAGCATTTTTACCTAGCTCAGTAACTATATCAGCTATTGTTTGAGTCATGCCTTTTCCAATAGAGTTAAAAGCTTGAGTCCAAACATTACGAGTTCTTTCTGCATAATATGAATGAAGTTGAGTAGTTCTGTCAAGGTATTGAGCTTGTGAAATTTCTCCTCTTAATAATAAGGTTTCTTGTTCTTTAAGCATATCAGCTTTTTCTTTATCAAAACCTTGATTAACTTCAACAAATGCTTGACCTATTTGAGCACCAAAACTATAAGCAGCTTGAATCATATTACCAGCAAAATTGCTTATATCTGTCATTCTTTTCTGAACTAGTTCTTGTTCTTTTTGTGCAGCATATTGAATTATTTGTGCATAATTCATATAATAACTACTAGCATTAGCTATAAGAGCATTATATTTTAAATCGATTTGAGCCATTCCTTGAGCATCAAGTCCAAACATAGTTTCAATAATAGAACCAGAACCAATTGATTGAATATTAGTTTGATTTACTAGATCATTAGTAATGTTTTTTAATGCATTAAACTTTTGTTTAGCTAATTCTACTAAATTTCTTGAAGCTTCATTTGCAGATGCCTGGTCTTGCATAAACCAAGCTTGAGCCAATTTACCACTAAAATTAATCCATGCATCACCATATGCTTCTAGTTCTGTTGCTTGAGTTGAACTTAGACCTAATCCTAAAGCTTTACTTGATTTTTCATTCTGCATCTTCATAATATCAGCAGAATTACGTAATTGTATAAATTCATTGGTTCTTGCTGTTTCAATTTCATTCTTTAACATTTTATCATTAAATTCTTTTTTAGCTTCATATGCATCTTTAGCATTCTTAACATGTAAATTATACAAAGCTAAACCATGTTGTTTTATATATGCATCTGCATAAGCTTGATCAGCTATACCATCCATTGTTAATTTATGATTAAAGTCTAAAACATCATTTATAACATTATACTTATTCTTGAGGTCGGTGATAGCTTGATTATGATTATTAACATATTCTGAATTAGTCAAAATAGTTTGACTTAATGTAGCAATTTTTGAGTTAAGCGTTGAAGTAGCTTCAGTAGTATCCCTAATTTGTATTAGTGCATTGGCATATTGTTTTGGAAGTGTGTCTTCTACTGCTTTTGCCTGACTTTCCAATGCTCCAATTTTATTACTTAAAGCCTGTTGTACAGAACCCATGAATGATTTAGCTTCTTTAACACGTTCTTCAGTTAATTTTTTGGTAGAACCAGATAATAATGCTCTTGAGAGTTCTTCATATGCTTGACCCCCTTCTTTTAATAATTTATCTAAAGATTCTTTAAATTTTTTGAAGTCAAGATTATTTACTTCATCTGGTACAACTAATTTATTTAAGGCTTTACTTACATTAGCTCTTGACTGATTAAAAGTATTTAATACAGTTTCAAGCATTGAAGCATCAAAATCTCCTTGCATAATTGATTCTTTATTTTTTGTCCAGAAATTAGCAAGATCTTGTTCATTTAATAATCTTTCCTTATTTAAATTAACTAAAGATTTATATGAATCATAAAACTTATTATCTTTATTCTCTATAGCAGACTTACCTTTATCAAGATTCATTAATTGATATTGGCCAGTGCTTCTACTGGTATTTCGTGCTTTCACGTCTGCTGCAATAATATTTTTCAATAATCTATCATATCTTTTTGATTGGTTGTCAGCTTCAGCTAAAATTCCTTCAATATAGGTATCAATATTTCTAGCAGAAGTATGTCCTGCAGATATAGATGTTCTTGAACTTATCCCCATTGAAAGAATAGCATCACCAGTTGCAAACTTTTGACCTTCTAATTCTAATTTAAGTGCTCTTTGTTGGTCTCTTATAGCATCAAGTTGTTCTTTACTAGCTGTAACTAATAAAGCCATTTCTTTAGACTGTGAATTAAATATACCTTTAGTTCTTTCATTTAAGGCATTCTTTTTTATTTCAGTGATTTGCTTTTCTGAATCTATGATATATTTACGTTTTTCTAATTCAAAAGATTTAGTATTTGAAAGCATTAATGCATCATAATATGAAGCATCTTTTGATATCCCTAATAGAGTAGTAACGACATCATCACCAATCTTTTCATTTAAGATTGGGTATTGAGAAGCCCACTTAATAATGTTATCATTAAAAGATGATACTTGATTAGCTGCATTTCCAATAGTACTGTTAATTTTACCACCAGCTGAAGCAAAAAATTCTCCAGCATCAGTTAATGTGCCTGAAATATTATCATATGCATCATTTGCATATGTATTTAATTCACTAAATTGAGTTTTCAAATTATCAAGGTAATTTTTAAACTCATCATAAGACATTTCAATACCTGTTAATGGATTAATAGCAGAATCTTTACCTGAATGAGCCATTCTTTGCATTTCAAATTTTATATCATCCATATCAGTTAATAATGACTTCATTTTTATTTCTGTTTCTTGTATGGTATTACCTTGAGCAGTATAAAAATTCTCATATCCTGAACCATTTCCAAATGCTTGATTTAATGACGTTACTTTATTAATTAATAAATCATAAGATCTGCTAAGACCAGTTAATGCTTTAATTTCAATATCAATGTCAGTAAGTCTCTGTTCTCTCTTTTTTGCTTCCTCATTTGAAGCTCCAACTAATTGTTTGAACAAATCTATTAAAGTCATTACTATTGTATAATACATCATAAATTGACCAAAAACCGCCATAATTGTCATACCCATAGCCATAACAGATTTTCCAAAAGCTAAAGCAGCTGTACCAGCAGTACCAAAACCAAGTTTTAAGCTTTCAAGTGTAAGTTTACCAGAAAGTAAATCTGCTTTCATTGATGCCATAGAAATTTTTGCAGAAGTTGCTATATCTTTAAACCATTGTTTCTGTATACCAATCTTGCCTAATAATCCAGCTATATTATAAGCACCTGCTCCTGAACTAGCTTCAGCAACTAAAGTAGGTGAAGCTCCCTTTTTATTAAATAGTGAATCCTTTGACAAATTAGCATTTGCATCTCTTACTAAAAAAGATCCTGTCGAAATAGTATTTTTTCCAACTTTTACTTCACTATTAGTTTTATAAATATTAAAGCCTCTTATGGTTAGATCATTTATAAGTTGTTTATATTTAATATTTTTTTCAAGTTGAGCTCCTTCTGATGCTAATAAAAGATTTATTTCTTTCTGAGCATTTTTTTGTATCAAATCATTTAAATTACCAGTTTTTTCAAGTTCAATAATCTTACCCTTCATTTTTGCTTCAAACTGTGCAGATTGTATTATAGTTTTTTTAGCATTTGATTCCTGATTCAATCCCTTATCAGTAGCTAATATAGCTGAACTAGCTAATCTTTTACTAGAATTATCAATAACTCCTTGAAGCTGTCCTTGTTTGAATTTAATTAAAAATCCTTGTGCGTAAGAATTCATTTTTAATAATAAACCACTCATCAGTGTCATTTTTACAATTGAATTGTCAAAAATAGAAGATAATGGTGATAAAAATCTTGGAATAGCCATAAAATTATCAGCTATTTTAGGTAAAATTATCATTAATTCCTTAAAGTAAGAAGTTAATAAAGCGGTTAACTTCATAAAACCTTCATCATTACCAGCTTTTGAAAGACCACCAGTTAAAGCTTCTAAACCAGCCATTATATTAGGAGCAGCCATATCTCCTAAATTTCTAGAAGTTTTTAAAATTTCAACATTAAGCTTATTTAGTCGTCCTTGATATGAAAACATTGATTTTTCAGCATTACCAGCAAATAATTCTGCTTCTTGCATAATTCCAGAAACCATTGCTTGACGTTTCTCATGCTCTGTTAATGCTCCAATGGTTTTACCAATAGAAGCTGCATATTCTTTATACATGATTGATACGTTTTTAGTAATACCAGCATTATCAATCATAATTGAATTTTGATTTTTAATACCTTGAGTAGCACCAACAACTGCTTCTTCCATAGACAAAGTACCTTGTCTATTAAATGCAGCAGCATCTGTTAAAGCGCCCATTACACCTTGAACTTCCATCAATGTCATTTTAGTTGCTGCTAAGTTCTTTTGTGCAGCGCTTGAGCCTGTAATAGACATTATACCAGAATTTTCAAGAATAACTGATGATTCTCTTAATCTATCAAAAGAAAGGCCTGTTGATATAGCAACAGCTTTTAATCCAATCATTGCAGATTCATTCTGTAAAACAGTTTGAAACATTGTCTTGAATGCACTAACAACAGCAGTAGTTGCAAATGAAACAAGTAATAAAGTATTTCTAAGTTTTCCTACTTCATGTCTTAAGCCTGTAGTTGAACCCCTCATTTCACCTTGACTTATTTCAAAAGAATCAAACTCTTTACCAATGCCACCAGATGAACCACCTAGAAATGCTCCACCACTCATTTGTTTTGAAAACCTTTTACCATAACTAGACATTCTATCAAATGATTGTTTGATTCTCCTCTCTGTTTTTCTTAATTCTACTTCTACATTAACACCAAGTTGTTTAAAAGTAGAACCAAACTTTCTTTCAAAATCATCAACAGCTTTCATTGCATTACTAGCATTGCCATGAAACTCAACAATCATTCTAAGCTTTCTTTCTTGATTAGCACTCATAATAATCCTTGTATCTCTAAAATCTTTTGTTGAGCAGCATTAGTAAAAGGTACCCATGCATCAGTACCAAATTTATTTAAAAGTTGCATATCTTTTTCTTTCAGTATAAATGGGTCTCTTGGTGCTACTTTCACAGATTCATTTCTTACCTCAACTTTGAATAAGGGTGAAAGATCTAATTTTCCAAGTTTTCTTGCATAATAAATAGGAATTTTAATTGAACCTAATATCTCGCCTCTATTATTTAATATGAATAATGTTGGAACTACAAATGATTTACCGAGAAAATGTTTATTACCATAATTTGCATACGTAATTACAAAATCTCTGAATTTTGTTAATACTTTTCCCATTTTTGAGTCTGATTTCTCAAGTTTAACAATAATAGAATTCATTAATTTACCAGTAGTTAAAAGAGCTGGTCCTGATGCATGCATATTAGGATGTAACATTGGAGGTTTTAATGAAGATACAAAAGCATCTATTCTCTCATTTAATTGTACATTTGATAAACCATACTTATTCTTAAATCTATCTATAACTTGTTTATCTGATAAACCTTTTCTATTTGATAATTTTGGTAATATCTCTCTCACAAGGCTATTGATATTTTGATCAGAAAATAGGCTAGTAATTGATTTTTTACTTCTATTTTCTGGTGACAATACAATATTTTTTATCTCTTGTGCTAGAAATTTAGGGTCAATTAACATTCTACGTATGTCAACTGCAGACTGTGATAATGGCTTCCAACTAGAAGGATTATGAATAAAATTATCTCGTATGCTTTCTTGATATTTTTTTGAGAAATTTTCTGAAAGTTTATTGATAGATGGGTTTGCTGCTGTCCCAATTGATACTGGGATATCTTGTAACTTTTTACTAATAGTATTTAATCTTCCAGCAAGTATTTGAGCTCCTACTGAATTATTAGCAATTCTCTTTGAATCTCTACCAAATAAACTAATTGAAAATTTTATTTCTTTCATTATTTATGAGGTTTCTCACTTTGATTTTGATGTTTAGCCATGATTTTATCTGCTCTTACTTTTTCATATCTATTGATCTCGCTTCTAACAAGTCCAAAAGCTTCTAATAATAATAATGGTTGGTCAAGTAGTCCTCCACTGTAGGGTAAGACATGATAGGTGTTACAAGCATTCTCTAAATCAATAAGAGTTCCAATTTCAAAATCAACAAAACCAGTAATACAAATTTCTCCGGCTTCTGTCTTATTTCTACCATTTAGGTAAGCTTGTATAATTTCAAAAGATGGCATATCTGGATTAAATTCAAGATTAAAATCATTAAGCCATTCTAGAAATTCTATTTGATTAAATGATCTTTTTTCAGATTCTTTTATCTTCATAGATACCAAATCTAGAACGGGAAGAACAAAATTATATTGTTCTTCCCCATATCTAGAATTGAAACATATTCTATTTTTAAACCATTCATTCTGAGAAAGAGCGCAAATATCACAATCGTAAAGAGTTCTTCTTTCTTTATTTTCACTTTTCCAAAGATAATACCAAACTAAGAGTTGGAGTTTTTTTTTGCTCCATCATTTAGCTTGCTAATGTTGTTGGATACTTCAAGAACTTCAGAAAGATGATCAGCAGAAAGACAACGTGCAACTTCTTTCAATTGTGCTCTTTCTGTTATGACTTTGTAAATTTCACCTTTGTTGAAAAACTCTGAATCTTCTGAATAAATGAAATTTTCAACTTTCTCAACAACACTCAAGAATTCTTCATGATCTGCAGCATCAAGCTTAGAGACATTAATTTCTCTTGTGCCTTTTCTGCCATCTCTTGAAGCTCCTGCATATCTTTGGAGCGTCAAGTTGTTGTCATGTCCAGTTTTTGGTCTTATGTGAAAAACTGTTTGTTCAGAAACTGCTGAAGAACGATCTTCTTCAAGAACATATGGAATAGCTGTTTTGTTTACACCTTTAATCATTGTTACTTCTCCTTTTTAGGATTATTTATTAATTAAACCCAACTGCCCCATTTAGTAGTGGCAGCTTTATAACCGGTTAATACTTTCAATGTTCCAACTGAATCACAAGGTACTGTATCTGATTTAACCATTCTAAATTTCAATGGTATCATTGGATTTTCTTCTTGATCAGTTTCTTCATAGTCTTCAACTTTGAGGTTTGCATGAATAGCAAAGAAATTATCTGTAAGACTATTTTTTCCTGTTAAAACATCAACACCAAGAGTATTTCCAGTAGCTGGTAACGTTAGTGGATTTGCTGCCTGTTTTCCCCAAACAAGTGAAAATACTTTAGTAGTATTTGCAACAAATTGAGTAATTGTAGCATTTCCACCATGTGCAGATTCATCATTCCAGGGTATAGTTAATGAGCCTGTTACTTCAAGAGTGCCTAAAGTAAATGTTTTTGCGATAGCTTCATTATAGAAGAAAGGTTTTGCATTATTATTAAATGTAATATCAAATTCTGCAATGTTAAGTTCTGTAACAGTAGTATCTCCGGTAGAACCTAAAACTGTTAAATCTTCAAACTTTAATGCAGGCGTAGAATCAAAATCTTGTATTCTTGCTACAAGTGTAGCACCAGCATCAATTTGTTCCCATTTTGCTGCAAGAAATTCTACTTCACCTTCAATTAATCCACCTTGAGCACCCTTCAAAGTAATTCTTGAAACAATTGATGCAGATACTTTCTGATCTCTCAACAATGTTTCATCACCGTCTTGTCTAATTCTTATCAAATTAGCAAAAGCAGTTGCACAACCAGAATCATATGGAATATGTGTTGCAATTTCAAGATCAGTATTTGTAACACCTTGAGCATATGATACATTATCTTGGAAGAGTAATTTGAAAAATGCTGTCAAATTATGTGCATTTGCTAAAAAAGGTACAACAATTGGAACCGGTTGAGCACCAACACTTGTAAAAGAAAAGAAATTTTGTGTAGAACTACCACTTGCAACTTTCTTTTCAACCAGTGAACGAGGTGCTTTAAATTGTGGGTATGAATCTACTGGTAATAAATTGTTTGAACCTGCAACTGCCCATGTACCAGTTAATCCATGAGAGTTTGCTGGAGTAGTACCAAAATCACTTGATGCTGCTAATGCAAGAGCAACAGTGTTTTTTGCTGCAGGAAGTATTTCTATTCCATAAATATCTTCCCAGATTTGTCTACAACTCATGATGCGTCTCCTTGTGTTATTAAATTACTTACTTAATGTTTCTAAGCTATCAGAGATTTTTTTCTCTTCTGGGATTAAAACTTCTGCCATTTTTGCTTTCTTTGTGTTTATAGCTTTAAAATGGTCAATTATCTCTTTAGTTTTAACTTCTTCAGCTTTCACATATTTATTCTTAATTTGAGTTTCAGTAAGATATATACCATTATTCTTACTAATAACTTTACCCGTAGCAGTATTAACCAGATTATAACAATTTACTGCTATTGATTCTGGTAATTCTACTGCTTTACCAATTGACAAATCTAATATTGCAGCAGCATTTTCTGGATCTTGTAATAACCAAGATGCAATTTTTTGACTGTAACCAAATCCAGAAGATTCTTTTACAAATTGAACTTTCATATTTACCTCTTATATAACTGAATCAAAACTTTTTACTGTAATATTAAATATAGATGAAAATAATAAACTATCGCCCAGCATTGAAATACCAAACTCAATTTGACCTAAAGTGTAATCATTGCATCGATTGAAAATGTATTTATTAGCAAATATGATTTTCCTTAATTTATCAATTATATCTAAGTTCTGGTATACTGCATCCGCGCCACCCATTAAGGATGTATAAGTGTGTATTTTTACATATGTAACATACATGTTCATTCCAGGAAATGTTGATTCTGTGCCAGCCAATTCTGAAACAACTGCTATAGCTGGGAAAAAATTTAAAGGTTCTACAACACCATATTTAAACTGTCTTACTAATGATAAAATAGCTTTATTATCTTCAAGTAACTTATGAACAATCTTAATAATTTCTTTTTGATTAGATATGTTTACTAATTGAATATTACCAGCTATATCTCTATTTGTTGGTGAATATTCTGTTAAATCAATTTGTGAGAAAAATGTAATATCAACACTTGAAGTAGCTTGAAGACCTTGATTCAAAGTTATTACATCTTCAGTTCTGACTTCAGAGACTTGAGCATTAAATACTATTTGTTTATTTTCAGCATTAGTGAATTTCCAAACAGCATCTTTTTTCTTTTCAGCAAAAAGTAATCTTACATTATTTGTGAGTCCTATGGATTGATTCAATGCAAGATCTTGTTTAGGCTTTAATGTTTTTGTTTCAAATCTTATTACTCTTTTTATATCTGCTAAACCAGAAGAATATATTCTTGAAATAGTTTCTGATACTGGATATACTACTAAATATGGAAATTGAGGGGTATTTCTATCAATCCCAATTGAATAATATGCATAATCTTTCAGAGACTCATGAGTCTTTAAATTTTTCTTTAGAAAGGTATCAATACTAAGAATAACTTCTCCAAAAGAAGAAGTAGTCTGATTAAGCATATTATATTATGCTCCAAGTAGTAAATATGTAGTAAGGACTTATACGTCCTCTTCGTATTCTGTAATATCATTTCCTAATTCATCAATATCATACCCAGTAGCAATAGGACTAATATCCAGAGTGTTCCAACTTACTTCTAATCTTGCTTCACCGTCAGTGGACGTTAAAGCATTTAATTCTTGCTTTACTTCTTGTCTAAGTAATGCTGCATCTCCAGAAGTATTACTAGTTTCTGAAGCAAATGTCTGTTCTAGTAATTTTGCAGCTGCTAATTTTGACGCTAATTGTACTAATGCCTCTTCATAATGAGTTAATGTCATATAAAATGTATCATCAGTGACAAATATATAACCTGTCCACATCTCTTTTTTAACAATAATATCTTCAAGAGTTAAATCTGTAGTAATATTTCCAACTACTGGTGCTTCTTCATCTGGAGTAACAATAAATTCAGTAGTTGATGTAAATCTAAACTTATATACTTTTGAAACTAGATTTATCGTAGTTATGTGCTGCTTTTTGAAAGTAAAATCGAGATTTGTATTTTGTGTCAAACAATACGTATTTGGATCCTGATATTCTCCTAAACTTAAAACAGGGTAAAAAGTTTTTAGTTTAGTTCTAATCCTTGATTCTTCTTTTGATAAATATGAAATAATTCTATTACTAGTTAGTCGTGTATCTTCAAATTCTCCACTATCAAATTTGAAATACTGAGGAACATTATCTATAACATCTAACCAAGTTGCTAATAAATCTCTCATAAACGCCTTATAATAAAGGGGCTAATCTCTTAGCCCCTTTTGTGTGTGTAAGTGAATACTTAATTAAGCAGTATTCTTAAGCATGTAAGTATAATCATTATGACCACAACCACCATGATAAGAGAATTTATAAGTCATCACAATGTTGTTTGTGAAAGCTTTTTCAGATGAAGAAGCTAATGAAGCAGTAGCAGGTTTATAAACCCATAACCATTTTAGCTGACGTTTAGGATCACCCATGTACCAAGTTGTTGCAACACTTAAGTATCTTGAAGTGTAAATTTGGAATTTCTTGATACCATTAGGACCAAATGGATTAGTTGTGTGAGCAACAACAGGAGCAACATTGGCACCTTGTCCAACCATTGCAAAATTATCATTATTGAAAACTCTAAAAGCTGTAGCAGCTTTAGTTTCATGAACAACAATAATTTGTGGAACCACTGCAAGTTCAGCACCAGAAGGAGAAACCATAGCAGAAAAAGCATTAAAAGCAGCTTCAACATTAGTATAATCTGCTAATGCATTTGATGTAACAAGATTTTTGTTTGTTCTACCATCAAGAGCGGCATGATCTGCAGAATAAAAATCTGTGTTAGCATAAGCTGTGCCTTTATAGACAAAAGCTTTTGAAGCAACTTCTTTAAAAGCTGTTCTAGGAAGAACTTCCAAAGTTTGAATAACCATTTTAGCTCTGTGTTGACCACCTAGCTGTCCAATCATTCTTGCTTGGTCAAGTAGCTGACCTGTTTTGTCGTTGAAAATAGCTTCTCTTGTTACAGAGATCATACGACCAAAATCAGCCATTACAACTTGAACATCTTTCTCACCAAAATTTGTTTCTTGGTAAGACATACCTTCAAGTCTCAATTCTGGAGCTTCAGGATCTGTGAAACCAGCAATAAATTCAATATCGGTTCTTGAAGCTTCCATTTCAGAAACCAACTGATCAACATTTTCAGAATAAAGAGTATATTGATCGATAATTTCTTTGTTAATTGCAACTTTTGAAATTGTGGGAAATTGTGAACTTGAGACTGCTAATGCAACTTCTGAAGCTTCTGCACCGCGCAATCTTTCAAAATTTGGAATCGTTTCTTTTGCAATCTGACCTAAAGATAAATCAGATGTAGAAATTTTTCCAGCATTGAGTAATTCCTCAAGTTTATCAGCAACCTTTTGACCTGCAATAGCATCACTAGCTGATTCACCTTTATAGGAATTAAACATTTCAGTGATAATTCCGTTTCTCATTTCTGTTTGTACTCCAATTAATTAATTTTTTGTTAACTTTAAAAGCCCTGCAATTAATTACATAATCAATTATTAAATACCAGGACCACATAAGCCGATAGGGCCACATAATCCTTCTGGACCACATAAACCGATTGGGCCACATAAACCTTCTGGACCACAAAGACCAATAGGGCCGCATAAGCCAGCAGGACCACAAAGTCCAACAGTAGCATTTGTAGCAAACAACTTGCCAAGAGATTGTACATCAATAACTGCTTTAACAGTTGTTACTGAAACACCAACACTGCTTTCAAAGCAATGCATTAAGATGTTATCACCAGCTTTTTCAAGAGTACCACCAGCAGAAAGAGAAATTCCATCACCAATTGCAAAAGCTGCTGAATCAACAGTAGCTTCAACAATAGCTTTTCTCCAAACTGTAATTGGTGTTGTTTCATTAAGATTTGAACCTCTTTCGCAAACACCAACAAATGTTGCATCTTCTGCTTCAGCATCAAGCTTAACAGCGTATCCTGATTCATAAGAAACAAGATCACCGTTAGCAATCACAGTAGCAGCTTCAACTGGGACAGAGATTAAATCAAATCTCTCATCTCCAGGAATTCTGATTTTAACGTTCATGTTACTTCTCCAATTAATTTATTATTATTTTTACAGCATTTGAAAAATTTTACTTCTTTTTGATGCCATTAGCAATGTCATCATCTGATAATTTAGGTTTAGTTTCTGAATCTGTTGCTGAGCCTGCTGCTGAGCCATTTTGAATAACAGAACCGGTAGTTAATGATTTTCTGTCTTCCAACATGTTTTTAACGATACCAATTTCTTTTTGAGCAAATAAAGTATCCTTAAACAAAGGTGTTACAAGACGCGAGTCAATTTGTGAGTTTGTGATTTCTGTTTCAACTTCGGTTTTCCAAGCATTCAACTGTTCAACAGCTTTATACTTATCAACTTCTGCAGTCAATTCAGTGTTTTTAGTTGTTAATGCAGTAACCGAATTTGTTAATTCTGTTACTTTTGCCGCTAAATCAGTCTTTTCAGATGTTAATGCAGTAACCGAATTTGTTAATTCTGTTACTTTCTGAGATGATTGAGAAATAGCAGTCTCCTTTTCTTTTTTAGCAAGTTCAGCATTTACAATTTCTGCTACTAAAGTAGGATAGTTGGCAAGTAAATCTTGCGTAGATTTAATTTCCATCTTTAACTTCTCCTCTTGGTTTGATTGATTAGTTTGAAACTTATTTAATTTTTCCTGTACAATAGAATTATAGACTTGTAGAGCTTGACCACCTGCTGCTCCATAAGACACAATATCTGTTGACTTGTAAGCATTAATACCTACAACTTTCATTCCAGTTCTATTCTGGGCTTCATCTTTATATTCTTGACTGATTGCAGAGAAATGCATTGAGAATTGAACATCTTTTGCATTGCGCTTACATTCTTTATACAACCAGAATGTCTTTGGATTTGCTGTAAAGACAATGTCACCAACGATTTTAGTTTTATCTTCATTGAGCTTTACATTCTCATAAGTAGCAGCCCATTCAAAAACATCTCTGCCCATATAAGCATATAAATCATGATTGACATAAATCTTTGGTTTAGCCATTATAAATTCTAATATAATAGGCAAAACCTCTGTTGGAATATAAATATCATTTAAATTCCAACCAGCAGTAATAGCTTCTATCTTAGCACGTTTGGGACTATCTTCGTCACCATCATCTTCTGACATTGTAACTGATAAGCATATATCAAGTCTTTCTTTCTCATCAATTGCATCTGCCAGACCAATGTCTTTTGGATGTGTGCTTATAATCATAAATTACCTCGGTTCTTATTAACTCTTTGATTTAGTATAATATAAATAAAAGTCTAATGCAACTAGCAGGAGCATTAGAATTTAAATATATCTTTAATTGATTTAGAAACTTTTATTCCATAGGTGTTATTCTGACCAGTTTTAACATACCAAACTCCATAACTATCATACATTATTTCTAAACCATACACTGCTTGGAGTTTATTTATATTAATTCCGTATTGGTCACTTATACCAACTAGGCCACCAATTTTAAGTAACTCAAAGAAAGTCGGATTAGCTTTTTGTCCTGCATATAAACCTGGATCAACAGATGTTTTTAAAGATCTTAATTCTACACCTGGAATTAAACACTTTACTGATCCAACAATTTCACCTTTCTCATTTTGACTTACTGCTACTTCAATAGGAATGGGTTTTGACAAAATACTTAATTCTGTAAAAGATCTAGTATCATTTTTGGTATTAATAACAGTTTTACCATCTATTGATACCCATAAAGTGTCTTTTTTGAATGTTCTTACAATAGTGCTATCAGTATATTGAGTTTTTCCAGAATCAATTCTAACAACTATTTTAATCAAGCTAAGCGTCAAATCCTGTATTGAACGTAATTCAAAACCTTGATCTTCTAAAGTCTCATTTTGTCTTCTTTGTATGTCTTGATAAAAACCCATCTGCTGATAAAGTCTATGGCCTTGAGCATCTATCAACATTCGAAGTGAATCTCCTAAGGCTTTCATATTATTAGTTTGAATGGTTACAAGTCTTTCATTTTCTTTCTTTAACTCTTGAATTTGATTCCAACCAAAATAAATTGCAAATCCTAATAGTATAATTACCAATATTGATACTAACTGAGCTTTAATAGCTTCTAATAACTGTTTCATGAAGGTTGTCCTTCTATTAGCCAGCTTAATAATAATTTTAATGAAAGGGGTTTAATTTTAATTAAGCCTAATTCTTTTAAAGGTATCTTTTCAATTTTAAGATCAACTTCTACTTTTGATAATTTCTTTATTTCTTCATTAAATTCATCAATTTTTGGATGATTAAAAGGTACAAACCATCCTTCTTCTGAGGTTGGTGTATCCTTTTTCATTTCTCCATACTTCTTATATAATTTCAGCTCTTGAGCTCTATAAACATTAATTACCTTTAAAACATCATCCATAATATTAGCAATATTAAAAGATATGTCAATCGGTATTTCACTGTTTACAAGCTCTTTCATAGCTTTCTCTGAAGCTATGATTATTTCTGTTTGGACTTTCATATGTTCCTCTTTTTAAGTAAGAATGATATTTACTCTTTCTATAGAAAGAATTGTTAATTCAACAAGCTTTAATAACATGTCTTTAGTATTAATAGAAAATACATCGATATTTCCAGTTGAACTTAAATTTAATAGAATGCTTTGTGCTTCTACATTCTGTGAAGATAAAATTGATAAGTTCATAAGTTCAATTGGAGTAAATCTTAAGATGAAAGAAGCTTTATCTATTAATTTAGTATTAATTAAATTAAATAAACCAGCTTCATATTTAAAATTGTTTATCATCTTATAAGCATTAAGCATTTCTGTACTACCATCAGATTGAGAGAGGTTTACAGTCCCAATAAGAACCTGAGTAAGACTTGATTCTAATTCTATGTCAGAAGTATTTATACCCCTGACAATTTTTTGGTTATCTAAATTAGCATATATATACATTATAACTCCTTTTTATACATTTGTCCAAGCACCATTAGTATATAATCTAACTACCGAAGTACCAGTGTGATATCCCATATCACCTTCTCTATTATTAGTAGTAGGATCAGTTGCAAATCTTCCCCTCCATCTAGCAACATGCATACTATCAATTTTTATAAAAGCAGAATCAGCTGTATTCCCACAACCCATTTCTATTAAACCAATTGTAGTTCCAGCACTTACTAAAGTAGCATATAAAAATCCAGCTACACTATTTACTATTGAACCAGGTGTAAAGTTCACAATAGTATAATTACTAGTATCAGTAAATTTCTCCATAAATAAAATAGGAGTTCCACTCACATGATGTAGTGAAGCATAAGTACCATTAGAACCATCAAAAACATTTGTAGATTCGGTGGAAAACCTGCTCCCTATAATATCTCCTTTTATAGTTAATTTACCAGTAGTACCACTTCCACTTCCATTATTCCAATCTAAAAAATAGGTTGAGTCTCCAATAAACAATTTTGGACTTGAAGGATTAAAAACTGAAAATCCTGTAGTGACATTTTTTGTAGTACCAACACTTAATTCAATACCAGTACCAGTTGTGATATTTGAAAAGCTTTGATAGTCAAAATTCCAACCAGCAATTGATTTAACAGAATCATCAATTCTAAAAAGCATTCTATTACTACCATCGACAGCACTTATTCCATAGTTACCTGTCCAGTTTGTACCATCATGGGTTTGACCTAGCATTACATACTTAGTATTAGCTCCAGCACCCAAAGGTCTTGCATAGATTGAGTCAGAAGCAGCATTAATTACAATTTTAGTAGTTGATATAGTTCCAGTATATAACCATGTTTCTTCTATGGTGAATCCTGCTATTGTGCCTTTAATAGCATAAAATGAACCATCAACTCCTATACGTACAGTATCTGTACCATTTCCATCTTGAGCTACTATTTCAGTATCATCTATCCAAATACCAGTCAAAGTATCATCTTTATCTCCAGATCCTATCCTAAAATATCCACCTGCATTTATTGTTACACCAGAAGCTAATACTGTACCTAAAACACCCTGACCACCACAGAATCCTGTAGGTCCTTGAGCTCCTTGAATTCCTTGAGCTCCACAAGGACCACATGGACCCTGAGGTCCTTGTTGGCCTTGTATACCACAAATACCTTGAGCGCCTTGTTGTCCACATAAACCTTGAGGTCCTTGTTGGCCTTGTATACCACAAATACCTTGTGGGCCACAAACTCCTTGAATTCCTTGAGCACCTTGTGGGCCACATAAACCTTGAATTCCTTGAGCACCTTGTGGGCCACATAAGCCTTGAATTCCTTGTGTACCCTGAACTCCGCATAAGCCAATAGGGCCACAATTACCTTGAATTCCTTGTGAGCCTTGAGGGCCACATAAGCCTTGAATTCCTTGTGAGCCTTGAGAGCCACATAAGCCTTGAATTCCTTGAGCTCCTTGTATACCACATAAGCCTTGTAAACCACAACTGCCTTGAATTCCTTGTGAGCCTTGAGGGCCACATAAGCCTTGAATTCCTTGAGCTCCTTGAGGGCCACATAGGCCTTGAATTCCTTGTGTGCCTTGTATGCCACATAAACCTTGAATTCCCTGTGCACCACAATTACCAACTAAACCACAGGCTCCTTGAGGGCCACAATCTCCAACAGCCCCTTTTGGACCACCAGGGCGTATATTGACTGAAATACCATTATCAAGTACAGCATATGTATTAAGAGTCCAATCATAAAAGCGGAATTCATTTGCTTCGCCAGATTGAGACACAGTAAGTAAAGCCCAACCACTAGTTAATTCTAGTGAACCTTCTCCATTTGTGTTTGGAGATATAGTTTGAGAAACTCCATCTAATGTAACTGTAATTGTGCATGCATTTAATGACCACATCAAATAATGTTTATTTGAAATAGGATTAAATAACATAAAGATTGCACTATTTATAGATAATGTTGATATAATTGGCGTATGAGTAGTTATATAATCTGCCCCAGTATTATCATGATTTACCCCAAACATAACCCATAAATTTGTATTTTGAGCAATAGAGTAAGACCAACTTCTTGGACCTTGAGCTCCACAATATCCTTGTGGGCCTTGCTCTCCATCAATTCCTTGTATACCTGCATTACCTTGAGGGCCACAAATACCTTGTGAACCTTGTGGACCACAAATACCTTGAGCGCCTTGAACGCCTTGAGGACCACATAAGCCAATAAGGCCACATAGTCCTTGAACGCCTTGAGAGCCTTGAACACCTTGAGGGCCACATAAACCTGTTTGACCACATAATCCTTGAATGCCTTGAGAGCCTTGAACGCCTTGAGGGCCACATAAGCCTTGAACACCACAAAAACCTACAACACCTTGAGCTCCCTGAACACCTTGAGGGCCACAAAGGCCAGGTACACCACAAGCTCCAACTTCTCCTTGAGCTCCCTGAACACCTTGAGGGCCACATAAGCCTTGAATACCGCAAAAACCAACTAATCCACATAAGCCAGCAGGACCACAAAGTCCAACAACACCATCAAGTTGTAAAGGTGTTGCCCAATTACCTTTTGGTTTTACTCCAACGACAACTGCAAATGACATCCATAAAGGATCTTCATCAATATTAGGCTCTGGAGGAACAGCAAACCAATCAACTGGAACATAATCTTCAAAATCAGGAGTTATTGGTTGAGTAGCTGCTCGCATATAAATATATTTCATTTCCCCAATAAATTCTGAAGTACCTTCAAATGCCCATACATAAGTTGCAGCATTATAAATATAAGTAGCAGAATGACCAGGTAATAAGACAAAAGTAGAATCATGCCCAATAACAGAAAGCTTCATATTCAAATCATATGAACTTGAGCCATTTACTAATACAATTCTTTGAGCATCTATCCCTCCACCAAAAGAATTAATATCAGTATCTGCAGTTGGATAAACAACTATATTAGTTCTTTTAGTAACATCAATTGAATTACCACCAATAGAAACTGTAGCCCAATCACCACTTGATACTGCAGAGTTACTCTCATCTATTAATCTCTGTTTTACTAAATATCCTTGACTATGTTCAATTATAATTGGCATTTAAAACTTCCAAATAGTAGGATCAGCTGCAATAAGAAAATTACTAAATTGAGGACCAAATCCATTTACATCATTTGATACTGTAATTCTTACTTTAACTGTTCCTGTTGAATAAGCTGAAATATCAATTACTTTATTTAGATTGTTTACAGCACTTTGAGTATCAAGTAATGTAAACCAAGTAGAACCATTGTTAAATGTTATTTCTAATTTACAATAACCTTTACCATCCTCATCATTTGTACTGTCAATATAATTAGCAAAACCTACCATTCTCTGAGGATAATCAGCTTTTATTTTATAAGCACCAAAAGATGGACTTCCATTAAGAGTAAGAACATTAGATGTATTTGAAAGTATATTATATGTTACTAATCCACTATCTTCTAAGACTAGATTCTTAAATTGATTTATCCACCAAGTTTTTGAACTGTCAGTCAAAGTATTTGATATTACATTTGTTGAAATTCCAGAATCTAAGACATTTACTTCTGTATATGTTTTTGATAAGAATACAAAAACTTTAGAAGGAGTGATATCTCTTGTTTTCAGTTTGCCATTTTCAACTAATGCACGGTAAGAAGATGGGTCTGGAGTCTCTCTCAAAGATTCATCAATAAATGTGTCATAAAATGCAAACTGAGCCCATTCTATACCCATTAAATTTAACTTAAGCGTTTCAAATTCTGATAAAAGATCATAATCTATATCTGGAATGTTTAATCCAATTTGATCTTGTTTTACTTTGTGAGGATTATGAATATTCTGTACATGATCTATAAATTGCTGCATAGTTACAGCGTCAGATTGACTTTTCCCCTTTTGTACTCTTTCTAACCTATTACCTAAATTATCACTCAATTTGATAACTCATATCAAGTCTGTGTGTTACATTATTTTCAGTTGGATTATGAATACTAGTACCAGTGATTTTCATCTCTATAGTACCATAATATTTACCAGTATTAAATTTCTCAAGTAAAAAAGCTATTGGTTTATGAATCTCAATTCCCGAAGGTGTATCTTCATTAATTGATATAGCTCTTTCAATCATAGGCCTTAATAACTCAATGATTTTTTCAGTTCTTTGTTTTTTTACTTCAGGAGTCATTTTTAATCCTCAATAATACTAAACACTTCTTGTTCAGTATTGAATATAATTAGATTAATACCATGCTTCTTTTTTGAAGGACTAAATGGAAAGTCTTCGATAGGTTTTGGTATATTACATTTTTTACACATCTGAGATAACATTATGCTTTACCATTTCGCCTGTTTGGATGTCTTTGATTATGTTTACCTCTAGCAGAGATTTTCTTGCCAGGTTTTATTTTTTCAAGATTTTTCCTACTTGGATTTTTCTTGTCATGGTCTTTGTGATGAACAATTGTACCATCATTTGGTTTTGCTCCTGCAATCCTTCTATAATAAGTTTTACTAACACCACCTTTCCAGCGGCCGTTTGATTTACCAACACGAGCCATAGGAGATTTTTTTGCATTAGTAATATGAGCCTCTTTAGGATTTTTTAGTGGATCATAATAATAAGAGCTTGATACTCTTGATAATCCAGATTTTCCAGGTGAGCCTTGATGACCTGATAACCCTTTTGAGCCAGTGGATGATTGTACTCCAGTATGTCCTTTTTTAGGTTTACAAGCATTAGCAATTACTTTTTTCTTCTTACAACCAAATGATTCATCGTATGCATAAGCAGTTCTAATACCATTTGGTTGGCCACTTACTGCATTGGCTATCTGACTAGGAGCAATTCTTCTTACCATGCTAAAACTCCATCTCTATATAAAGTTGATTCACTTATTCTTCTTTTTGTTAAACCCTTTAATATAATATAGACTCCATTAACTTTAGCTTTATTATATTGCATTAATTTCATTATTACACCATTAGTATTACCTTGGTTTACAAAGGTTTGTAAACCTTTAGTAACACGATAACCTACATTAAATGTAAAACTGGTTAATGCGTCAAATTCATTCCATATTAAAAGTCTACTTACTCTATTTTTAATATGAGATTCAAATCTTTTTACATCTTTTTTTAATAATAAAGTGGCTTGTAGTTCTGTGACCCTCATCCCAGCTTTTACATGTGTGCCTGTTGAGCCATATCCTATTGTCAATACTTTTGCTGGACATAAATAGGCTTCAGACTTAAAAGATTCATAATGCTTGATTAAGTCTAAGCCTACTGGAGTAATACTCTGTGCTGTTAAAACAGAACAAACAAGAAATATTTTAATAAGATGTTTTAACATAGTAAACTAAGCCTACAATAAAAATTGAACCAATGAGTGCTGCAGCTAAAACAGTATGTAATTTAGTTTCAGTCTTAAAATTAATATCAGTAAATATGTATTGTGTCCACCAAGCTAATATACTTGCAATAGTCAATAATATTAAAGATGTTAATGATACTTCTACTAAAATAGTCTTTTGAACGTCATATTGAAGATTAATAACTTTTTTCTGTAGACTGTTCACAATGTGCATATTATCATAAGATCTAGTCTTTGCATCATAGTGAGAACTAATCTGATTTTCGATCTTTGAGATCTCATCTGCATAAGCTTTCTGATCTGGAACTAAAAAAGTGTTGATATAAAATCTACCTATTGAGCTTATTATTAAAGCAATAATTAATAATTTAGTAGATTCTTTCGCTGTTGTAAAGATATCTTTTATCTTCATTTAATCCTCTTAACGATTTATTAATTTTTCTAATTTTTTATTAGTTTCTTTTAATTCTTGAATACTATTATTATTTTTACTACTTTCATAAAGACCAAATATAAAAACCACTAATGAAATAAGTGTAGCTAATATAACAGACCACTCAACCATTCGTGATCTTCTTTTATCTGGCACTTTAGCTAATTCAATAATAATAGCATCAGAAACCATTTTACTAATTATAGGTTTATTAATTGGACAAGAATCAGCGTGAGTTGACAATTTATCTTGTAGTTTATCAAGATCTCCTCTGAATTTAATAATGTCTTTCTCAGCAGTAGTAACTTTTTCTTGAAACGATGAAATTATTTCATCTATAGACACAAGCTTATTTTCAAGTAATGAAATAAGCTTATCAATAAGTTGATTTTGTTCCACTAGTGAACTCCAATATGATTAAGTGTATTTAGTTCAATACTAATGCCAAAAACCCCCACTACTTCATCATTCTGAATAATTGGGAATTTATGCGTTCTTATTTGTATATTTGTATTAAAGAAATTCTCTATAATATTAAGTTTTGGTTTTTTAGAATTAATTACATCTAAATCATTCTCTCCATAATGTTTAACTAATTCTTTTTCATGTTCTGTTTCTGCAAAATCATCACTTCTTTTACCCTCAATCTTATCTTTGGTTGTGCCAGCTAAATCGCAGAAATATTTATTTACTTTTATCAATCTATTATTAGTATCCTTAAAAAATACCATAATAGGTATATTATCCATTAAAGTTTCTAAGAAAAAAACTGAATGCTTATTACTTGTCATTGTAGATACTAGCTCAGAAATAGCTGATGATATCTTTTTTGTATTCTCAATTTTTTCATCTAATATTTCACACATTTTTAAATCCTCTAATGTTAAGCATTTTTGCTCTCGTAAGCTAGTTTAAAATTCTCTGGAAATTTATTAATGATAATTTTTGCATCTTTTGGACTGAAACAATTACTATTCCATTCAGATAATTTATACCCCATTGGTATTAATTTAGTATTAATGTGTACTGATACCTCTGTAACTTTCTTTAATAAATCATAAGTTTCTTCTGAACAATTATCACTTTTTGGAAACCAATTTCCTTGTCTTCTAACATCAAAACCTAATTTTTCGGCAATCAAATATCTATATATGAACCATAAGTTTTGCCAAAAAGCATAGCCTCTGTTAACACGAGCATTGTATAAATCAATTACAATGTTTTCTAATTCCTGTTCAGCAATATTTTGAATTTCATATATTTCAATATCATAATCTTTATTTTCAAAATATCTTTGAAGAGGGTGTGTTAGTATAAACCATTCTGCAGTCAATATACTTTCACTTTTTGGTATAAGATTACCCATAGTAATAGCACAATGTGAATAATTAGAACTAGTAACCCATTTAATTATTTTGCTAAATAAACTTTTTTTATTATTTACGAGTACAATACTACCACATTTAAACATACTATACCTTTTTATCATAATACTCAGTTTTAAGAGCTAAACCAATGTTATGGATATTGGTTAATACATCATCAATAAGAGCAGCTGGATCTGGATCAACATCAATCCTGTCAATTAATTGTAATGATCCTATTTTATATAAATATAAATCTGTAAAATTATCATACTGCGATTTTGTTGCTGCTGGCAAGATATCTTCAGGGATAGCCAAGCTTAAATGAGCATATAAAGCTAATACTAATTTATACATTCTAACTATTACAGGAGTAGTTAATTGAGATTGCTGATCCACATTAGCTATTTGTTTAAGAGGATCACCAACTGTTATCTCAATCAAATTTCTTGCATTTTCTTTAAATTCCCAATTAGTAGCAGCTTTTTGATATATAATTTCTGTTGGAGTTAGATTTCTTAATTGATTCATTGAAGTATCAAATACTTGAAGTAATCCAATAAGAGATAAGCCTCTCCAAATTTCTTCTTTTAATATTCTAGGTTGAAATTCTTTAATCTGGGAAAGTTTTAAAGCAGAATCTGTAGTACCCAATAACCATTCTTTATAAGAGCCTTGTCCTCCATTTATCCCATCAATAGTTGGTATAGAGACTCCTCCAATACCAGTAATCTGTAGTGTTTTATAAATAAAATATATCATTTTAATCTCCTTTTAATTTCCTGAAAAAGCAACACTTGTATATGAATATACACCAGCATTAATATCACCAAAGTCTACTGCATTTCCAAGAGTATTTATTGTAACATAATCAATAGTATTAAGAGGTCCACCAGAATAACCTCCATTAAATAACGAGCGTGTCAAGTTTGAACAACCAGTTACACCATTTCTAGCTGAAGTAAGATCTCCAAAGTCTGCCGCGTTACTAGTAGTTGCTATTGTAATATAATCTATAATGTTTGTGGAAGTTTCTCCTCCTCCAAAAACGCCTCTAATAGTATTAGAAGAAGCCCCAGTAGTATTTCTAGCAACGGTTAAATCTCCAAAATCAACTGCATTTGAAGATGAAGCTATAGTTACATAATCAATAGTATTATAATTTCCACCATAATTTCCCCCTCCAAAAATACCTCTTATAGAACTTGAACAACCGCTCGGATTATTTCTAGCAACAGTTATATTGCCAAAATTTATTGAATTCCCGTTAGTAGCAAAAGTAATATAATCCATTCTTTGTGAGTTAGCATTACTAGATATAATACCCCGTATAGTATTTGAACAACCAGAAATGTCTAAACTCATTGAATTAGTAAGATCTCCAAAATCAATGGCATTTCCTAATGTAGCAATAGTAATATAGTCTATTTCATTGTAAGTAACAGCACCACCAGCAAAAACTCCTCTAGTTCCGCTTGAGCAACCTGCTGCTCTATATCTAGCTAAAGTAAGATCTCCGAAATCTGCCGCATTACCTGTTGATGTAATGGTTACATAGCTTATATTATTTAATGCAGTAAGTGCATCATTAACCAAAAATCCTAATATTCCTCTGTCTCCAATCCAAACTAAATTGTTTTTTAAACTATCACCCCAATTTAGTTCAATTATCTTACCGTCTTTTCCTACGAGAGGTATTTTTTCTGGCATATTCTTACTCTAAAATTGAAACATTCCATTATGGATTGTTATTATTGTATCGTCAATATATATTTTATAACCTAATTCTTTAAGTTTCTTGCATGCATAATAATCTTCACTTAAGTATATCTCATTTTCAATTCCTGTTTTGAAAACATCATAATTAATATTATTATTCTGAAGACCTCTTGACATTGTATTACCATTATAAGTATCTGAGTTATTACAAAGATCTTCAACTGCTTTCCTTGATAACATGAAAACCGCCGTTCCCACTTTATCTACTGTATAAAGATTTTCTTCTTTAATTGGATTTGTAATATTATAGACTTTATTACCATTTGAATCAAAACCTTTTAATGGAACAGGAGCACCTATAACATCTTTTTCATGTTGTATTAACTTTATAATACTGTCACCTTTTATACCAATATCTGCATCTAAAAACAACAGATGTGTGAATTCTTCATGAGTCTTGAAAAAAGAAATAATAGTATTACGTCCTCTTGTAATAAGACTTTCATTACCTATACACATAACTGAAATAGGTAACTTCAATCTATGCATATCGATAATTGAATTAAGATAGTCAATATGTATCTGACTATTATAAGCAGGAGTTCCAATTAATATGTTTACTTTCATTTATTTATCCTTTTATTAGGTTTAATTTCCAGACAAAGCACTTGTAAAATATCTTGCTGATGAAAGATCTCCAAAATCTTCAGACATGGCAGAAGTATTAATATTTACTAATATTATCATAGTAGAATCACTAGTACCACCACCTATTATTCCATATAATCCATTAGAGCATCCAGAAGAGTATTGAACTGAACCTGGAATTAAGCCACTAAAATAAGAAGCATTACTGGTAGTTGCTATTGTAACATAATCTGCATATCCAATAACACAAAATAAAGCTTTAATTAAATCAGAAATAGCAACACAAGTATAAGTACTAGTTCTTACTAAATCCCCAAAATCTGTTGAATTTCCTGTTGTAGCAATTGTTACATATTCAATTATATTTGTAGCAACAAAACCAGTAGCATAACCTCCTGCACAAACTCCTCTAGTATTATTAGAGCATGAACCTGTAAATGATCCTAAAGATGATAATGATCCAAATGAAGTAGAATTACCAGTAGTAGCTATTGTAATATAATCTATATATGTATATATTGATGAGTTATCATCACCTCCACAAAAAATTCCTCTTGTTTTATTTGTGGTGCCTGAAATAGCCCTTCTTGCTGAAGTAGTTAAGTTACCAAAATTTGTTGAATTACCTAAAGTAGCTATTGTAATATAAATCATTTGAGCAGAATAAGTGGAGCCTGGTATTCTGCCGCCAGCAAAAACCCCTCTAGTTCCACTTGAGCAAGCACCAAGAGATTCTGTATAACCTCCATTATCAACATCACCAAAATCTGCTGCATTACCTTTATGTGAGATTGAGACATAATCAATAACATTATTCCCACCTCCAGCAAAAATTCCTCTATCCCAATTTTGAGCACTATTAAAACTAACGTATCCATCTCCTAAAGATAAATTATCTATTTTACCATTTTTTAATATTAGAGGTAAGAATTCTGCCATTTTTTTAATTTCCTGAACAAGAGCCTGAAAATCTTATTCCTGGATATCCACTTTCTCTACTTATTAAATCTCCAAAATCAGTTGTATTTCCAATAGTTTGAATAGTTATATATTCAATAACGTTAGTACCATGTCCACCAGAAATAATACCTCTACTGCCATTATTAGTAGCACTAACACCAAATCTTGCAGATACTAAATCTCCAAAATCAGTTGCATTACTTGCAATTGAAAATGTTATATAATCAATAACATTAGAACCAACATCTCCTGCTTTTTGACCTCCTGCACAAATTCCTCTTACTAAATCACCTAATCCATAAAATGATATTCTTTCTTGGGTTATGTCACCAAAGTCAACTGAGTTACCCAAAGACATAATGGTTACATAATCAATATTATTTACTTTCACATTCCCAGTAGTAGTACCACCACAAAAATGTCCTCTTGTTCCATTTGAGATTGCAGCAGGTGTATTATATCTAACTATAGCCATGTCTCCAAAATCAACTGTATTACCAAAAGACATAATAGTAATATAATTTATTCTATTATCGGTACCAGCAATTAATCCTCTAGTATAATTTGATACTGAGCATAAACCATAAGCTTCTGTACTATAATCTCCGAAATCAACTGCATTTGAAGATGAAGCTATAGTTTTATACTGTATAACATTTACGCTTACATTACCGGTCATTAAATTAAAACCACATGAAAAAATTCCTCTGGTTCCGCTTGAGCAAGCAGTAATATAAGTTAATCTTTGTAATAAATCACCATAATCAGATGAATTGCCAGTTGTAGCTATTGTAATATACTCTATAACATTATAAGAATATCCCCAATCTGGTTGTTCTCCTCCTCCCATAATTCCACGTTCACCATACCATAATGGTCTTGATATAACTGCAGTATCACCTGATTTTAATTCTTGAGGTATTCCATCATATAATGCTAAAACTTTGTACTCTGACACTTAAATACCTGTCTTTTGTTGAATATCATGAAATACTGCTGCATCATAATAACCATCACCATTGATACCTTTCATTTCAAGAATTTTTCTTGAACTTCCTTTATATTTAGCATACATATCATTCAAGAATTTTATGAAACTTTCAATTTCAAGTTTTCCATCTATTTTTGGTGATAATACCCCTACACCTTTTGAATTAGTATATTCAATATTTTCACGATTAATATACTCTGCTAAATCATTAAAAGCAGATTGTGGATTAATGCCACATTGCCACATATATTCATGATTACCTTGACCTATTCTACCAGTACTTATCATATCTGCATGTGCTTGTTGAAAAGCTTTTGTTATATGATGCCTTTCTTCATCCTCTTCAAAAGTCTTCTCATCCCAATCTGGTGGAATATTATTCTTTTTCATCATATCTTGATATGCCATTTGATATGAGTAAATAGTTTTTAAAGCTCCCTCAATATAAAGTCTTGAATCTGTAATTCCTGAAGAAATCTCTTCTACATCAATCTGAAGGCGTAGAATTTTATACCTATCATTATATAAATTCTTTTCTACTAATTCTTTTAGTTGTTCTTCTTTTTCTTTTAAATCAATTATCTGTTTCTTTAATTTAAAAGTATTTTCTTTAAGAGCTTGTCTCCTTCTTTCAATTTCTGACATCACTTGACGTAAATTACGTATTACACCAAACGAAGAAATGGTCATTGCATGATTCATAAATTGAGATTGAGTCTTACCAAATGAATTAGTAGCTCTATTTACTTCTGGCATAAAATCTGCTATCTTAGTTAAAGTCTCATTATCAAGTGCTTTTAATTCAAAGAATTTTTCATCTGTTGCTCTTGTAATGATCTTATTAGTATTACTATCAGAACCAAATAATGAATGATTGATTACTGATAAAAGATTATTATCTTCTTTTACGATGTCTGACATATTTTTTCCTTTATTTAGGTTTTTATTATCCAATTGTTATAGTAGGTCTTTCATAGACCGCTAATGCTGATGTAGTTTTTGCAATTCCTAATTCTTGGTTCAAATTTCCAGCTGTAGTTGGTGGTGTAGATGTTACTCCACCCGCTGTACTTAAGAAATATATTGTACCTACTGTTAAACTTGTTAACTGGTCATTTAGTCCTGTTAGTTGATAAAATCCTCCACTATTTCCGCTTGTTACAGCCGTTAATACATAACCATGAGCAGGTTTAGTATTATCAGTATTATCTGCTTTACGCATATTAATTGTACCAGCATTTGAATAAAGATTAACAAAGTTTCCAGCTGCTAAAGTTTCTCCTGCTACAATTGTTATAGCATTTGTGCCACTTGGTCCGCATAAGCCAATAGGACCACAATTACCTGTTAAGCCACAAACTCCTTGAATTCCTTGTGAGCCTTGTGGACCACAAACTCCTTGAATTCCTTGTGCTCCTTGAGGGCCACATAGGCCTTGAATTCCTTGAGCTCCTTGAGGGCCACAATTTCCTGTTACTCCTTGAATTCCTTGAGGGCCACAATTGCCTGTTAAGCCACAAACTCCTTGAATTCCCTGTGCTCCTTGAGGGCCACAATTACCTGTTAAGCCACAAACTCCTTGAATTCCCTGTGCTCCTTGAGGGCCACAATTGCCTGTTACACCTTGAATGCCTTGAGGGCCACAATTGCCTGTTACACCTTGAATGCCTTGAGGGCCACATAGGCCTTGAATTCCTTGAGCTCCTTGAGGGCCACATAGGCCTTGAATTCCTTGAGCTCCTTGAGGGCCACATAGGCCTTGAATTCCTTGAGCTCCTTGAGGGCCACAATTGCCTGTTAAGCCACAAACTCCTTGAATTCCCTGTGCTCCTTGAGGGCCACATAGGCCTTGAATTCCTTGAGCTCCTTGAGGGCCACATAGGCCTTGAATTCCTTGAGCTCCTTGAGGGCCACAATTTCCTGTTA
>DATDSF010000039.1:0-23967 GCA_035291345.1 Candidatus Nanoarchaeia archaeon
TTCACAAACACTAAGGCAAAAATGAAGAATGTTCAAGGTAAAACAATAAGTAATCCTAATTGGGTAAGTTATGAAATTGATATGGCTGGAGATGGAGTCTTAAAAGCAGATGCCTCACCTCTTATGTCTGGCGGAAAATCATTTAATGTTACTTGGCTTCATGAATAAAAATTTCTTTTAATTATTATAACATTATTTTTGATGTTTTCTCATAACGCAAGGATATAATCTATCTTTTTGATATTTTCCAATAACTTCATGAAGTCCTTGTTGAGATAGGTCTTGAAATTTACCATCCCCTTCTTTAATTTCCATGTAAGGGCATCTTAGCAAAGTTCCATCAACATCTATAGTTGCTGAAGAACCAGCGCCCATTTGACACTGCCCATTTACAGCAGTACTATGTCTTAGGTGAAAATCACTATATTCATTTGCAAACTGTTCAAATGCTTTTTGTGTATCTTTATTCGGATGCTTTTGAAATCGAGTGTTGACAACGAAAAAAATACTATGATCATTTGCAGATTTTTTTAATGTACTTATTTTTGTTCCATTATCTGCTAGATCTTCCTCTGTAACAACATAATTCATACCAACTCTTGTAGTACCTTCTTCTGGCTGATTAGAATTCTGTTTATAGGATTCAATTAATCTTCTTAGATTTTCAACTATTTTAGCCTGATTCTGTAAAGGTTTAGGAGAAGTCTGATATTCTTTACCAGAGAAAAAATTAACATCAATAAATCTATTTCCAAATAAGCTAATCATCATATTTGTTTCATTAACTGCAAGAAGATCACAAGTTTCTTTATCTAAATTTCCTCCAGCTGTAAAAACATAAGCCTGAATTCCATACTTTTGTTTAGCATAAGTAATTTTTTCTAAATTATCTGCTTTTAATCTTGGATTAAATGGATCTCCTCTTCCATTAATAGATATAAAACGAGTTCCATAATTAATTGCAAAAAAGTCAATTACTTCTTTTATTTGCATAATATCTAAATATTTCTCTGGTTTAATTCCCTGTGTTATACACCCAAAACATGATTGTTGCAATTCTTTTCCAACCACTACTCTTTCAGCCCTTTTTTCACAATAATTAGCACTAGGCAAATTAAGTATAGCAACAATGTTATCTAAAATACCTTCTTCTGCTAAGGATTCTAGCTTATGTGTAATTTCTAATTTTCTTTCAACCATAAAAAAAGCAATTATCCCTAATATATTAAACTTATTGTGTAAATATTTGACTAAATAGATAAATTTATATATAGAAAGCTATTTAGTAAAATAATGACAGTCAATCTAGATATAAAAGACAGGAAAATAATTTATGAATTAGATGTAAATTCAAGACAGACTAATTCAGCAATAGCAAAAAAAGTAGGCCTTTCTAAACAAGTTGTTGGATTTAGAATAAAAAGATTAGTTAGTGAAGGAATAATCTCACAGTTCTATTCTGTAATTGATATTTCAAAACTTGGGTTCACTGTTCATAAGAATTTTATTAGATTGCAAAACTTAGATAGGGGTAAGGAAAAAGAAATTATTTCATTTCTAGTAAAGCACCCAAATGTAGTATGGGTTGCAAGTTGTGATGGTGTTTTTGATATAACATTTGGTACATGGGCTAGAGATGTAGATTTCCTTGATAAAACATTAACAGAATTAAATAGAAAGTTTGGAGAGTATATTGCTGAAAGACAGATAGCAACAATAATTCGTGGAGAGTATTTTATTAGAGATTATTTAGTTAATAAAGAAAAGCCTAGTGCTTATAGAGAATCATTTTTTGGTGCTGTACCAAAACCTGCTAAAATGGATAAGACTGACTGGAAGATTTTAGTATTTCTAGGTAAAAACTCAAGAATTAATACAGTTAATATTTCGAGTAGCATAAATCTTAGTGTAGATGCTATCACAGAGAGAATTAAGAAAATGGAAAAATCAGGAATAATAAGACATTATAATATAGTTCCAAATGAATCTAAATATCCTTATTTACACTATAAAGTATTAATTGGTCTTAGAAATATTTCTGAAGAAAGAGAGATCGCACTCAAAGAGTATTGCAGAATTAATAAGAATATAGTTTATATTGTTAAGTCCTTAGGTCCTTGGGAATTTGAAATAGATTTAGAAGTTGCGAGTGCAGATAAATTTAGAGAGATTATTATGGATATAAAAAACAAATTTAATGATATTCTCAAAGATTATTCAACATTGAATATCTACCAAGTTCATAAATACAATTTTTGCCCAAGTAACCAGAGTATAGATAAATAGTTTCATCTATCCTTTTATCACAACCATTGGTTTTAATTTAGCAACAATATTGCCAATCCCTAAATCATCACTAACTCTAACAACCTCGTCAACATTTTTATAGACTTCAGAAGCTTCTTCAACTAGTGATTTCCAGCTTCCAGCTGTTACAGAAATATTTTTATCTTCCATATCTTTTTTTATGTTTTCACTTTTTAATTTTCTTATTGCTTCACTTCTGCTCATAACTCTTCCAGCTCCATGAGCAGTTGAACTGAAAGTTAACTTTTCAGCTTTATTATTTCCAACTAAGACATAAGAACTTGTCCCCATACTTCCAGGTATTAATATTGGCTGTCCGATATCCCTATATTTTAATGGGAGTTCTTTTTTACCTATCCCAAAGCTTCTTGTTGCTCCCTTTCTATGTACAAATAATTTTTTCTTAACATCTTTTCCATCTACATTAGTATAATGTTCCTCAAACTTTCCAATATTATGGCAAACATCATAAACAACATCTGCTTTGAAATTTGGAAATATTCCAGAAAGTATCTCTCTTACTAAATATGTTAATATCTGCTTGTTACAGAATGCAAAATTTGCAGCAGAACACATTGCTTTGTAGTATTCTTTTCCAAGTTTTGAATTAATTGGAGCATTTATCAGCTGTCTGTCAGGAAGGTCTTTAAATCCATATTCATCTTCCATTGCCTTAATATAATCAGAAGCAATTTGATGTCCTAATCCTCTTGATCCACAGTGTATCATAACAACTATCTGATCTTTTTCCAAACCAAAAACCTCTGATGTTTTTTTATCAAATATTTCTTCAACAAATTGCAACTCTAAAAAATGATTTCCACTCCCAATACTGCCAAGCTGATTTACTCCTCTTTCTAAAGCTCTGGAAGAAACAAAACTAGGATCAGCATCTTTCATACATCCAGACTCTTCTGAAAATTCATAATCTTCCTTAACTCCATAACCCTTTTCAACAGCCCACTTAGCACCCTTTTTCATTATTTCTTTTAAATCTTCCTTATCAATTTTAATTTTAGTCCCTTTCCCAACACCTGATGGTATAGATTTATACAATTGTTTAGAAAGAAAATTTTCCTTTCCAAGAATATCTTTTCTTGTTAAGTTTGTTCTTAGCAATCTTACAGAACAGTTAATATCATACCCAATTCCACCAGGACTTATAATTCCTTTATCAAGGTCAAATGCAGCCACTCCTCCAATAGAAAATCCATAACCTTGGTGAGCATCAGGCAATACAATTGAATATTTTTCAATTCCAGGTAGCATAGAAACATTTTTCATTTGTTCAATACACTTATCTTTTTCCATATCTTTCAATAGCTTTTCAGAAGCATAAATTACAACAGGAACATTCATATTTCCTTCTTTATCTAAAATATAAATATTTTCAGAAGTTTTCTTTAATTTACCCATAATAGAGTTTGTAAAACTTAATTTATATTGTTTGCTATTCAAGAGTATAAATATTTATAATGATTATTCAGGAAGATAGAGTTGATTTATTGCCTGTTCATCAACCTTTAATTTTAGCTTTATCAGAAAATGTTATTATATTTCTTCCTTTTTTCTTATAAAAAACAAATATATCATTGATATAAGCAAAGATGTAACAGCTAGATTCAATGCATTAAAGAAAGGCAATGATCTCTGTTCAGGGCACGGAAATTCCTTGCTTCCTGATGTACACCATGTTTGCTGAGGAGCTAAGCTCCCATTTGTGTAAAAAAGTTTTCTTTCCCATGATAAGACTAATGAATTTTCAGGTTCACTGCATTTGTCTATAACCTCATTCTTTGTTATTTCACATCTTCTTATATTTCCACCAGAATCATCACATGGATCATCACTTATATAACTATCAATACATTCGTTGTTTTTCCATTTACACCCACATCCACCATAATATTTGCAGGTATTCAGATTAACATATTCCTGGTCACAGAAATTTCCTACATTTAATCCAGAATTTTCTTCAATAGAATCTTTAATTAAGTTTAAATTATAACTACTACATTCACTTTCAGTATTGTAATCATCACATGAATTTACAGTATTAATGAATTGACAGGCATTTGAAGTCTGATTACAGCTGTATCCTGCTGAACAACAGGTGGTTTGGGGATTTCCCTGAGAATTTACTCCATTTGAAACATAGCAGTTATTGGACGAATTTATAATATTATCTCCCTGAGTCCAGAAATTTCCTGAAGAATTAATAACACAAAGAACTCCTGCACCTGTATTAAATACAGTTCCAGTATCACCAGACCATGTTATTGCAAGTACAACAGGAAAAACAGATAAAATTATACCAATTAATAAAATCTTCTTAAAATCTAAAATATAATTCTCACCATTTTTTTTTATCATCTAATTTTCCTCTTATAAAATATTATAGAGCTTCATAACCTACTCTTAGGGATGCGAAGTGCTGACCTTCTTCAACAAAAGTTCTATTAAACTCAACTATTGAATTATAATTGTTATTCCATGTTCCATTTATTTTTGATTCATAGGGTGTATTAGCATCAAATGTCCATTCAAACCAGAAATTATGATTACTTCCAAGTCCACTAGTTCCTGGCTTGGCAAAGTTATAACAATGTAATATATTATCTCCATTTCCAACACTGTAGTTTAAAACTCCATTAGGTAATGAACCAGAATTTACAAAACACTGAGCAACAAAGCTGTCTCTGCCATTGAACCTTACGCTTGACCCTCCACTAATTGTCTGATTAAATGATGGTTCTGTAATGATTGCAAACACATTTATTCCTTCTTTATAAACAAGAATATCTGTGTGATCTGTAGGAGAACTTCTATTTAATCCAGTTCTTTCTTTTGCAAATGCACTTATTGTATAATGAGCCTGTTCATGATATAAGTCAGTAGTGTTACAATTTTCAGTCTTACAATTGCTCATTATTCTGGATCTTGCATCTCCGAAATTCCATCTGACATTCCAGTCAACTACTGCAAAACTTATCTGTTCAAAACCTATTGTCTGGTTAACAGAGAATTTTTTCCACGCCATAAAATTATTAGACTTTTCAGGTTTGATAATACTTAACACAGGTTCAAAATCAACACCTGTAACATTATTTATACAGCATACATTAAGAGGATAAGAATTATTAGAAGATACATGAGCATTTTTCTCATCTGAAAGAGAAACAACTAATTTATAATCTCCAGAACAATCTTCAGTTGTTGTCTTGCAGAAAAGATCTCCAAAGCAAACACCTATATTAAATCCTGGATCAATTCCTGAACTTTTTGAAGCATGAGCATTTCTCTCCCCACTTAATTTAATTAATCTATTTATATTACCATCTTTACATGAATGAGGATCTTTACCAGTTTCAGGAACATAATTTTGCCCAAATATATCAGAATAACAGACTTTTATAGGATAACCAGCATTCCATAAACCAGAATGTGCATTTTGTGTGTTACTAATAGTCATAATAGTTTGTCCAGGCTCACAGCTTTCAGGACTGAATAATGGAACTTTATCTTTTGGAAATAAATCATTTAATGAAAGTGCATAAACACTGATACTTAAAGCAATAGTAATTGCCAAAACTAACATTAAACTTTTAGTCCACCTCATCTTTGTTCTCTCTCATTATTAAGAGTATTTTTTATTTATAAATTTATCTTTTATCCATTATAGTAGAATTATACATCTAAAACAACTTCTGCTACCCAATAATCTTTAGATTTTTTTATAAACATAGAGTTGTATGTTACAGCCTTAACTATTAGCCCAATTTCATAAGTCTTAACATTGTCTCCATCTAATTTAGCATTTAATTCTAATCCTTCTGTTTTTTCATCAGATTTATTTATTTTAACTTTTATTTTTGATAAAATAAAATCTCTGGTATCAAAAACAAATAAAAGTTCATCAAGAAAATTATACATTAAAGATTCCAGATCATTCCCCTTAACAGCAATATTTTTTTTAATTTTGGATTTAACTTTTCCATCATACATACTTTTAAACATAGCCAAAGAAGCATTTTCAAAACAAGAGTTTAATGTTTTTCCTCTAACCCTGAATTTAACATCAGCTGTATGCTTTAAAAATTGTATATTTTTATTAGATTTTAGTTTAATCATAATAATCTAGAGTAATTTGTTTTATATTTCTTGCTATTAGTAAGCTTATTTAAAAATTACACTTCCAGCTTATGTTAAAATTAAAATAAAAATAAAGAGAAAAAGAAAAAAAGTAAAAATAACTAATTTACTTCTTGAATAAGTAATAGATTGTCCACAAAGCAGCCAATCCTACTAATGCATAAACTATTCTAGCTAAAATTCCACTCATTCCACCGCCTATCATAGCGACTACATCCCAGCTAGAATTGATTGCTACTAGTCCCCAGTTCAATCCACCGATGATCACTAAGACTAAAGCAATCCAATCAACAACATTTTTTGATGCCATTTCAACCTCCTTTTATTGAATTAATTTAATAATCTTATGGAAATGTAATTTATAAACCTTCTTCTAATTAAGAGTACAATTAATTCTATTCAGTTTCCCAGACAAATAATCTGAGTTTTTTAGGACCAATATAAGTGAATAATGTAGAGCTAACAGATACTTCTTCTGAAAAAATCTGATTACTTGTGTAATACTCCCTATTTTCTTTTAGCCCACATACTTCATTTAAATCACAGATATTAAATGTAAAATTATAATTTGTTGGAAGTAATGATTTTATCTCATTTTCAATTAGTGTTCTATTACTCTTGCCAGCAGAAGTGTCTGGATATCCATCAAGAACAGCCTGCCTCAAGTTTTCTTCACTTGCAATCTTCTCAAGAATAATTCTTTCAAGCTGAATAATGCCCTCACGTTCATCAGGCACATTCATCTTAGTATAATAAAGTACAAGCATAAATCCTGCAATAAGCATAACAGCAATAAATGCTTCAATTATCCTCATTATACCTCTTTTCCCTCTCATAAATCTAAATGTAAATTAAAGTATTTAAATTCTGGGGAATTAAAATATTAATAGAATCTTACTCTACCACATTAAAACAATTATAGTATGCTTTTGAATTTCAGCATTTTCATTTATAGTATCAATTGGAAAGGTTTTTGCAAAGATATTTCCTCTTGAAGGTCTTTGAGATGTGGCATTTATATCAACAACATTATCAAGGTCAGTTACTAAAAATCCAAAATCATTTCCCTCAGAGATGACTTTTTTCTTAATTTCCTCATAGTTTGAATTGTACTGTTGTTCAAATGAATTCAGTCTTTTTTCAGACCAGACTTTTCTTTCCCTGATTATCCCTAGTTGATAATCATCATCAACATCAATATCTGTGCATACTGTAAAACTGTTGGATATTAATTTTAATTCATCAGAACAGTAGAAAGTATAAAAACCATTTCCTCGAGAATATGAAAATCTTATTAATGTTGGATTCTGAGCATCATTTAAGGAACTTCCGATAATATCTCCTGAAAGATTTTTTACAATTAAATTTCTTCCCTCAACACCTCCACAATTCATCTCAGGAAGATAATCTATTTCAAGGCAATTAGTTCCTGGAGGTATATTTCCTGTATTAACATTTATAGAAACACTTGACAGTACAGATGTTAAATTTTCTTCAAGATTAAAATAAACACTGTCAACTAAGCTTGTATTTGCAGGTTTTTTAAAAGGATTAAAAATTACAAATATGATAAGCACAAAGCTTACAAATATAACAAAGGAGATTATAAATTCAACATGCCCAATTCCCTTTCTTGACTTTATTTTTTTTAATTCCATTTTTTATTTTAATTTATTTGATCATATATTTTTAAAATATAATTTTATTTGAGCAGTATATTTGCCAATGTAGAAAGTAAAAATGCTATAGAAACAAGTATAAAAGAGTGTTTTATCCCTGCTTTTATTTTTCCTTCAGATAATTTTCCTATTATAAGTCCTGCAAAAAATCCTTGAGTTATAAGAAGAGCTAAAAATGATGTGGAGAAACTATTTACATCAAATTCTTCGCTACTACTGCCAACAACACTTGAACCTGGAATACTCTGGGTTCCTGTTGATATTGATGATATGCTCGCTGTTAGTGGAATTATCTGAACATCCATAACAATCATTATTACAATAAAAACAATAAATATAATATATCCCTCAAGAACAATAGCTGAAATTGCAGATCTTCTTTCAGCTTTCAATTTTTCTATCTGGCTTGTTGATCTTGCCACAGAATCCAATACACTGATTATATTTCCTCCTGTTTTCTCAGCTTCTCTTATTAGTGTTATAGCTCTTATTATTGTCTTGCTTTTTGTATCTCTTGCAAAAGTTTCTAAAGCATCTTTAACAGGAATTCCAAGTTCTATCTGGTTTGCAAGCTTTTCTATATGTGGACTTAAACTCCCAAAATTTTTAGACTTCATATTAACTATACTTCTGCTTACAGGAGTTCCTGATTCAACATTCTGAACCAACGTTCTTGTAAATTCCAAAAACATATCATCTTTCTCTCTTTCTATTCTTGTGTCTAATATTGATGAAACAACAAAAGGTATAAACATAACTAAAACTCCAATTCCAATTAAAAAGAAAAATAGCTTCATATTGCCTAAAAAGAAAAAAGAAATCCCAATTAAGAACAACCCTCCGATAATGCTTACAATTAATCCTCTTTTATTTACCATTTTTCATGTTTAATGAATTTTATCTATATTAAATATTTTTCATCAAGTCTGTATTAACTTTTTTACCTCCTATTTATATTCTCCTCTGATTTAGATGTAAAAATACTAAAAATATAACATTAATCATTGCAACAACAACAATTACAAGAATTGCCAGAACATAGATTGAAAGATTAAGCCCTATCTGACTTATACTTATCATTATTAAAAGCATCATCATTAGCATTGGAGCAGCTATTACCACACTTATGTAGATATCCATAAATGTCTCTGCAGATTTAATTGCCTTTTCTCTTTTAAGCTGGTATTCAAACATTAAGCCTTCAGATTTTTTTCCAAGATATTTTGACAAATCTCCCCCAGACCTTATTGTTGTTGAAATCCCATTCAACAAATCTCCCCAGTTCTTGCTTGAACTTGAAATAGACACATTCCTTATGGCTGTTACAAGATCATATCCATAAAGATTTATCTGATTCATAAGTTTCTTTGCCTCACGTTTTATGTAAGGATATTCTTTTCCCAGAGCAATTATTCTGAATATATTGCTTGGTTCTATATCAGAACTTGCTATGGCAGCCATCTGTATTGTTGCAAAAGGTAATTCATAGTCAAGACTCTGCTCTATAGAAGATTTTTCAACATAGGGATATAGGTACATTGAAAAAAAGGTTATAATTGGTATAGTAGGGAATATCCATATATATTTCAGTCTTTCAATAAAACCAGTTTCCAGAAGAAAAATAAATGGGACATCGATAGTTAAACCAAAAAACATAAAAAATAAAGTTACTGCCAAAGATACAAATATACTCAGTAGAGTTGTAAAAAGTATTACAGAGATATAACTGCTTACAAGCATAGTAAAGTCAGCCCTTCTTAAAGAAATTTTTAATTTCTTGAAATATCCCTTTTCAATAAGCCTGTTTGAAATTTTTGAGAAAAGTTTATTTGATATTATGACATAAACATTTGGTTTCTTGAAATTATTTACTTTTTCAGAGATTTCACCATCATTTTTTCCAACTCTTTTCAAATATAAATCAGAGATACGCAATTCATCCAGGTAGATTTTTTTGTCTTTTTTATCAATACCTATTATTTTTTCCTGACCTTCAGAATTATGTTTTAGGCTTATAAGGTTTTTATTGACTGGAGTTTTTAAATTTCTATCAATTTCAGAATTTGGAATTTTTTTAATAAGAGATATTCCTGAAATAAGATCTGGAATGGATTTGTTCAATATATTAATCTGCCTAAGCTTTGAATTTACAGCAGTATTGTAGTCCTTCTTGGTTTTAATATCTCTCTCAGGAACGCTGTTAAATTTTTCAAATAAAAACTCTATTTGAGTAATAAGTTCTCTTTCTCTTTTTATATTTGATTTAAGTAATTCAAGGCTCATCTTTCCCCATCAGTTAAAAAATCAATTTTAGATTTTGCCTCAAGAATGTATTTTTTTGTCTTCTCAAAATTCTCAAGATCTTTTCTAAGATATGATTTTTCCAAGACTTCTCCAGCTTCATCAAGAGCAAGAATTAGCTGTTTTAAAATCTGCAAATCCTCTTTTTTTAACATATTATAAAGAGGAAATACCAGTTTTTATATCTTTTTTATCTTGTCAAACTTAAATACGATAAGTTTTTAAACACAAACATTTATGGTATTTTAAGAGGGTTAGCCTCAGAGATTTTTTCTGAGAATATAAAATGAAAAGAAACACTAATAAACAAGCACTAGCAATTTCAAAAAGAATGTTAACTCCTACAGAATTTGTAGAGGTCACTACATTTGCAGATGCTTTACAGACAATAGACCATCAAAGAACTGATAAATCTCGGCTTGATGCTCTTCTTTCAAGAGGTGAAATTCTCGACATAGAACAACATGGAATTCCTATACAAGCACTTTTTGATAATGCAAACACTCTAGGGATTGATCCAAAATATATTACAAGGGCTTTAGCAAGATATCCTAGTAAAGAAGAAATAGAAGCAAGTCTTGAATCTATTGGGTCAAGACCAACAATAATTGTTATAGCAAAGGAGTATTTTAGATCACTATTAGATACATTAAATACAGAATTTCCACAGAACCATTTTAAAGAATCTAGTAATTATTCTACTGATTCCGCTTCATGGATAAAAGGTTCAATTAATCAAGTAACAGAGGTTCCTACAGAAGTAAGATTTTTAGGGTTCAAAATAAAAAATACAACATTAGAAAAACATGATAAGTTGGCAGAAATATGTTTAAGTAACGGGGACAGGCGATATTCTCAAATAGACCTATACAATCCTTTATTTTTACAAGCTTGCAAGCCTACTCTTAAGAAACTTGAAAATAAATTCAAAAAGTATATAATTCCAATTCAGTATTTTCACCACTACTAAATTTAATTTCTATACATTCTTTTCTGAGGGTTTTGGTTTGGATTTCCTGAAGATGGTTCATGGAAAGGGTTTATTCCAAATCTGCTGAGGACATTGTTTGGGTTTTTATAATACTCATTGACTGTTTTCTGAATATCGTAGAAATCATATATTTTTCTTTTATACATCTCATACAAAAGTCTTGATCTTAACATAAACTCTTGTTGTAAGTATTGGTCTGTTAGGCCGTATCTTCTTTTGATCTTTTCAAAAACCTTGCTGTCTTTCTTAAAGTAAAATTTATCATCTGAAGGATTCCATACAAATGGTGTATTTGTAATAGCTATTCCGCTTGGATTAACATTAATAATTTCAACAATAGATGAAAGCCTTCTTGTCTGCTCTTTTTTAACAATTGCATGATTCATAATGGCAACTGCATCAAGTGTATTGATTAAAGTAGGAGATAATTCAATAGGAGGAGTTTCAAGTCTTTTAATAACAGTATCTACAGAATCTGCATGTATAGTACTCAAAGATGCATGTCCCGACGCCATTCCCTGGAATAATACAAATGCTTCCTGGCCTCTTACCTCTCCAACTATAACATAATCAGGGTTTTGCCTGAATGAATTTTTTAATAATTTAAACAAGTCTACCTCTCCTATAGTTCCAATTCCAATAGCACTTCTTGAAACACTTGGTAGCCAGTTTTCTCTGGGTAAATTTAATTCTCTTGTGTCTTCAATACTTACAACTCTTGCTTCAGGAGGTATAAAGAACGAAACAGCGTTAAGCAAAGTAGTTTTCCCAGAAGATGTTCCTCCAGAAATTAAAATATTTGCTTTATACTGTATTAATATCCAGAAATAAGCAAGCATTTCAGGGCTTAAAGTATTAAATGAAATTAATTGTATAGGCGTCCACGGAAGACTTGTAAATTTCCTTATTGTAAAAGTAGGTCCTTTGCTCGAAATGTCTTTTGTATATGTTGCATTAACTCTTGATCCATCAGGAAGGCTTCCGTCTAAAATAGGAGATGCATAACTTATATATCTCCCTGCTCTCTGGGAAATTTTCTCAACAAAACTTGCAAGCTTTTCTATATCATTAAAAGAAATATTTGTTTTTATATTTCTGTAAATTCTATGTACAATATACACTGGAGAATCTACACCATTACACTCAATATCTTCAATAAAATAATCATTTATCAAAGGATCAATCTCATTCAAGCCGACAAAATCCCTATATAAATAATAAAATATTTTTTCATATGAGTCTTCAGAAACCTTTAAGTTAAGTTCGTGGATTAATAGTTTAGCAGTCTTATCTATATACTCAAGAATAGCTTCTCTTGTTTTTTCAACAACAACATTCAGATTTATCAGTTCCCTCATACCCTCTTCTATATTCTCTAAAGTTGTTTTTTCATAATCACTGAGTATAGGCTCCTCAACTTCGTATTTTAACTCAAATTCCTTACTGTCCCAGAATATGTGAATAGTAGCATAAGGACTTGTAACAGCATATCTTACATCAACTTTTGTCTTATCTTTTATATTTGGGAGAGGAGGTACAGATGTATTACTTTCTATAATAATGCTTGATGCCATAACCTTTCAAATAACCTCTTTAATATTATTTATTAAAACAAATTATCTATTTAAAACTTTAGGGAGATGTAGTAAAAAGTAATGAAATATATAATCAAAAATTAATTGATTAAAATAAGCAGATTTATTATTCTTCACTTATATCCACATTAACAAAACTATTTTCATCATTTATATCTCCTCTTCCAAAATTTTCAATAATTAAATTATAGCTTATAGAAGCAGGAGTTAAACTCTTTTCATTATCATTTCCGTCAAAAGTTATATTTGTTCTTGTTCCGCTTCTGTAATCAAGAATTAAACTAACTCTGTATTTTTTACCATTTTCTTCTGTTAAGACCTTTAAATTAGTGCCTGAAAGAAGAACATCTCTTCCAACCTCGCTGTAAACAAACTCACTGTCATCAATTATAAAAGAAAGTTTATCCCCACCACTATCAATAATTAAACTTCCTCTATTTATAAGAAAACTCATTTCTCTGACATTTCCAGGACCATTTCTTCTTACATCTACAATATTATTATCAAGTTCATTCATAGCATTTATTGTATTTCCAATAACTGCCTTGTCTTTCTGTTTCTGTATTTCTGGAACAGCAAATGCAAGCAAAATTCCAAGTAAAACAAGCCCAATTAATGTGTATATAACTGTTTCAACCCATATTTGTCCTAATCTGTTCATTTTTCTTTTTATTAATCTCATTTTATATAATTAATTTTTACACTCATTTAATTTTTCAACATCAGATATATCACAAACACCTGATTTTGTTACAGCTCCGACACTTGCTTCTTTGTATGGCAGGTTAAAGATATAGCTTCTTTCTCCACCATTTGGACTTGGCATTAAAACAACTCCAGATAAAATATAACTATAGCTTTCTCCGCCCTTCAACCTATAATTTTCAGAAGTTGTTTCATTTTCCAAAACAATATAAATCTCTGAAACATTTATATTTTTGAATTTAACTCTGACAGATGTATTAGTTTGACTATAACATGAACTCTCGTAAACAATTTCTATTTTATTAAGAACGTCTAAGCAATCTCCCTCTTTTTCCAGATTATCTCTTACAAAAGGTATAAGGAATACAGCCAAGATAGTAACGGCAACAACAGATAATAATATTAAAAGAATAGTAACTATAATTTCTGAAAGCCCTCTTTTTCCAATCATAAAATTAAATATAAATTAAAGTATTTAAATTATATTAAAAAAGCTCTATTTTGTCATCACATACATAGCTTTCTTCAGATCCGCCTTTTGTACCTTTAAGAACAGGACTTACAGCAACAACATTTCCATATCCAGATATATCAAGTGTTTTTGATCTTCCAGGAGCAATATTTAACTCTCCTGCATACTCTTCAACGACAATATCTCCTCCTTCATCTATGTGCAATGCAACATTATATACTGGAACTCTGTCTCCGTTATTTGTTAAAACAAGAGAATTTCCTAGAGAACTAGCACTCAATTCTACATCACTGCAGGAATTTTGGATAGGCTCTCCAAATTTCTGAATATCCTCTCTTATAACACTATTAGCCCATAAGAAAATAATAAATCCAAGTATAACAACAATGGCAATTAATAATACAGTAGCAATAACAGGAGATATACCTCTTTTATTCTTTTTATTAACCATTTAAATAAACATGGAATTTATCTTTAAATATCTTTTTATCTTGGTAATGTAAACTCCAGTTTTGTAAAATTGATCATTTTATGTAATTACCTTATGATGTAAATTAAAAACCTAAGGTAGGGAAAGATATTGATTATTTACTTATATTTAGGCGTTGCATGTTATTTTTTGTTTTATAATAGCATCTTTACAGAGAACTAATTTAATATCATCATTTCCAATACTTTTTCTGAAGACAAATGGAAGCACCTGAATTTCAGTAATAGTTCCAAATTCAGAATAGTCAAAAACCTCATAATATTCTCCCCCTGAAAGCAATGATGGATTAAAATAGACAAATCCCTCTTCCTGTATACTCTGTCCTATTTCCGATAAAGCTATTATTGGTTTGGAAGGCACATTACTATCACTTGAAATTAAAACATTAGCACCATCTAAATTAAACAATCCCTTGTTTTTGAATGTGATATTTATAATACCTTCAGAATCATCACATGAATAAGAGCTTATTGAAACAGAAACTCCTTCAGGACATTCAAGTCTTTCTTTAGGAAGTTGTATCTGGAGCCATGCATATATAGCTCCTGCAATTGCAACAGCAATAAGAATCAATAAAGTATATGCAATTATCTCACTTAGCCCTTTCTTATTTTTATTATGTTTCATTTTAAATTTATTCATTTTGTGGAGACCTTATCAGGAAGAAGAAATTCTGCCCCTGGTTTAGTTTAAATTCATAGTCCTTGCCAGCAACGGTAATTTTAATAACCTCTCCGGTTATTTCAGTTATATTTTTAGATGCAACATTTCCTTGAATAGGAATATTTATTGGAGATCCTCCCAAGGTAAGATCAACCCCTCCAGTAGAGTTTCTTTGGTAGGCGTAGTAATATATGTTTTTATGATCTCCATAAACAAAATAAATATCATTTTCTGTTTCAGAACTTAAATACTCTGCATATTGTGATGTAAAATTAAAAAGCAGTGGATCTAAGTCACTTCCATTGAAAATCCCATAATTTATTACAGATTCACTTTCAAGATTAAGCTGTTTAGAGAGTTCAACCTGTCTGATCTGATTTGGTTTTGTTACAACATAATTTGTCACAGCAGCTATTCCAAACAAAGCCACAATAATTACAACAGCTGCTATAATATAAAACTGCCCTCTTTTATTCATAACATATAGAGAAAAATTCAATTTAAATATATTTACTTATCATAAAACTTACTAAATTCCCAATATCTTTTTAGCTTCTTCTTCAGTATAAAATTTGCCCTTTCTTATTCTTTCTCTAAAAAGCCATTTAATAGGTTTAGGGCGAGGCATCAAAGTCATTCTTTTATGAACCTCAATTTCAGAAATAGCTTTGTTAACCGGTTTATAATTTTTAATAGCTTCTTTTAAGGATTGTTCAATAGATATATTTGGGATAAATCCAATATCTTTTTTCAAATCAGATACATCATATACATGTGGTAGAGTTGTCAACTGCCAACCTTTATTCTCAGCCCATACTTTTTCAATGGGTTTATTTTTTATGTTTATTTTTTTACCTAGCTCTTTACCAATTATTTCATAATATTCTTTAGCTAGAATAGGTTTAGGGTTAACTACATTATACGATTTTCCAAATGCTTTTTTATTTTCAGAAGATTTTAGAATAACTTTAGCTATATTTCTCGCATCAACAAAATTAAATTTTACATTTCCTCCATCACAAAGTACAATAGGTTCCTCACTTAATATTCTCTTTATTAGGAGAGGATCTCTATTATGGTCTGGAATGCATCCAAGAAGTGAATCATGAGGACTAACAATATGATATGGTCTAAGGATAGTCCAATTTACATCATGTTTATTTCTCCAAAATCTTTCTATTTCTAATTTACGATCAACATACCCTCCAAGCTCTCCAACTTTAGCCAAAGCATAGTTTGAAGGAATTGCTTTATCATATGGTTTACTTCTGTCATAAACTAATGTAGTGCTAAGAATAAAGAAATGTTTAACTTTGCCTTTAAATAAATTATATGTTTGTTCAGCATCTTCTTTGCTAAAATCAGCTACATCAACTAAAATATCAATATTGTTTATATTTTCAACTTTTTTTGTAAAATTAATTTTATCTTTTCTATCAGCAATTATTTGAGTTACTTTTTTAGGTATAGAAGAATCTTTTTCTAATCCAATAACTATAACCTGATAATCTTCCTTTAAAGCTTCATAAATAATTGCTTTACCTAAAATACCTGTTCCACCAATAATAAAGATGTATTTCATTGATTTATGAGAAAAATAAGGTATTAATTATTTTCTATAAAATCAGTGTAGACTCGGAGGTTTGCTTATCAAAACTTATCAAGCTTCCTCTACTCTTTCTCAGCTTTGCTACCCTATAAGCACCATGTTTCCTGGTTAGGGCTGCTTCGATCAAGATCTGACCCGATTTGCAGGAGCACGATCGAACAGGACAAAACGTCAACGTCCGAGTAAAGACCCAATAACTTTTGAGTCACTCGCCTCCTTGCAGCCTGCTTGAAGCTCGCGAGCAGATGGCACAGAGCTAACGTGCCGGCCTAGTCTACATAAAATCAAGAAATAATTTACTTATAAAGGTTTGGTTTGGCTGATTATCTGTATCTTACAGTTATTACATAAATTATGCAGCTTATGAATATTATTATACCTATTATAAATAATGCATTAAGCACATATAAAAGGGACTTGGTCACAGGGTCTTTTGTATATTCTTTTGCACTTTCCATAAAACTATCATTTACTCTTCTTTCTTCACTATCTAGATATTCATCATAAACTCTCAATACCTTTCCATTGTCAAGCTTTATTTTCTGAACAGAAACAATAACTGGTTCTGTGTTTTCAAAAACAAATTCTTCATTTTCTTCAACACTATATGTTATTGTATTTCCAATACTATTAACATTGCTATTGCTATATGTTTTAGTGTTTATATCAGCATTGCTATTACTTTCAATACTATATGTTATTGTATTTCCTGTATTTTCTATAATATTTCCAGAATTACCTGTATTAACAGCAGAACTTATAGTTAATTTTTTAGAGCTTTCAGCAACATTTCCATTATAGTATACTTTAGCTACTAAAGTATATTCTCCATTAGTTATATTTCCAGGTACTAAAAAATTAAAACTTTTAGTAATTCTGTCTTTTTCTCCGGCTTTTTCAATTTCAAATTCATCAGATTTTATATTAATTCCAAGTTCAGAATTTTTTATTTCAATATAAGCATCCTGATCATTTGTTCCAAGATTTTCAACCCTTACTTTAAGAGTTATTGCTTCTCCTGGATTTTGTTCATCAGGTACAACTTCCAATTTGGCAATATTTAATCTTTCTTTTTCTCTTTCAATCTTTATTTCCTTATATGCTGTATTGCAGTTATTTTCATCAGACTCGGCATATACATATATTGCAAAATTATTATCTGGATTTTCAATATCTACCGGAACTTTCATAGTTAGACTTATATCTCCACTATCTCCACTATCAACATTTAATTTACCATTAACATCTTCAACAACCTTATCCTCGGTTAAGTCGTATAAATAAACTTTTACACTAAACTCACTATCATCTTCAAGATTATTTTTTACTTTTACTTTTGTTTCAAATTCATCGCCAAGATTAAGTCTTGAAACACTTGGTTTTACAATATCAAGGCTTACTTTAGAATCTTTAACAGAGCATTTGCTTCCAGATGGAACATCATTGAATGCAGGAGGAAGCTTTACATCAACTACATTTATAGAAACCTCTTCACTATCGCTAAGATTTGTAGAGTCTGTTACAATAAATCTTACTATATAATTTCCACTCTGGTTAAATCCAGGTTTCCATGTGAAAGTATTACTATTAAACACAGCTCCAGAAGGCAAACCTTCAGCACTAAAAATAATTGTATCATTCTCAGGATCATTTCCACTTAAAGAAAATTCAAGTGTCTGATTCTCAATAACTATTTTGTTTCCTATATTATCAAGTGTTGGAGCATCAGGAGCACTTACACTGAATGTTTTATTATTAGGAGCAAATACATAGTTAGTTCCATCATTACATCTTACATTCCATAAATATACTCCGTCAGGAACATTGTTTATTGTAAAATTACCACTAAATATTCCTCCATCAATAATTTCATTAAATACTTTTAACACATTAAAATTATTATTTTCAGTATTAGTATATAACTCACAACTGATATTTTGAGAATTATCACTTACATTAAACTCAAGATAAACATCTCTCTGATTTAAAATAAGATTGTTTTCTGTTATTAGATTAATAATTGGGGAAATCATATCAGCTGAATTTGAAAGATTTTTAGTAGGTATATCATATATCTTAAAGTCACTTACACTATCTGTATCAAAACCATCAGAAATTCTTCCAAATGAATTATCTTCAGGAAGATTCTGAAATTCAATACTGTCTATTACTTCTTCATTACATACAAGGTAAATACTTCCATTATCATCTATAAAATTATCTATATCAAATGCACTAACTGAGTAAGGACTTATACTTGTACCATTTTGAATATCATAACTTGTTAGTGTATTGTTTAAAAAACATCCATTAAGTTTTACAACAGTATTTCCAGGATTGTAAAGTTCAACCCAATCGCTGTTTGATGAATGTGCAAATTCATTAATAAGTGTTTTAGCCATAACAATAACTTCAACATTTCTTTCATCATATCCTCCATTTCCATCACTTACACTTATAATAACATTATAATTTCCCATATCGCTGTTATTAGTAACCCACAATCCAGTAGAATTACCAGATGAACTAAATGGTGAAGAAAAACCATAGTTAAGATTATCCCCATCAACATCTGTCGCATTTGCTTCAATTATAAGAGTTTTTCCTGCTATTATATACTGGGTTTCAATATCTTGCAAGACTGGATTGTCATTGACCGGAATTACTCTAAGTGTTATGTTATTTGACTCTACCAAATTTTCCCCATCAGAGACTACAAAAACTAATTCTGCCACTCCATTCCAATCACTTAAACTATTAAAAATAAAAAGTCCAGTACTTGAATTAAAAGTTCCGGTTATATTATTATCTGAAATTCTAGATATACTTACATTAAGCAAGTTATTATTTGTTTCAGGATCACTGAAATGTGTTCTTATAGAGTCAATGCTTATTTCAATTGAACTATCTTCTTCAAACTCTATATTACTAATGTTAGATACCTGTGTTGGAGCATCATTAATGCAGTTGTTCAATAAATCAGATGAACCTTTGTTTATAGAAAGATTATTGTCATCGCAGTCACTTCCACTTGAAGTTATTCCTTCATTAGGGCATTGAAGAGTTTTATTCATAATCAAATACCCTAACTTACAATAACCATCTCCATCAACATCTGCAAGATCAAACTTATCGCAGTTTTCATCAATTCTGTTGTATGCTATCTCTGTTGCATTAGGGTTTATAGAAGAATCATTATCATTACAATCATTATCAAAAAATCCATCAAGATCCTTGTCCTGCCCTTTTATAGACCATTCCAGAGAGTTTTTGAATAATTTTCTTGTATCACTAGTCCAGTAATCACTCTCTGTTAAACCAAAGAATAAACTTCTTCCCTTTGTTGTATTTCCATTTAACATAACTGTTCCAGGCTCTGCAAATGCAACTATGTAATCTTTATTATTCAGACTTCCAGAATAACTAACATATGTAATTCCAGTTGGTTTTATTCCTCCAAGAACATAAGCATTAACTCCTCCACCATTATAAGCTGTAAATGGATTAGGAATACTCTGAGTTATTTGTAAATTATTATTGTTATTTAGTTGTAAGAAACTTCTTGATACAATTGACTGTTCTTTACTCCATCCCCATTGAAAATCACTAGTCCCTTTTTTATAATAATGATACTGGTTGATTATCAAAGAGTTTTGTTCATTTACAGGAATTCTGTGTGGATTTTGAAAAATATCATTTCCAACAAGTATTAATCTATACTGGGAAAAATCAGTGCTTCCTATCTGAAGTTCTGTAATAACATTATAGCTATATCCTAATTCAGTTATTACACTTGTGATATCAGTATTAACTCTGTTATTTGATTTTACGACATAAGCAACATCAGCCGCATATACACCCTGTACAAATATAATTAAGGTTATAATTGCCAGACATAATAAAACTATTTTTCTCATTTATGCTTCTCATTAAATTTAAGTTTACTAAACTCACCTCCATTTTTTACTCTTTTTTTTCTAGATATATACAGCAATGTTATAGCAACAATCACCAAAACCAATGCTAAACCGCCAAGAACATAAGCTCCCGCATTTTCACTACTATTCCTTAAATTATTTGCAGTATTTGGAAGCTCTCCCTTCGCATATACATTAAGAATTATTTGTGAAGAAAGACCAGCACCATTTTCATTTTCATATGTAGGATTAAACTGGACATTTACTTTAGTTTCATATCTTCCAATACTATTAGAATATACGGTAAATCTGGCATTTTTCTCTTCACCAGGCTGTAGAATAAATGAATCGTCGATAATATCTGTATTATTCATAAGATCTCCAGAAGGAAATAAAGTTATATTTACAGAAACATCATTATCATTAATAACTCTAATGGATTTTTCTATTTTCTCTCCGACTTCTGTATTAAGTATCATTCTTCCATTTCCTATTTTTGCAGTAAGTGCACTTACAGAAACAGAAATTAAGAGAACAGATAATATTAGTAATGTTGCGCAGAAAATAACTGTTCTTTTTTTTGTTCTCATTTTGTTTAAGATTTTAATTCTATTTTTTTAACCTTTTGTAAAGGTTCTTTCGTCTTTGGGAACCTTTTGTAAAGGTTTATAGTGATGACATTTTATTAATTGTTTTTGTCACTTAAGAATTAAATCAATAAAAAGAGTATTTAAACATTATTATCGTCGAGAAAATAGTTTTTTGTTGTTACTTGGGCTTGATGAAATAAAAAATTATTAAGCCTCACAGATTACTTCACAGGTTTCTTCTCCAAATCTTTCATATATATCCATCAAAGCTCTTGATGAACTTGCAAAGTAATACTTTCCTCCGCTGATTTTAGCCATTTTTATCAATAGAGGAGCATTAACATGAAGTATTCCATCTACTCCTATAGTGTATATTTTTACATTATGTAATTTAGCATATTCTGCAGCTTCAATAGCTCTGTCTATTCCTTGAAGACCATTTGGCTGTCCATCAGATACAAAAATTATTATCTTTTGTCTGTTATTTCCACTCTGGCTATTTAATTTATCAACACCAGACACTATTGATTCATAATAGTCTGTTGTTCCAAATACATTTATTGTCCAGATTCCCTCTTTAAGATTCTGCCTATTATTTGTCAGATCTCTTACATTTGTTACACTTGAAGAGAATGCACTAATTCCTATTCTGTTATTAGGATTTGTTCTTAATGCAACATCTACAAACTTTATAGCTGCTGTTTTTTCAACCCATATTTTTGGCGGACCTGTTATTAAAAATATCTGTATTGGATCAGCATATCCTAAATATCCAAAAGGCATTAATGTACTAAGACTTCTGTCTATCTGTAGGTCAAAGTCAATTGGCTTTGCTTCACATATTTCCTCGCATGTTTCAACTAAACAGCTAGATGAACATCCATCTCCACTTGCTAAATTACCATCATCACATTGTTCTCCAGAGTCAACAATTCCATTTCCACAAGATACAATAGGCTTGTGTCTGCAGAAACTATCAACTGTTCCAGGATTTCTACATATATCTTGAGTACTTGCATTTCCATCATCACAATCTCTATTTCTCTTACAGATTATTGGAATATTTTCACAGAAACTATCAACTGTTCCAGGATTTCTACAATAATCAAGAGTTAATCTTTCACCATCATTACAATCACTATCTGTAAAACAAGCTATATCTACACAAGAGCCTTCAAAACACATTTCACTACATTCTTCAACAAGTTCTTCTGTAACATTTATATTACAAGAACTCTGAGGTGTTCCAGGATTCAAACAAGTATAATCAATTATATTATGATAAACTCCTGTTTCAACACAATAATTTTCACTAATACTATCTTCTCCACAATCACTGTCTGCATTACACACTATTTGAGGTAAACACTCACCAAGATAACATCCATATTCACAGATTTCTATAAACTCATTATCAATATCAAGCGTACATTCATTATCTCCTGAACAGCCAGGAGTTATAGTTCTGTTATATCTTGCATCACCAATACATACAAATTCACTTATTGTTTCACCACAATCTTCATCCTCAAGACACTCTAACAATTCATTAACACAAATAGCTGTATTATCATCCTCAAGACAGCTGTCTATTGTATGAGCATCATTATCATCACACTCATTTACAAGTTTAGACTGCTGTGTAACAACACAATTACTTTCAAGTGTTCCAGGATTTTCACAAGTTGCAGTCTGATATTTTTTGTAAACATCTTCACTAGAACAGAATTCATTTCCAACAAATCCAGTTACTCCACAATCAAGATTTTCAAGGCAGTTTACTTCTGTATTTCTACAGAAACTCTGAGGAGTTCCAGCATTTACACACTCATCAACTGTTCTCTGATTATTATCATTACACTGTGAGTTAGTCGAACAAGTTATAGGAGGTTGTATACAAGCTCCGTTTGAACATCCATAAGCACATTGTTGAACAGTTTGATTTGTTATCTGAGATGTACAGCTGTTACCTATACATTTAGGAGTTATTGTCTTATTTACAACACTGCTTCCAGAACATATTAACTGACTAGTCTGAGATCCACACTGTCCGTCATTTATACACTGCAAAACACTATTTTGACAATAACTATTTGTAGTTCCAGGATTTATACAAACATCATTTGTCTGAGGGTTACTATCATTACAATCATTATTATTGAAACATGCTATTGGTATATTTTGACAATAACTATTTGTAGTTCCAGGATTTATACAACTATCTTGAGTATACTGATTGTTGTCATTACACTGAGAGTTAGTTGTACACTGCACAAAGTCATGTATACAAATAGCATTAGAACAACTATCTATTGTACTAGGGTTAGAATCAGAACACTCATTTAATTTATTAGGAGTTTGTGTAACAACACAATTACTCTCAAGTGTCCCAGGATTTACACAACTAGAAGTTTGATAAGTTTTGTAAACATCATCTTGTGAACAGAATTCCTGGCCTGTAAATCCTGTAAATCCACAATCACTATTAATCAAACA
>DATDSF010000040.1:0-11235 GCA_035291345.1 Candidatus Nanoarchaeia archaeon
TTGTTAATTGTTGGAATTATCTGGCTTTTAACAGAGTTGAATTTTATAACTATAAGTATTCCGTGGATACCAGTAGTCTTAATAATAATTGCAATTGGATTAATTTTCAATAGATACATTGGTAAGTAGATTTATAAAATAAAATGTCTTAAACTTTTTATGATTAAGTTAAAGAAAGGTGAGTGGTTTCTTATATTGTTTAACTTAGCATATGTAATAGCTTTTGCAGTTTACTATATTAGTATAAAGAATTACGAATTTTTATGGTATGTTTTAGTATTGGTTTTCTTTTTTTTAGTTATAGGATTAACACTTAGAAAAACAAATTTTAATTATTTAATACTCTGGGGATTAAGTTTATGGGGATTGTTACACATGTCTGGCGGAGGACTAATTATTAGAGGAGATGTACTTTACGGGCTTGAATTAATACATTTATTTGATATTGGAGATACTTATGTTTTGAAGTTTGATCAGTTTGTTCATGCTTTTGGTTTTTCTGTAACAACATTAGTTGCTTGGCATTTATTAAAACCTTATTTAAACCAAAAGACAAATTATAAAGTCATTTATGTTTTATTAGTTGCAATTGCAATGGGAGCTGGAGTATTAAATGAAATTGTTGAGTTTATTGCAGTAGTTGTAGCACCTGAAACAGGTGTTGGAGGATATTATAACACTGCTTTGGATTTAGTCTTTAATACTATTGGAAGTGTAATTGCTGTTATTTTTATACATTTTAAATATAGAAAAAATAAAAATGGGAAATAAACATAAGGGAAGTAATAATGAACGAGAGTTATTGAAAATGTTCTCAGGATATGGATGGCGTGCTGCAAGAGTAGCTGGATCAGGAGTTAATGAAGAATCTCCTTGTGATTTAATTGCAGGTAAAAAAGGAAAGAAGCTGGCTATTGAATGTAAGTCAACTAGAAAAAATATTCAGTATATTTCCAAAAGTCAGATGAGTGACTTTATTGTATTTTCTGAAATTATGGGCTTAAAGCCAGTTATAGCTATAAAATTCTTAAGAGAGGGTTGGATTTTTTTGGCTCCTTCAAAATTAAGAGATACAGGGAATAATTGGGCTATATCTTTAGAAGATGCTAAATCCAAAGGAAAGAGAATCGGTCAGCTAATATCTAGTTAGTAAAATGAATAAACTAATCTTAGTTTTATTAAGTTTAATTTTAATTATTTTAATAATTGATAGTTATGTAATATATAGTTTTGTAGATTCACAAGATATAAAAACGCAAGAAAATTCAAGTTATGAAACTGTATACAAATCACAAAATTGGTTAATTAAAGAATATTCCTTATATCTGTTTGGAGTATTTTTTTTAATTATAATTTTATATACTGGATTAAATTTTATTAAAGAACAATGGCAGAAAAAACAATATTAGCAAACTTTATCATAGAAATACTTGGAAGACCGCCAGAACACATAATTGAGGCTTTAAAAGATATTATTGACAAGGCTGGAAAAGAGAAAGGTGTTAAGATAATAAACCATAAAATACATGAACCAAAGGAGCTTAAAGAAAATAGTGACGATGTTCAAAGTAAATTATATACTTCTTTTGTTGAAGTTGAGGCAGAATTTGAATCATTAGAAAATCTGCTTAATATCTCATTTAATTATATGCCTTCAAATTTTGAAATAATAAGTCCTGAAGAAATAGTTCTCAAGAATGAAAGAATAACAGAGATTATTACAGCAATTAACCTAAGACTTCATAAATATGATGAAATTGCCAAAAAGATGGTAATGGATAATAAAATTTTAGAATCTAGACTAAAAGAAATTGTTGATGCTATCAAAGACAGAAAACAAATAAATATTGTTGATGATAAAAGTTCTAAGGAAAAGTCAAAAAATAATAAAAAGAAGTAATTATTTTTAGAGAAAAATATAAAAACTTAAGAAACTAAAGTAAATAGGTCAAAATAGGGTTTATTTTGTAAATTATATACAAACATTACACTCTAACATATATATTCTAATATATATTTTACAGTATAACAAATTATTTATATTAATTCTTGCACTATAATTAATTTTCATAAATTTTAAGTCAAAAAAGAAAAATGAAATCAACAAAAAATATTGTTAATATGATAGGAACTGCATTTTTAGTCGGAAGTTCAATGTTAACAACACCATATGCTTATGGAAATGCTGGAGGAATTGATAGTACAACTGCTGTAACTACAACTCAGGCAAGTGTGGGCTATACTCCAACTAATGAAAAACCTTCAGTTGAGCAAGAAACATATAAAATAAAGTCAGGAATAAATTATTTTTCTATAGCAAACAAAGTTGAAACTTCAAATCCAAGAATTTTTGATCGTTCTAAACTATCAAAAGCAACACCAGAATATCAAGAAATTGAAAGAGAAAGAATTAATAAAGGAACAGGAAAATACTGGGGATTGTTAGAAGGCGCTTCAAATAGAGTTAAAAAAGTTTTAGAAGAGTATATTGTTGAAACAGGTGTTGATATTCTAATAGAGTATAAAGAGGATGAAAATGATAATTCTAATAGTCTAAAACAAAGTGTTGATGCTAGAAAATACTTAGAAATACCTGAAAACATAGATGTTCAAATAGAAGATGTTACTGAACAACTAACTAAAATGATTGAAGAGAGTAGTAAAGATGCAAAATCGCAAAGAAAAAACTTTTAGTAAAATAGTTAAAATTAAATTAAATTAAATTAAATTAAATTAAATTAAATTTTGCTTAGCTTACCACTTGTTTCAAATCTCTCTGAAAAATCATCTTCTTTTGACTTTAAAATTTTATCTGTTGAATTTTTTGGTTTTTTATACTTAAAATAAAGAAATGCTCCGATTATTCCTAAGATTATAACAGCAGAGATTATTGCCCACCAGTTAGAATTTGATGTTGTTGAACCTGAAGAAAAGTCAGTACATGTCCCAAGACAACAAAAACCCTCTAATGAATTAACATTTGCTCCGCCAGAGCAAAACTGAGTTGATGAACATTTTTTACCATTAAGCTCTTCACATGACTTTTTTCCCTGAACAGAGGAATTGGATATTATTTTTTCTCCAATAATGAAATTCAAATCCAATATATCTGATTCATTGTTGTATGAAAGATAAACATATCCACTGAAATTCCCTGTTTTTGTGAATTTTGCAGTAAAATTTACTTCAACACTTTCTCCAGCTTCCAATAAAACTATTTTATTCTGAGGAATAAATAAATAATCATTTAAAGATTCTGATAATGAAATATTTATATCCCTTACTTCTTCATCACCATTATTTTTGACCTCTAATGAATCAAAATAAGATTCATCTTTGTTTAATTGAATATAAATACTGCTTTGTTTGAATAAAACTTTCTCCTGATCCAGCATTGTTATATTATTTGTAATTGGTTTGGTTGAATTTTTAATTATATATACTGGTATTAAATATGTTTGTGAGGGTGAGGAAATTTCAAGATATGTTGTCTGAGTAAAATTTATATCTGATATTGGAATTTGGATTTTTCTCTGTGTTTGTGAGGGGATATTTATATTTGTAGAATTTAACCCTAACAGATTATAATTTAAGTTTAAGGCTGAATTAAGATTGTTATAAGCAGATATTTCAAAAGCTTTTGTTGATATAACTAAGCCAGGATTTACATTGAAATCAGCTGTCTTATTTAAGATAGAAAAATTTAACTCCAAATCTGCTTTTTTATATTGGTTAAACTCTGTGTAATAAACATCTTTTATTATTAATGTGTAATTGATTGATTCATGTGGGAGAACTGCGTATAAAAAATAAGAATTATTTATTTTTGCTATATCTGTTGTGAAGGGTAATTGTGCATTATTTTTATAAAATCCTATATCTTCTTTTTTAATATTTGATATAACATTACCTTCAATTGATGCCATAAATGTTTCTCCTTTAGAAAATTCAGTTTTAATGGGTTTAATTTCAATAGCAGAAGCTAGTGTTATAGATATAATTAAAATAAAATAAAATAACAAAATTAACCCGCTCTTTTTCATTTATTTAAGAAATTAAAGAGGTTAATAAATTTAATTAATATTTAAGAATTAATTACTTACTCATTTCCTTAAGCTTTCTGAGAGTCTCATTAAATTCTTTATCTTTGTCTGGATTGCTTGAACCAGCTCCTGGTCTGAATTGTCTTTGAGTAGGATGGGAAGGCCTTGGGAATACTGGACGACCAAACATGTTTCCAGGATGCCTTGACGGAGAGGCAGGAGGGAAGAAAGGAGGTCTTGTTTCTCTAGGTGCTGGACCTTTTCCAACTCCTGATTTTCTCTTAAATATAAACATCTTAATTCTATTTCTGAATATAATAGCAACAATTACTAATATTATCAAAATTAAAAGTATCCAAATCCACCATGAACTTCCAGAACTACCAGTACTGGATTTAGGAGTACAGCAAATTTGACTTTGGCTTTCACAAGTTAAACTGCTTTCTGATTCTCCATCATTGCATGATGTCTTACATATATAGCCTGCCTGATCACATGCAGATCTTTCCTGCGTTGGTTTTAAAACACATTGAGTAGAACAGCATATTGAAGAATCTGAACTTTGCATTATTGTTCCTGAAAGAGGGCATTCTTCATCAAAATCACATAAAAAACCTGACTGCTCTTGGCATGAAATGTCTTGAACTTCAACAGAACAACATATTGTAGCTCCAGAACATCCAATGTAATCTTCAAGAACAGATCCTCCTGAGTCTAAACAAGATATTCTCGGTTCGCAAGAATTACCAAAAGTTTCACAATCTCTATCATCACTGCCTGATCTACATAACCCTCCTAAACAACGTTTATCTAATTCACAATCACTGTCTGAATTACATTCAGGTCTTTCACTTGATGAGCTTGTTGACCATCCAGAATATAATAATAAACCAGTATCTTTAACATTATTCCAACATCCTTGAGAATTCTGAGTTTTACCATCTAAAAGATAATCTTTTGTTGCATCAACCTGTTCTAAATTCTGGCCTTGTAATGATAAAAATGCCAGAGCTGTATCATAAAATCTTCCATTTACACTTACCTGCCAGAATTTACCTTTGAAATTATCTTGTAAAATGCTTTGTAAATATTCTTCTGATCCTGTTGCTATATATAGAAAAGCTTCAGGGAATTTTTCAGAATTATCTTCTGCAAAAGAATCTAAATATGGTAGATAAATACTAATGTCCTGATTTTTCTTTGTAAGAGCTAAAGAAGCCCATAAACTTCCTTCATAATTACAAACTGTTCCTTCTTTGAAACATTTGTAGATTACTTTTTCAGTCAACTCTCCACCATTAACACTTGATTGAATGTTTTGAGATACATGAATTGTCTGAGAATCAGAAGTTCTGTATAATAAAGTTGTTGAAAAATCCTTATCACATGAAATTGTAAACTCTTTTTCTAAACAGTTAGATGATATCTTTAACCAGTATCCATTTTCAGAAACTGTGAAACAACTTCCTCCAATAGATCCTATTTTTTTATTTCCTAAGATGTTTACATTTATATTTGTAGAATCATAATTTATAGAACATGTAGTTGCCTCATTTGCATCTATTTCTAGATACCATGTTAAATCAGCAACTGTTTTTGTCTGATTTAATAACCAAGATAAAATTTTATTTGTTTCAGAACTTGATGCTCCAGATTCTTCCAAAGCTAAAAGAGCTATTGAAGTCTCCTTTAATTTACAACTTGATTTTGGCCAGCATTCACCATCTTTTGAATTCTCAAAAAAACTTTCTTTACAATCTTTATAATTTCCCAATGATAGTAAGGCTGCAGCCTGTTCGTCGCTTGTTAGTTTTGAACAGTCATCATCAACGCGATCCTTAACACATTGGTATGCATTATCTAACCTATCTTCTGTATCATTTGAAGAAGATTGTGCAAAGACAAAATTAATTGATAATATTAAAAAAATAGGAATTACTAATAAACTCAACAGTCCTCTTTTATTCATTAATTTTAAACGTATAAAGAGTTTAAAAGGTTTATCTTACTTTATTTGTTTTTTATTAGTGTTTTTTATTAACTCTCTGTTTATCATCTTTCTTTTGTCTTGAATAAAAGTTCATCTTTCTTACAACATATGCTACAGGATTTTTTACTTTCTCTGATAAAGAATCTGAAGTATAAACTCCAATTTCTTTGTATATCTGATTATCAAAATTCGGAGGTAAAACAGGTTTATTCTTTGAATGCCAAATTAACTGAGCATTTATGTATCCTTGTTTCAAGGGAGGTTTATTTTTTTTATTCCATTCATTTATTTTCTTTTCAACTTCTTCTAAACTATAACCAAGTGATCTGTAAAAATTAAGAAGGATAAATAAAGATCTTTTTTTGCCATCAGCCAGACCTTCAAGAATTTTGTTTATTAATGGAGGAAAATAATCCTCTTTAAGTTCTTTAAGATTCAGCTTAATATTTTCAAATATTTTATTTTTATGTTCTCCTGATTCTTTTTCCAATTCAGAATAATTTATCTTCTTTATTTTGTTTTGAGAGCTATCCCAATCAAGTGCATTTAAAAGTAATGTTTTAGCTTCATCTTTTTTTGGAGAGGGCATGTAGTTTATTACTTTAACTTTAAATGGATCTGCATCCATTATTTGGAAATCTTCTATTTTATCCTTAGGTATAACTATACTTGCAAGAGCTGTTTTTTCATGTAATGAATAGGGCATTCTAAATAAATGTCTTGGAGATACAAGCAAAACATCTAATCCAAGAAGTTTAAATATGTCTTTTTGAGGAACTTCTGAAAAATTTGAAGGAAAATCTGTAGAATTTATGTTACATGTATTGCAAACATAAAAACTCTTTGAGTCTTTTTCAATCAATTGAGATCTGCAATTAGGGCATTTTTTTGGCTTATAATCTCTTGATGAAGACTTAAAGGTCTCTATTTGTGGAGGTTTGCATTTATCACATCGCAGAGTTATGGAAAATTTTTCCTCAGCAATATTATGACATTCTTTACACTCTATCCCCATAAAACCTTTTAATCCTGAAAAATTTAAGTCCATGTCTTTTATCAGCTCTATCAATCTTTTTCTCGATCTTTCTTTAATAAAACTAATAACTGCTCTTGGCCATAGTGGAAACATATCTTTTGTTTGAATATCATCAATTTTTTCTGGAAAAGCAGACCATGGAATTATTATATGAAATCCTTTTGATCCTGAAAATTTTATGCCAACATTTTCAACTTTATATGAATCTAAAAAGTCTATTATTGCTCTTGCAGTTTTTTTACTTATATCAAGCCATGGACAGTCTATATCTATTATTAAATCCCATCCCTCTCTTAATTCATTTAACTTATCTTCATTCATACCTGTTGAAATAGTTAAAGGGTCTTTCCATAATTCAACAGAGCAATGGAAACTTGTTGCACCTTTTTTAACCATTGAAAGGATATCTGATGGATACTGAAAAGTATCTGGACGTTTTCCAAAACCTTCAAAATACTTTGGAGAAATTTCTCTATTTTTTGAGAAATTGAAAATTGCATCAAGCACCTCTTTCTTTTGATAGTAAGTTAGGGCAAGTGTTTTAACACGCTCTTTTTTATCCATTATAAAAACCTCCAGCGGGTTTTTATGAATCCAGCAACCAACTTATCAGAGTCCATGTTGTCAGAAAAACCTCTTATGAATCCAGCAACCAACTTATCAGAGTCCATGTTGTCAGAAAAACCTCTTATGAATCCAGCAACCAACTTATCAGAGTCCATTATAAAAAGCACCTACGGTTCTCTTTATGAACTCTCCCTTTTAATTTTATGAATCCAGCAACCTCTTTTTTATACATATAAAAAACTAGCTTGGTGGTTTTAAATAATTTAGTGTATCATAGAGTAAGGTGTTAGGGGACTATAATAAAGCTTAAAAGTGTACATAGTTTGTAAATTTAGATCCTCCCAATTCGGTAAAAGGTATTAAAAATGCAGGTAAAACTTGATAATCCAAAGGTATTTTCTGATATTGTTTCAATAATTTCAGAGCTTGTAACTGAAGTTAAAATTAAATTCTTTCAGGAAGAGATGAGTATTGTTGCTATAGATCCTGCAAATGTAGCTCTAGTCTCTTTTAAACTTCCAAAAAGGGTTTTTTCAGAGTTTAATATTGAAAGTAAAAATGAAACACTTGGAGTAAATCTTGATAATCTAAAAGCTGTTTTGAGAAGAGCTAAATCAGGCAGCAGTTTAGTTATGGAAAATTCTGATGGTTATCTTAAAATAGAGATAATTGATAAAATAAAAAGAAGTTTTTCTTTAGCATTAATTGACATAGATTCTGAGGACAAAAATGTACCATCTTTAGAATTTCTTTCCCAGATACAAATGAATCCTCAAGATTTTGTTGATGTTATAGAAGACTCACTTATAGTTGCAGATTCATGTACATTTATTGCTGAGCCAGAAAAATTCATAATTGAAGCAAGTGGGTTAAATTCTGCAAAAGCTGAGTTTTCAAGTGATGAAGTAAAAATAATAAGTGGAAAATCTAAATCAAAATACAGTTTGGAATATTTGCAGAAATTTATTAAAGCAAGTAAATTAGCTGATAAAATATTTATTAATTTTTCTAGCGATCATCCTGTAAAAATTGAATTCAAACAGGAAGGTTTTGAGTTGGCATTTATATTAGCTCCTAGAGTTGAAAACGAAGATTAATAAATCTAATAATTAAATTAATATAAAATAATTTTACTTGATTAAGATATTTAATTGAGTCATTTTTAGTTATTTTATTATAAAAATATTAACTCTATTTAATAATATAATGGGGGAATATTTATATAGTATTTTTATCTTTAATTAAAAATAAAGGAAAAGATGGTGAAAAATATTAATAACTATTTTATACTTGCTATACTATTAATTGCTGGAATTTCTGCAGCATTTTATGTTAGTGATTATCAAGTAAGTTTAGATGAATTAAAACTTGATTTATTGTTAAATGAAAATTCTCCTCAACTTTCCCCAATAACTTGCAGTCATTACTGGGATTGTCCAACTGGTTTTATGTGCAATAGTGGAGTTTGTGGAAGTCAAAGAACATGTGATAAGAATTCCAGCCCAAATGACTATCCTCAATGTCCTGATGGACAAACATGTGATATAACAACTGGGAATTGTAAAGAAGCACAGTGTTATGCTAATTCTGCGAGTTGCAGATCAAGCCCATTTAGTGTTTGTAATGAATGGGAATTATGTGTTAGAAAATCTTGTGTTGCTAATGTAGACTGTCCTTCTGATACTTCATGTGTAAATGGATGGTGTATGAAACCTCAGTGCGATTCTTATAATGAGTGTGGAGTTAACAAAGTCTGCTGGAATAAATTGTGTTTAGCAAGAGAGTGTACAATTAATAGCCAGTGTGGAGCTGGAAATGTTTGTGATAATGGAATTTGTGAATCAAAACAGTGTAGTACAAATAGTGAGTGTGAAATTGGAAATACATGTATAAATGGCATCTGCAAACAAATTGAATGTTCTAACGATGAAGGATGTGTATTTGGGAAAATATGTGATGGGGGAATATGTGTTGCTAAATTTTGTAATAAAAATGCTGATTGTCCTGGGGGAAATAGATATTGTGTTGATGGGACATGTTCTATTCCTCAATGTGAGGATATAAATGATTGTAATTTTGGGGCTGTAGGAGGATTAGTTTGTAATGGAATCAGCTGTACAAACACTTGCCAGGTAAATAGCGACTGTGTAAATATTTGTAGTATTTCTGGACAACCTTGCCCTGAAAGTATTTGTGTAGAAGGAGTTTGCTGTCCAGAAGGTATTTGTCCTAATGTAGGAAATATAAACAATGAAATATGTAATGATTTAATTGATAATGATAAAGATGGATATATTGATTATGCTGATAGCAGTTGTGTTTCTCAATGTATTATTCCTAATAAAATAACAACCCAAAAAGTAGGTTCTGGATCTGGAGCACCTGTTTTAATTAAAGAAAACAGTTCAATTGCAGGTTGTTGTGCAAGCTCGCAGTGTTATATTGAAGGAACTGGCTGTGTTAATGCTGGACATTTAAGAACAATTCATTCAGGATCTCAATCAGAATCTTCTTTCTGTAGTGTAAATTCTGGAAATGGAGTTTTCTGTAAATCAGGATATAAAAATGATGGAAGTGGAAATTGTGTTCAATGTACATTTGAAACAATTCAAGCTCAATGTTCAGGAAAACTATGTGGAGTAAGCAATAGCTGTGGAGAAGTATGTCAAATTGGAAGTGGATGTTTAACTAGTGGTGAACAAACATGTAACTTTTTCAAACCATGTCCTTCTGGACAGGGATTAACATGTGTATCAGGATATTGCAGATAGATAATTTATTAGTAAAAAGTGTTAAATAAAAATAAAATGGAAAAAATAAAATTAAGTAAAAAAGGAAAATTAACAAAAAGCATAGCTTTTGTGTTTTTTGTATTTGTCTTTCTTGGAATTGGAGGGGTTGTGTTTTATAGTTATATTGGTAATGAAAATTCCAATGGAATTACAGGCTATGCTACAGATACTTACCAAATTTGTGATAGTGGAAATGGTGTAAGTAATGAAATAATAAGTGATGGAATTTGTGGAGCAAAATGTGGTTCTCAATTAATTACTTTGGTTGGATATCAGAGTAATAAGTGTAAAAAAATGGATTATTCTGAAGAAAGGAGATATTGTTATGTTGGAAATGGATTCCCAGGAGTTTGTGCAGAGTGTTATGTGAATAATAAAGGAGAGAGCATTGGATGTTCTATAAATGAAGAGTGTAAAAAAGTAAAGAATAATTTACAATGTGAACCAAAATCAAATAATGATGATAATGAGAATAATGGTGGTGGAGAAAATGGTTGTGACTTACAAACTAATGAACCATGTAGACAGCAAAATAAAATATGTATTGATGATAATAAAGATGGTCAGGGAGATAGATGTGTACTAAATAATGAGGTGAGTTGTAGTGATATGCCTTGTGGTAGTTTTGGACCTAATGGTGAAATATGTGAAAATGGTTATTGTCCTAGTGGAGAGAGTTGTAAAAGAAAAGATGGAAGTATTCTATGTATTGTTGATTCTGATGATGCTGGTCCAACAAAACCAACTTGTAATGATAATATAAAAAATCAAGGAGAAAGAGATGTAGATTGTGGAGGTCCTTGTGAA
>DATDSF010000041.1:0-10811 GCA_035291345.1 Candidatus Nanoarchaeia archaeon
GGGTAAGCGAACTTGTAACAACAAATAATATTTATTACGGAGTTGGGTACTATCCAGGATACAGACAACCTTCGATTGATATAAATAAAAATGGAAAAGCTAGAATATCTTATATAGATGCTAGTGGAAATTTAATTTACAGAGAGAGAAAAAGTGATGGAACATGGACTTCTGAAACAATTGATAGTGGAATAGGAAATCAAAAAGGTAGTTTTATTAAAGTAAACAGAACAAACCAAGTTCATATTGCTCAACATAAAAAGCATTATTATGAATACGAATTGCCTGTAGCTGGAAATCCTGAAATTTGTGGGGATGGAGAGGATAATGATGGAAATGGATTTATTGATTATAGAGATCCTGCTTGTACAGGCTCTTGTATTCTTCCAAATGTTATCAAAAATGAAACAGGAGGAACAGGAGCTGGAGCACCATGGGTTCCTAGTGTTTACAACTCAAGTTATGCAGGATGCTGTTTAACAAGTCAGTGTTATTATTATGTTGATTCTGGTGATAATGGATGTGTTAATGCAGACACTGGAATAAGTAAATTAGTTGCTGGAAATCTTGTTAATATTTATTGTGAAGTAAATGGAACTAGTGCTGTCTGGTGTAAAGAAGGTTATGCTAATAATGGAACAGGAGGTTGTGTATTAACAACTATAGAACCTATATGTGGAGATGGAAATGTTGACTTGGGAGAAGAATGTGATGATGAAGATACAGATAATGGAGATGGATGTTCATCAATATGTGAAAAAGAAGATGGATGGGATTGTATTAGTGAGCCAAGCCTTTGTGAGTATGTTGGACTTGAAATAAGAAGAACATGCAATGATATAACTGATCAGGAAACATGTATTTCATACGAAGATCCTTCCCAGTTAACAGATTCTATGAAACAAGGGATTCAAGAAAAATCTCTTATAAGCAATAATTTTTGTTTTGATGCTATATATACTTTTGAGCCAGATACATTTAATGGAGGAATTGAGGGAGATGCGAATACATGTGGAACATATATTGCTTGTAGTTGTTATTGGAATTCTGCTACAACATCATGTGAAGAAAGAACTTTCAGAGAGTCTACAAATCCAGGATTATGCACAAGCACTGTTATTCCTTTATCAACGTGTATAATTGATACAGATGATTCATTATATGGGAGCTGTATAGATGGAGAAGATGAGTATTTGATTAACTGGACTGCAGACTGGAATGGTTTAGGAGAGAATACAATAGAGGGCTGTGTTTCTGGAGAAAAAATGCTTCCATGTCCTAAATCAACAAATATAAATTTCTTTAATATTATTAATCTTATTATTGCTATTCTTATTATTATAGTAATATATCTTATAATTTCTAACAGAAAGAAAAAGAGTAAAAATGATGGTAAGACGAGGAAAAGAGGCAAGAAATAAGAATTTTTTTCTAATACTTAGTTTATTATTTTGTTTATTCTTAGTTTTGAGTATTAGTTTTGTTTATGCTAGTTATAGTTCCGGAAGCAAAAAAAGTTTTATACAAAATAGTTATTCTTCTGGTCAGAGAATTGAGGGATGGATAAATATTAGTTTAAGCGATGAAAATGCCAAATCTGAAATTTCTGACAATTTAGGAAATAAAATAAGCCTAATTGATTTATTAAAAAAAACATCAGTCAACTATAGCTGTATCCCAAATAATTGTGAAGATGATTATTCGGCTCAAGACTCAGGAATTTCTGTTAAAAATATAAATATCAATGGTGAAAAATTTATGGGAATTATTTTGACTGGAAAAAATGTAGAGGTTACCAAATTTGAGTTCTCTGGAAACAGCAATGCTGGAGATTCCTGTTCGCAGCAGTTAACAATTGATCTTGCTGATGATTCTACAAATGACTGGGGTAATAAAAAATATACTTCTGAAAATTGCGGATCTGAATTAAAATCAACATGCTATACTGGAATATTCCTTGAATCTGTAAGTTTAAGCAAAGTGCCTTACTGTGAAAAAATAAATCTAAAGAAAGCTCCTGCATTTGAAATAAAGGCTTTTGTTAAAAAATCTCAAACTTCCAGTGAATTTTATAGTGGATTACTGAAAGGATGGATTTATAGTAAAGATGGGGATTTAATGGGGGAGTGTAATTTTAATAATCCTCTTTCAAGTTTTTCTCAAATTAAGTGTATTGTTGAATACACTTCTGTCGAAGATGAAGACCATTATGTCTGTATTTCATATGAGGAAGCTGCAAGTAATCCTCAAGGATATGATTTACAGGCAAGACTTTCAGGAAATTACTGCGGATTTTTAGGAGATCCTAAACAGACCGGTGAATTTAATGGAGATTATAATATAGTAGCTTCTGGAAAAAAATTTGCATCCTTAACAAATTTTCAGGTTAATGAAACAGGATTTATTAATAGTGATGAAACTTCATTTGTAAGTTATATTAATAATTACATAACTACTAAGTATAATAAAGATTGCAGTGCAGGAGTAGGATGTGTAGTTCCAATAAAACTTAATGGTTTAAATCAGGGGCTAACAGTCAATAATTTAAAGCTCGATTATTCATCCCAGGGAAGTGCAGGTACAAGTTCTAATCTTTTTTATGAAATACAAAAAAACAGTGCCAAAATAAACTCACCATATATTAAAGTTGATTTATCTCATGGAAATTTATTTACGCCAAGTATTTCTGGAAATTATACTTGGAGATTATTTATCAACGGGCAGGTTTTTGAAGAGGCAAATATAAGTGTTTCTGGAAAAAAAGGCAAAATTATTCTCCAGGTTTATCCAAGAGATGTCCCTGTTGCAACTTCTAATAATTTTATTGCATTCTTAGATTCTGATATAAACACTACTGGAATAAAACTTGTCTGGAATTTTGGAGATGGTACAGGAGAACAGATAACAGAGGGAAATAGAGCTAAACATACTTACAGTTCTTTGGGAAATTACACCCTTAATATCAAAGTGTTAAGGGGAACTGAAGAATTATCTTCTGAAAACTTCCAGATATCAACCAAAAGCCCTAAAGATGTTATTAATGTAACAATTTTACAGTATAAATCTGATATAGAAAATACAGAAAAACAAATGAATTCTTTAAGTGATAATTACAGAAAAATTATAAGAGATAATTATCTTAATGATATTCAGCAGACAAAGGGCTCTCTTGGAAATTTAGAGAATGAGTATAAAAGACTTTTATCAGACTCTACAACAACAGATCAGGAATATGTTACACTTATGAACTCTCTTAACTCGTTAAAAATACCAAACTCAATACAGGACAGTGAGAGATCAAATTTTAAGTTTATCTATTCTCCAGATGATGTTGATTTAGAAAAAATTACCAAGCTTTTTAATGAATACTATGAATTGGGAGAAGAGGATGAGTATATAAGAGCTATAAACGAGTGGTATTTTAATAATTTAAATGTGACTTTAAACCATAGAATTATTTCTATCTACTACCAGGATTCTGTTGATAATGCAATAAGTGAATTTAAATTTAATATAAAACCAGAAGATAGTATAAACCATAATGTTTATTTTATTGTTGAGGCAGATGCTGATGAAATTGTTTTTAATGCAGACTATGATCCTATTATTGAAGCAGGATATACTGGAATAAAGTTAGATACTATTGAAACATTCCAGGAGATATCTTTTGGATTAGATGGAGGGGTTGATTCTTTTGAATTACCAGTTTATATTGTTCCAAAATTAAGCATATTAAACATTGATTCTGATAGTGGTAGTGGAGGAGAAGAAAAAAGCATATTTGCTGTTGTTCTTCCATGGCTGGCTGTTCTTATAATTGTTGCCGTCGCTGTTTATATATTATTACAGCAGTGGTATAAAAGAAAATATGAAAATTACCTGTTCAAAAATAAAAGTGAACTTTATAATCTTCTTTATTTTATTGACAATGCAAAAAAAAGAGGTTTAACTGATAAACAGATTATAGAAGAGTTAAAGAAAAATAAATGGAAATCTGAAAAAATAGATTATGCTATGAATAAATTTTATGGGAAAAGAACAGGAATGTGGGAAATACCAATATTTACCTGGTTTGAGAAAAGAAAAATTAAAAAAGAGATGGTAAAGAGGCAGGCTCCGAGAGCTGCTTACTGATAAAAAGAACTGATAAATGGTAAATTTATCCTAGAAAAGTTTAAAAACAAAATGAACCTTCTGGAAAATAGCTACTAAAAGATATAAAATAAAAAATGAAGTTTTTTAATACATTTGCAAAAAGATTCTTCTCTAAATTTTTTAGAGGTAAAAAAAACATAAGTCTTGGATTTTATGGACCTCCAAATGCTGGTAAAACCAGTTTGGCTAATAAAATATGTATAGACTGGGTAGGAGAAGAAATAGGATCTGTCAGTAATGTTCCTCATGAAACAAGAAATGTCCAGTTTAAAGAAAAGGTTGAGATTGCATATAAGGGCAAAAAACTTACATTTAAGCTTGTGGATACTCCTGGAATTGCAACAAAAATAGATTATGAGGAATTTATCAAATTTGGTGTTAAAAAGAAAGATGCTCAGAAAAGGGCTAAAGAGGCAACTCAGGGAGTAATTGAGGCAATAAAATGGATTGAAGATATGCATGTTGTAATAGTTGTATTAGATGCAACAAAAAATCCTTTTTCACAGGTTAATCTTACAATTATAGGAAATTTAGCTGCCAGAAAAATACCTGTATTAATAGTTGCTAATAAAATTGATTTAAGAAAAGCTGATGTGAAAAAAATAAAATCTGCTTTTCCTGAATATGAAGTAGTTGGTATAAGCGCCAAGACAGGAGATCATATTGAAGAGTTTTATGATAAATTATTCAAAATAGCAAGATAGGAAAGTAAAATGATATTTAAAATATTAATTGGGGTGATAATTATTTTAGTTGTAGCTAGTGTATTTTTTGGATATTCTTTTTTCAAAGACCTTAATAATGGATTTAGTATTGGAGATAATGATATAGAGCCTGTAAAATACTGTTTAATGGATAGTGATTGTGTTAAAGCTAATCTTGATTGTTGTGGATGCAGTAGCGGAGGAAAAGCAACTGTAATTAACAAAAATTTTGTAAATGAATATAATGATCAGATAAGTAGTGAATGTGCTGAGGTATCTTGTATTGCTGTTATTTCAGATGATCCTTCATGTAGTGATGATGTTAAACCTAAATGTGTAAATAAAAAATGTGAATTAGTTTTAAAATAAAGATTTTAAAAATCTTTAAGCAAACCAAAACTTTCCATATAAGATTTTGGAATAATTTAAGCAAACCAAAACTTTAAAATAAAGCCAAAAACTGATAACATTTTAAAACCTTAATTTGCTATAAATATTAAATAAAAGATAAAATGGGAAAAAAGCTTGATAAAAGAATAAAGGGATTAACTCTTGAGTTCATTCCTTACTCTGAAATAAGGGATCTTAATAGTTCTGAACGAGTGAAAAAGCTATTGTCAATTGTACTAAATAATAGAATAATAATTCTTCAAGGGAAGCTAAGACCTGAGGAAGAAGCTAGATTAATAGAAGATACTATGGCTATTATAGACCATGTTAAAAATTTTAAAGGTATAGAGCTAGCTGTTGTTGGTAATGGAGATAGTTCAACTCCTGTATTCAGAAAATTTACGCAGGGAATTGCAAAGGCTTTAGTCGGAGATACAGCTGCAATGACAATTATTGGACCAGCAACAATTGTAAAAGAAATAAAAAAGAACCCTAGAAAGATAGAACTTATGCTTAACAAGTAATTTTTGTATATATTAAAATATAATAACTTATATAAAGAAAAGGTTTCTCATCTATATATCCATGAGTCATCAATGTGTACATTGCGGAGCTATATATCCCAATGCTTCTAAAGAATTACTTGAAGGCTGCAGTAAATGCAAAAGCCGTTTCTTCTTTTTTATCCGTGATGACAGGCTGCAGAGTATTAAAGAGAAACAGGAAGCTAGTTTTCTTCTTGAACTGAAGAACGAGGAAAAAGCCCAGATAGAGAGGGATGTAAGAGAGATAATGGATATGGAGGATGAAGAATCTCCTGTAATACTTGATTTAGAGTCTATTAGAGTTTTGGGACCTGGAAAGTTTGAGATTGATGTTGTTAATCTTTTTAATAAATCAAGGCCAATTGTATACAAACTTGAAGAGGGCAAGTATGTTATAGATTTAAAATCAGGACTTGATGATGCTAAATACAAAAAATTCTGAATTTGAATAGATTTTAAAAGTATAAATTATTATATATTTCTATGAAAGAGGTACTAAAAGAGGTTTTAGATGTAGTAAAACCAAAACCTGAAGAAAAAAAACTTATAAAAGACCTTTCTGAGAAAGTTATTGATGAAATAAATTCTAGACTTAGAAGAAAGGGAATAGAAGCTCATGTTTTTATTGGTGGAAGTCTGGCAAAAGACACTATTGTAAAAAATAAAATATTTGATGCTGATATTTTTCTGAGATTTAATAAAAAATATAGTGAAGATGATATTAGAAAATTGTTTAAGAAAATATTTTTTCTGTTTAGAATTAAAGGAGAGAGAATAAAACTCAAAAAGCTTCATGGCTCAAGAGACTATGTAAGGGTTTTATTCAAGAACCATTCTGAATTTGAAGTAGAAGTTATCCCTGTTTCTGAGATTAATAATCCTAATGATGCAAGAAACGTTACAGACCTTTCTTATTTCCATGTTAAATATATCCGCTCAAAACTTAGTAAGAGGAAAAAGCTTGCTGATGATATAGTTCTTGCAAAGGCTTTCTGTTATGCAAATAAGTGCTATGGTGCAGAGTCTTACATAAAGGGATTTTCAGGTTATGCTTTGGAATTATTGATAATTCATTTTAAGGGATTTGAGAATTTTCTTAAAGAGCTTGGAAACCAACAAGACAGATTAATAATAGACCAGGAAAAGAAATATAAAAGTACATCTGAAATTCTGGAAAAGATGAATAAGTCCCGCTTAGACTCTCCAATTGTTTTAGTTGACCCTACATTTAAGGAAAGGAATGCTTCTGTATCTTTATCTTACAGCACATTTGATATTTTCAAGATAAAGGCTAAAGAATTCTTAGAAAATCCTAGTACTAGTTTTTTCCAGGAGAAAAAACTTGATATTAACTATTTACAAAAAAAGGCTTATGAGCATGATGGCATTTTCTTAAAAATTGAATTAAAAACAAATAAACAAGCAGGAGATATTGCAGGAACTAAATTACTAAAGTTCTATAATTTGTTAAACAGAGATATTGTGGATTATTTTGACATACTTGGAAGAGCATTTGAATATCATGAGAGAATTAATACATCTTATATATACTATGCCGTGAAAAGAAAGAAAGAAAGAATTATTGAGGGACCTAAATTAGAATTTAAAGAGGCTGTTGAAAATTTCAAGAAAAAACGCCCTGTCTGGCATATAAAAGGAAATAAAATTTATAGTGCAAAACCAACTGATATAACTCCAAAAGATTTTATTAATGAGTTCACTAATATTCATAAAAGAACTATTAGAGAAATGGGAATAACTAAAATAAAAATAGTTTAGACTAATATATATTCTGTTTTTCTTATTTTATTCTTGCTTTCATTGCTTTACTATGTATTTTACCAGTGTCTAACTCCCCATTTAGAAAGATATGAACTTTAAAAATCAAATCCCCAAATACGCTGTAAATACCTTGCTCCAAACTATCAAAAGTTGTTTCACTAGAAGCATCAGCCTCTGTTTGATTTCTTACAACCAGTTCTGATAATTCCTGTCTTAAATAATTACTTGCAGGGCATGTCTCAAAATGTCCATCTGATCTATTTCCAAAAACAATTTCATATCTTAGACCTTTAGGAGTTATATATGGGATAATATCAATAGCAGGATCTTGTGGAATTTCAACAGAATTGCTTGATCCTGAGTAAAATAATTTTGAAATTGGTAAAGTGGGAATATCCATTTTAAGAATATTACTTTATGTTAGGAGATTTCTTAATTGCTAAATCAAAAAGAGAAGTTAAAGAATTTACAAAAAATTCTGATGAGAACCAAACAGCTAACTGATCCTGGTTTTCTGCTGTTTCAGTTAACATAAACAAGATTTCCTTTTTATCTGCAATGTAGAAAGAGGCATTAACATCTATTTTCTTTGCTTTAATATTAAATCTATCAGATATTTGTTTTATTTCTGAATCTTCGCCACTAATTGCTAAAGTTATTTTTATCCCATTATCTGAAATTCTCTTTAATATTGGCTCTAAAAGTTTTGTTCTTTTTTTTAATTCGCTTGAAGTAGCACAGATTATTATGTTTTCTTTAGCAAGACTCATAACATCTGCAATCTGACTGTTAATATTTGTTCTACCCCTTATTGTGCTTGAAATATCCTGTTTTTTTATCATTTCTGTTTTTGAAGAATGAAGAGTTTCCAGTTCATGATATTCTTTTGTATCTTTTATATTAGAAAGCATGTTTATTTTTTCATTCATCTCTTCAAGAGTATTTTTCTTTAACTTCTCTATAACAACTGTTGGTTTTACTGCAAGATATTTTACTGGTTTTCCTATTTTCTGCATTGCAAAACCTTGTTTTTCTAAAGATTCAAGAACATCGTAAGTTCTTGATCTAGGAACTCCAGAAAGATCTGCTATTTCTCCTGCAGAAGCAACCCCTTTTGTTAAAAGAGCGAGCCAGACTTTAGTTTCATAAATATTAAGACTAAAATGGTCTTTCACTTTATTAACAATTTCTGGTTTAAACATCATTTTTTAATTGCTCCAGCAATATTTTTATCATATTCTGCCTTTAATGTTGTATAAATTTCTTCCATGTCTTCAAAAGAATTTGTCAAATCTTCTAATGGATGCCCTTTTGAAAGATTATTTCTTCTTATTTCATCAAATCTTCCATCATTCTGAAAATCATGTGCAACAACCACACCATCAGATTGTATATTATCATAAAATGTATCATTTACTCCAATTAAAATATACCTAAGTTCATTAGTAACACCGATTTTTGAAGGATAGCCTTCATAATTCCCCTTGTATTCAAAAAAATTTGGATTTTTTGCGACGCATCCAGCTAAACCACTGGCTAATGCAATTCCTGCTAACCCAAGTGATAATTTTGATTTTAATTTCATTTTATTTTTCTCCACCATATTCTACTTTTTTTATTGTATATCCCTTTTCTGATGTTAAGTATTGGAATATTTCAACTGGATTTGAATCTGTCTGATCTAGTGTTAATTGCATAGATTTCTTCTTGGATGGGTTAAAATGAGATGAGGCTCTAACAATAAATTCTTCACTTACAGATCTTTCCAATTTTCTTACTTCATCATGGCTAAATCTACCTAAAAAATCTCCACTATTAGGATTAAGAGAAAACCTTGTTCCTTTTGATAATGTTAAAGTGTATTTATTACTTGCCATTTTCTTAAAAGTGTATTAACTAGATAGCAGTTACAGCTCTTTATAAAGGTTTCTATTTGTTACTTTTCTATAGTAAGGACAAGAATTAGAAATTAAAATACTTAAAAAATTAGTTATAATTTAATCAAGTAAGCAGCAATATAAGCAAGGCCAATCCCGATAAACAACCCTGCTGTAATAAAGGGCATAGCTGGATAGAATTTACCTTTTCTTGCAAATATAAACAAACCAAGAAGAGCTATTGTTGCACACAAACTAACAATTAAAGATGGTATAAAACCAAGTGTATAAAATATTACTCCTGCAGTTATTATCGGGAATACGACATCTCCTCCACCTAAAATAGCTACACTTACTTTCATTTTTCTATCTTTAAGTTTCAGGTTTTTAGATTTTGATAATTTTGCTTCTTTAACTAAAGCTCTTTGTTTTTTATTCATGTATGGTACAAAGAAACCTGCAAATACTTTCATTTCTTGTATCTGGAACTTTGCCATTTTCTGCATTAATCCTGAATGCCAGACAGCCCAGATGTCATAAATTGAGATAAGAATTAAAAGTGCTATAGCTGACCAGATGTTTAATAGTGGAATAAAAACAACTGCTATTCCAGGATATATTAAAAGTTCTGTGAAATTATGTACCCACATATTCTGTTTGAATACTTTGAAAATAGCTAAAGGAAGTGCTATTGTTAATGATATAAGCGAGGATATTAACAAAGAATCAATTAAATACTGTAAAACTGCATTAAATGCTATACCCAATACTATAACAACAACAAAGAAAAACCACAATCTCATAAAAAGAGCTGCTTTTAATTTTGTTAGTAGAAATACAAATGATATTGCAATTACAAATGCTACTATTATCGAAATTAAAGAGGTATCTTTTTCTATATTCTCTGGAGGCTGCATTCCATATGGAAGAGGATTTGTTGTAACATTTTGTAAAGTTCCATTAATCTCAACCTGAGTAATGTGAGGCATATAGGCATAGATAACAGCTAAACCAATTAACTGAGTTACAAAAAACATAATAATAAGAATTGCTGTAATTTTAACAGAGTGTTTCACTTGTTTACCTCTTTAGTTATTCTATGACTAGAATAAATGAGTTTTTAAAAGTTCGGAAAGAACTTATACTTGAATGGAAAGGAATACTTGTTTTGAAAACTTATAAATTTGAAGAATATAATCTGAAATAATTAAAGAAATGTTTTTAAACTTAAGAAAAATTTGTTTTTATGCAAGAATTAGAAAAATTAACTCGGGATGAAATTGGAGAAAGAGTAAAAGGTAGCAAAGTATTGGTTGAAATAACATTATTAAACCAACACCTAAATTCAATAGTAAATG
>DATDSF010000042.1:0-12530 GCA_035291345.1 Candidatus Nanoarchaeia archaeon
AAACAGGATTTTGTTCCTGTAAGTGAATCAGATTTAGCAGGTGCAGTAGACATACCAATAATTGAAAAACGTGTAGAAAGCATAGAAAAGGCAGGAAATATATTGCCTGCTAAAAAGTCAGCTAAATCAAAAAAAGCAAAAAAGCAAAGTTTAAAGTCAGTAATTATTAAGAAAAAAGAAAAAATTTCTAAGATACCAAAAGGAACAGTTATTGATCCAAAAGGTCCTATAATAATCATTACAGAAAAACCCCAAGCAGCCCAGAAAATTGCAGATGCTCTTGCAGAATCTAATGTTATCAAAAAAAACATAAATAATGTCCCATATTATTATTTTATTAAAGACGGAAAAGAAATTAATGTAGTATGTGCAGTTGGACATTTGTTTACTCTTTCCCAAGTAAATAAAAGAAGTGAATGGCCTACATTTGATATTCAATGGACCCCTAATTTTCTTGCAAAAAAACATGATTATTCTAAAAAATATTATGAAGTTATTTTAAAGCTTTCAAAAAAAGCCTCGAAAATTGTTGTAGCAACAGACTATGATATTGAAGGAGAAGTAATTGGTATGAATATAGTCAGATATATATGCGGACAAAAAGATGCAGAAAGAATGAAATTCTCAACACTTACAGCCAATGAAATAAAAAAATCATTTGAAGACAGATCAGATACTCTTGACTGGAAGCAAGGAATTGCTGGAGAAACAAGACACTACATTGACTGGATTTATGGAATAAATCTTTCAAGAGCTCTAATGAATGCTATTAAGAAAACAGGAAAATTTAGATTAATGTCTATTGGTAGAGTTCAGGGTCCTGCATTAAATATTATTGTGAAAAAAGAGAGAGATATTCAGGCATTTAAACCACAAAAGTACTGGGATATTTTTCTTGAAGTCAGCGACGGTAAAAACTTAGTTATAGTTAAACATGTAAAAGATATAACAAATGAAAAAGACCTTGACAAATTTAAATTACTGGAAGGAAAAGAAGGCACAGCTGAAACTAAAAAAAGCCAACAGTCTATCAAACCTCCTGCTCCTTTTGACCTAACAACTCTACAGACAGAATCTTACAAATTTTATAAAATAACTCCATCAAAAACTCTAGAAATTGCACAAAGATTATATCTTGGAGGATTAATTTCCTATCCAAGAACTTCAAGTCAGAAAATACCTGTTGAAATAGGATATGAAAATATTATAAAAAGGTTAAATCAGAGATTTAATTTCTCAGATTATATTAAAAGAAAAATACCAATAGAAGGTAAAAAATCAGATCCTGCTCATCCATCTATTTATCCAACAGGAGAATTTCATCAATTAGATGATGAAGAGGCAAAAATATATAATCTAATAGTTAAAAGATTTATTTCCTGTTTCTGCGATGATGCTTTGATAGATAATAAAAGAATTTTAGTTATAGTAGATAATCTTAATTTTTCAGCTTCAGGCCTTTCAATATCAGAAAAAGGCTGGATGAATGTCTATCCAACTATAATGAATGAGAAGGAAATACCTGACTTAGATGGAAAAGTTTCAGTAAAAAAAGTAAATATTGAAGAAAAATATACACAGCCACCGCATAGATATTCACCAGCATCACTATTAACAGAGCTTGAAAAGAAAAACCTAGGCACAAAAGCAACAAGAGCAAATATTCTTGAAACACTATATGACAGAAATTACATTAAGGAAAAAAGCATTCAGGCAACCAGCTTGGGAATTTCTTTAATTGAAAGTCTTGAAAAAAACTGTCCAATAATAATTGACGAAAAACTTACAAGAGATGTTGAAACACATTTAGAAAGCATAAGGAATTCAAAAGATTTGCAGGTTAGACAGACCCAGGTATTAGAAGATGTTAAAAAAATAATTTACAGTATTGGAGAGCAATTTTCAAAAAATGAGCTTAAAATTGGCCAAAGTCTTGTTGAAGCCACATCTAAATTATGGGAAGATGCTAAAAAAGAAAATGAGCTAATGCCCTGCACTGTCTGCAATAATGGAAATTTGACAATTAAATACAGTAAAAAATCATTTCGTTATTTTGTTGCATGTACAAATTATCCTGAATGTACAAATACCTACTCTTTACCTCCAAACTCTCTTATTAAAAAGACTGACAAAACATGTCCTGAGTGTAATTTTCCAATGCTGATTTCAATAAAAAAAGCGAAAAGACCTTGGGTATTTTGTTTTAACCCTCAATGCCCAACAAGAAAAGCAAGAGAAGATGCTAAAGCAAAACAAGAAGCTGAAAATAATAATTCTGAAGAAAATAGTTAATAAGATAAATTATTGATTAAAATAAAATAAAATAAATGTATAACCCATTTTAAAATTAAAGATTAGGTAAAATTATTGCATGATTAGCTAATTAAGTTCGAAAAATTACTTTCCTGCAAACGGATTAAATCTATTAATTCCTTGAGGTTGTTGAGGTTGAGGTCTCACTCCTGAAGGTTGATTTTGAGGAGGTCTTTGTGGCATTTGAGGTTGTTGAGGTCTCTGCATTTGCTGAGGTCTTACTTGCTGTCCTTGTAATTGGGGAAAGAAAGGTCTTGGACCTAAAGAACCACCAGGACCAGGCCTATTATTTGAAGAACTTCCAGGTCTTTTATTACTATTATTTTTTCTTTGTAAGAAAAAATAAATTCCTGCAATTAGAACAATGATTATTAAAACAACTAATACTATTATAAAATAATACAGAGCAGGAATATTTCCAGGATCTGTTTCCCCTGATTCTAAAACTCTTTCACATTCATTATCACTATTACAGAAATATCCCTCTCTACAATCAAAATCATCCTCACAACTTCCAACAATAGTAGGATTATAACCACACTGTCCTGGAACTCTCACAGGATCAGCTTCTTCTCCACTAATACATTCAATATAATATTGCCCATCACAGCTACTCTGAGAGCATGAACCTCCTCCGCCTCCATTTCCATTATCATCTCCAGGAGAAGTACAAACTCCAAGCTTACAGACTTTGTCTAAATCAGAACAATCATACTCATCGATTACAGATGTATTTCCATCACAATAAAACTCTAACAATAATTCATCATCATCAGGATCACAAACATCTAAATCAGGCTGGGAAATTCCGTCAACTGTATAATTTACAGATGCTCTTATATGCGGATTAATACCCCCATCATTATCTGCACAAGCTTCTTCTATTGATCCTACACACGCTCCGTTTGAACACCCTCCAGGACATGTTTGATTTGTGTTTGTTACAGCTGAATTTCCAACACATGCATATTCAGTTACAACATTTGCATTTAAACAAGTATCATTATAAATTGATAAGGTTGTTCCAATTGTTAAATTAACCTGGCCTTTAGTATAAGTTCCCTGTCCGCTTGTTGATATATCCCAGTCATTACATGAAGTTAAAACAACACACGCTCCGTTTGAACACTGCTGTCCTGCAGAACAACTAGATAAAGTAATATTAATTTCCTGAACACCACAACTTCCAGATAAACATTTTGGAGATCTTGTTCTATTTATTACAATATTAGGATTAGAAAAATCACACATTACAGTTCCCGTCACACTTCCACTACATTGAGAATCAGTTGTGCACTGCTGTGTCTGAACACACTGTCCATCCTGGTTACATAAATATCCACTTTGACAACTTCCACAGTTTAAAGTTCCTCCACACCCATTTGACCATGAACTCCCACACTCTAAATCAAGCTCTTCACATGTATAAGCTTCACATCCAATTGGAACACAAGCACCATTACTACACTCTTCATTTGCTCCACATTCACTATCTGACGAACAACCTCCTCCACTACCAATATCCATCTGGATAAAGCTTGAAGCACCATTGCCTGATTCATAAGCACTTGAGCCATACCATAAAACTATTTTATTTCTAATATCATCAAAATATCCTGCTGAAGGTATGTTGCTTGCACTTGGCAGACCAGACGGATGAGTTGTTAATTTATATAATGTATTTCCTAGATGTTCAAATCTGTATATTGTTAAAGCATTATTTTCTTTATATAAAAACAATATATAATTATGATTGCTATTTCTATAAGTGAGAACAAGATTTGGAGCGAGATTTTGTGGAAGTGCAGGATAGCTCACATAAACAAGGTCAGTAACGTCAGAAAATTGTCCTGGAACTGAGTTTCTCATATGTATTTTTCCATTTGATCTCCATAATGTAACATTCCATCGCGGTGATTTTGACCATGCTCCATAATTAAATTTCACATTTGGTGGAAGACCCTCTATGTCTTTTTCAGTTTGGTTATATACATTCCACTTACTTCCTCTTCCATCAGTTGTTTTATATCCAACACCTGTATCATTAAATAGATATATAGCTCCCCCGCTTCCAGAAAGATTATGATAATATCCTGCTGTTGGTTTAAAAGCTATAGGTAATCCTTGAGAAGCTAGACTTGATCTTGTTAACTGGTTAAATGTAAAACCATCATTAGACTGATATATATTTCCGCTAGAGTCCCATAAACTTATACTCCCTCCAAGATATTCATGATAATATCCTAAAATAGGAGAAAATCCCTGAGGCAAACCAGTAACAGGAGAAAAAGAAACTTTTGGTTGGAATAAATTATTAAACCATTCAGAAAATGAAAATGCATAAACTCCACCAAAAACTAAAAATAAACTTATAGCAATAACAGCAAAAATACCAAATACCCTCTTTTTATTCATAACTTGAATACTTAAAAAGGATTAATAAACTTTATGTTAATCATTAAGTTATAATAAAATAAACACTATCTCTATCAAAAAATACTCTTTTTTCTTATACCCTCGTTGGATATAACAAAATTTAATTCTTTTTCAGGAAGACTTCTATGTTTTCTCAAAATAGCATTTCTTTTTCCATTTTCAGATTTTAATTCAATTAAACATTTGCTCCAGTATTTTAATAAATCCCCACCAACCATTTTTGCAATTCTTTCTTCACCTGTTTTTTGCTCATCTTTTATAAAATTATAATAAATTTGATTTGTGATTATAACTGGTATATTTTTCTTCCTTGAAATTTCAGCAAGTGTTCTTAACTGCCTGGCCAATTCTCGATTAACCGATTTTATTTTTGAATCCTTATACTCTGAATTTAACTCGCTTAATTCATCCGCAATTTCCAATCTGTAAAGCATAGTCATACTATCAACTATAATCAATCCTATTTTTGAGTCAGAATTTATTTCCTTTAATAGACTGTCAAATATTTTTTTCTGTTCATTAAAATTTGTTGGTTTTAACAGCAGAACATTCTTGACGGATTTTTCATATTCTTCTCCAGTCATTTGTTTAAATCTGTCAGGGGAAAATCCACCCTCTGTGTCTATAAATATAACTTTATTGTCTTTCTTCGCCTGAGAAACTGTAACAAGTACACAAAAATTTGTTTTTCCACTACCTGCAGGTCCATAAACAGTGGTTATAATATCTCTTTCATAACCTCCAAAAAGCCATTTATTTAAATCATAGCTTCCTGTTGATATTCTATTACCTGACATATAGCTTTAAGTTAATGAATATTAATAAGATTATATGTATTAATTTTATAATTTCAATCAAAGAAATAGGGATTAAATTTATAAATTCACCTAAATTAACCAAATTATGGCGGACTACAAATCTTCAACAAATGAAGGAAAATGTATTTTCTGTGAAATTATAAATGGAAATATTAAAACTCCTGGAATTTTTTGGGAAGACACTGAATTTATGGCATTTCTATCTGGTTGGCCGAGTGTAGAAGGATTTACAGTAGTTGTACCAAAGAAACATTATGGAAGTGATGTTTTATCCATGCCTGATAAAGAACTCCAAAAATTTATTTTGGCTACGAAAAAAGTATCAAATATTTTATTAAAACATTTTGAAGAAGTTGGAAGAGTAGGTCTTATTATGGAAGGAACAGGAGTTGATCATGCACACATAAAACTTATTCCAATGCATGGAACAGGACATATGAAGAAAGGAATTTGGAAACAGTACTTAAGTGGTAGGTCAGATTATTTTGATAAATACGAGGGATTTCTCATTTCAACAGATGGTCCGAAAGCAGACCCAGAGAAATTAAAAGAATTAGCGAATAAATTAAGAAATAAGTCTTAAAAGATTTTTAACAAATTTTATAATTTCTCTTCAATTTCAGATAATCTTCTCAGTTTTTCGTCCCTGCCAGGTCCAAAAGCCCCGAACTTAACAAAATCACTTTGAAATCCAAAAGCAACATCTGCAATTATATTTTCGCTTGTCTCTCCGCTTCTATGAGAAAAAATCATTTTTATATTATTTTTTTTGCATATCTCAACAAGTTCTCTTACCTTTAGCAAAGAACCTATTTGATTTGGTTTTATTATCACACCATTAATTGATTTGTTTCTTATAGCAAGTTTTAATCTTTCAGGGTTACTAGCTGTTAAATCATCTCCTACAATTAAAGATTTAGATTTTTTTAATATTTCAGAAAATCCTGAAAAATCATTTTGTTCAAGAGGATCTTCTATATAATAAAACTTATCAGAAAGATTTTGCATATATTTTATCTGATAATCTTTGGAAAACTTATCTTTTTTGTAAACATAATTTTTAATTTTAAAAAACTCACTACCAGCCACATCAACTCCCAGATGTACCTTTATACCAAACTCATCAACCATATTTTCTTTAATATCAGTCATTACTTCTATAATATTTTTATCATCAATAGTTGTCTGCCATGCATTTTCATCATTTGTTTTTCTTTTAAAATTTTTATCCAGATTTGAAAGAATTTCTCTTGCATTTTCCCATCCTCTTTTTAAAACCTCTCTGTTTTTATTCATATTTCCAAAAGGTATTAAATGAAATTCCTGAAATACTGTTGATTTCCAGTTACTGTGAGCTCCTCCCCCAATAATATTTCCAATAGGAAAAGGAATTTTCTTTGGCTTTGATCTAATAGATTCAGAAACTAACTCCCATACCTCTTTATCCTCTTTTCCAGCTAGTGCCTTTAAAAAAGCAGACTGAAGTGCAACCATTGTATTTCCTCCAACTCTGTCGCTAAAAGAATCTTCAATCAAATGTAAGTCGTTAAATTCCCTGAAATTAATATCCTCAATAAAGAATTTGTTAACAGCATTTATATCAGAAACTATATTTTTTTTCCAAGGGTTAATTTCAAATTCTCCTCTGGATTTTCCATTAGGAGCAGAAGCAATAAAATTTCCTAAATCTGTTTTAAGAGAAATCTCAACAGTTTTCTCACCTCTTGTATCATTAATAGCTTTTGCAGATAGACTTTTTATCTTCATAAAATATTAAAGTAACTCTAGTTTATTAAACTTACTTAGAAAATTATTACATTAACTCTTCACTGCCTTCTCTTCCACCAACTTCTTCAAAGCTTTCCTCATCTTCAGGATTTGAAAGTTCCATAATTTCTCCCTCTTCAATTATTTCTTTTTCTTCAATTTCTTCAGATTCAGAAACTTCTCTGTCACTATCTTTTTCTTTATCAACAGTTTTTTCAATAATGCTTGTTTTCTTAACTTTAACACTTTTCTTTTTAGGCATTGGTTGTTTAACCGTTATTGGTAGAACATCAGCTTCAAATTCTATTTTTGCTATCTTCATAGGTTCGTAGTTAACACTTTCAATTTCTTCAGGACTGAGTTTTTTCAATAAAGGGGCATCCATGGAAATTTGCAATGCTCTTGCTCCAAGAATTCTAGCTACCTCATATTTAGTAAACTGATCATGTTTTTTCTTTTCAATAACTTTTTCCATTTTAAATAAACCTCTAGATGCTTTTTAAACCTTGCTACAATAAAAACAAGTTACTTCTTGGCTTTATGTTTTATAGCTTCCTCAATTAACTTGTTTAAATGAGGGAAAAGAATTTTATGTTTTTTCTCAATTAATTCCAACATTTCAGCAAATTTCTCAGAGCCAATCTCAAGAGTATTTCCTTTTTGCATACTACATATTTTAATCGGATTGCCAGGAGTAACTGCCAATATTAAACGCCCTTCACTTGCAGCTTCTTCTTCAATAGTCGGATCAAAAAAGATATAATCTCCTATCTGGTAAATTCCAAAATTTAAAGGCATTTTATCTTCATTTAATGGAACATTTGTCTTAGATTCTTTATCATAATCAATTTTATCATTCTCAGAATCGTAAACAGGTACTTTAGCATCTCTTAAAGCAGCTAAAGCTCCGATAAATGCAGCATCTAATAAATTACCATCATCATTTATAGAATAAACATCAATAAATATATTCCATACTTTCTCACCCTCTTTTATACATAGCTTATCTAACTGAATATATTTTGATTCCCTAATTCCTCTATCAACAAGTCTTCCTATCTCAACAGCTTCAAATTTTGGAGGGCCATATTCATATTTTCCATGGCTCATTGGAAGAAGTTCTGCAGTAACAATTAAGTTTCCCTTGTCTGGAGAATCAGGATAAGGTTCTGCTAAATCTAATTTAACTCCAACCCATACTTCTGTTTTACCAATTCTAACTTTAGCACTTCCTTCAGCTTTTTTAGAAACTCCAAGTTCTATTTTAATATCTCTATACTCATCAACATCTCTCATGTCAAATCTTTTGCCTTGAGATAACCCTTCTGCAATTCTGCTAACATTTAAATTTGAAGAATCTATCATTTTTTCTTTCCTCCTTCGCTCTCTGTTTTTATTTCTTTCAGAGCCTGTTTCTGAGCCTCATATATTTTTTTACATATTTCCTGTCCAAGCTCGATAGCTTTATTTAAATCTTTAGTGGAAATTGTACCATCAAGTTGAATATGTGTTAATCTTCCAGAGTTTGGTAAGAATGACATAGCCATATCAGTTGCTCCTTCTCCCTCTTCATGATCTTCTTCTTTTTTATTAACATCAACAACAAGTTGATCATCAATTTTTCCAATAGAAACACTTGTAATAAGGTCTTTCATCGGAATTCCAGCATGTGCTAAAGCCATAGACGCTGCGTTAATTCCTGCACATCTTGTTGAGGCATCTGCCTGAGGAATTGAAATATGAACATCAACAACAGTATTCGGATATTCATCAATCATAACAGCAGGATTTAACGCCCATTCAGTAACCTTTGATATCTCCATACTTCTTTTGTTTGGTCCAGGTCTTATTCTCTCACTTACAGAGAAACTCATCATACTATAATTGCATCTTAAAATTCCTTTTTCAGGATTTTGTAAATGCTGAGGATGTAATTGTTTAGGACCATAGACTGCTGCAACAGCAACAGTATCTCCAAATGAAAACATTGCACTTCCATCAGCATTAGGAATAACTCCAACTTTAGCAGTTATCTTTCTAGTTTCATCAAACTTTCTTCCGTCGTATCTTTTAGTATATCCCATTTTAAGTATCACTCCTGTAAATAACTACACTATATTTCCAATCTCTTTGGTCATCTAAATTAGGAAATTCAGGTTCTTCTACTTGTATAGGTATCCTTTTTGTACTTTCTGCCTTAACTTTTAATTCTAAACCAAGTTCTGCAACAACTTTACTAATAATTTCAACTTCATCTACAATGTAATTTTCTCTAGATATTGTTGAATTATCATTTCCAAGAGGAATAGAAAATTCATCTATGGGGTGTTGACCATTAAATACATTAGTCAACTGCCTCATATAATAAACCTCTTTTTTTATTCTTGAGTCTATTGTTAATAATATTTCACTTGCAGAAACTTCCCCTGTGCTATTTACACATTTATTCATTTACTTTCTTCCTCCATTATTTTTTTCCTTTTTAATAAATTCCTGAACTCTTTCAGTTAATCCATTTAAATATGAATTTTCAGCAACATAAAGAATTGCTTTTTTTGCAAACAGCTCATCTTCAATATTATCTCCTCTTACCCATACAACTCCATTCTGACCAACAACTATTCTGCAATTAGTTTCATCTTTTATTATTTTAATCATACTTCCTTCCTTACCTATAACTCTTGGAACTTTATTAGGGTTAATAAAAACTATTATCCCATCTTCAAGTCTTCCAAGACCTTTACTATCTAAACTAAGATCTATCCCTTTTTGTTTAACTCCAACTATTTTAGCTGAAAAAAATTCACCAATATCTAAAAATTCACCTAAACTGTTTTTATCTATAAATCTTGGAACCTCACCTACAGGCAAAAATGAAGAATATGGTGCATTAATATCTGTCATCCATCCATTAAAACTTATATCTAATATCTGACCAATTATTACATTTCCTCTTCTAGGTATAAATACTCCGGACAATGGAATTACCTTGAAAAGTTTTCCAGATTGTTCAATAAGTCCATATCTTTGTGCAATTATATTTAATCCTATTCTTCTTGTACCCTCTCCAGGCAGGTAATCTTCTCCACTAGTAATTATTTCTCCAGGTACAACTACCTTTCTTTCTTCTTTTGTTTTTTCTTCAACATCGCCAATGTTATTATCTTTGGAAATTTCTAAGTCCACATTTTCTTCTTCATTAATTTCTTCTTTTTGTTTTTTCATTTTTCCTTTAATTCTTCACTGATAACACTTCCATGAGTCATCATATTTAGTTTATCATAAAACTCCATCTGAAATCCTACAGGAACATTTACAACACAGGTTAATTCACCATTACCTTTCCATTCCTCAGACTCTTTGTAATTTTGAAGGTATCCATATGCTTGTCCTGTGTATTGCGCAGGAACTGTGATTTTTATTCTTTTCGTTTGTATTTTAATAGGTAATACAACCTTTAATTTAGAGACTATTTCATTCATTTGTGCCTCAATAGGTTTATTACTTATACTAACTCCTGCCTCATCCATTGATCTTTCAATTCTGTCAGGAGTATATGGCCTGTCAGTTCTTGGATCAACAGAATTTCTTACAAGAAAATCAACTATTTGTTTTTCTTTTTCTCCTCTCTGTTTTTCTTTATATTCAAGAGGTACCTGTATTTCTCCGCTTTTTACTATTTTATCTGAAATACTATTAACATCATCTGTCCCAAAAGCTTCTGTTAAATCTTTCTCAGAAGCATGAAGGCCTTTTTTTGAATCATAAAAGATTTTATCTATAGCAATAACTTCTCCTATATTGCTTACTAAGCCTTTTTTATATTCAAGTGCTTTATCAACATCAACAAGGATTTCAAAATTCTTTCCGTGTTGTTTTATTCTTGCAACAACATTTGTCATTTTAATTACTATAAACTATTAAGCATACTTCTTCAAACCAGAATCAACTAATCTTGTTATTTTCTTCTCGTTCTTATTAATATAAGCAGCATCGAATCTACTTAATTCAAAATTCTTTCCGAGAATTTCTTTGAAGATACTTAAGGCTAATCTTAATCCTCCTTCTATATTTAGATTTTTATCGTATTTCACCCTTAACATCTCTTTTATTCTTTCATCATTTTCACCTATTGCCATACAGGTATATGAAAAATAATTTCCAGTAATATCTGAAGAAAAAACAGTGGGTTGATTATTAAGGTCTATACCTGCAACCATTATAGAAACTCCAAATGGTCTTGCTCCTCCATACTGAGTGAACTGCTGTTTTACATTTGCAATTTCTCTGATTATTTCTTCAACTTCAATTGGAGAATCATAAGTTAATCTATTCTGTTGGGATAAAACTCTTGCTCTTTCAATTAAAACTCTTGCATCGCTCAAAATTCCTGCAGCACTTGCAATCATATGAGTATCTATTTCATAAATCTTATTTGCAGATTCAGGAACAATTAATTTATCATTTATTCTTCTGTCAGAAACAATTACAATACCATCGGTGCATACTATTCCTATACTCGAACTTCCTAATCTTACTGTTTTTTCAGCATACTCTACCTGAAGTAAATGTCCGTCAGGCGAAAACATTGTCGCAGCACGGTCATAACCCATAGCTTGATGCTGAATTTCTGTTGGCATATCCATTTTATTTTTTTATTGTTCTTTTAATTTGAACTTTTTACCTCATTGTGGTTAATTACTTTAGAAAGTTAATATATTAACCCTTTCAATTTCTACTTTCCAGTATTTTCACGAATTTAGGGTTTAAAAAGTTTTCCCTATCTTTTTCATTTTATCTTCCTCTTAATTTCTTTAATGTTCCAGAAACCTTAATACACTCTATTTTCTTTCCAGATTTATTAGATACAACAAAACTTCCCCTAACTTCATTAACATATTCTCTATTAACAGCAAGTATATTGTTTGAAACAAAAACAGGAGCAGCCTTTGCCCATCCAAGAAGACCAATAAAATTAAGTATTGCTTCCTCAACATCTTTTTTTACAAAATCTCCCTTAAGCAAAAGATATCTTTTGTTTTCTTTCATGCTTGGCTTTAATGGTTTTAGCTTTTGGATCATTTAATTTAAAGGTAGATGCACTTGATAAAAGTTTCTAAATAGAAAGATATATTAACCTAAGAAACAAAACTTTAAAATGAGCAAGCATGGAGAGATTATAGATGGAATTGTTGA
>DATDSF010000043.1:0-5181 GCA_035291345.1 Candidatus Nanoarchaeia archaeon
AATAAATTGTTTTACAACCATCATTAATTAATGATTCAAATTGTCTTTTTATATCTCCAATCCTATAGCTTTTCAGATTTCCTCTTGCTAATTTTGTTGAACAAAAAGTGCAGTAATTTAAACATCCCTGAGAAATCTGTATAATTCCTATATCATTATTATTTCTAACTATACTTCCAGTTAGTTTATTTGTATTAATTGTATCAATAACATGTATATTTGGAAATCTTTTGGTTAAATCAACACTCTTAACTAAACATCCTCCAACTTCAATCTCTTTTTCAGGATAACTATTTCCAATTTCATTTATATAGTGTATTATTTTGCTCTGCGTTTTATTCTTGACAGAGCATGTATTAACAATTATTTTATCAGCTTCCTGTTCGTTATCAGTTAAGATATATCCTTGTTTTTTCAGATTTCCGGCTAAAACTTCTGAATCATTAACATTTGCCTGACATCCGTATGTTTTGATGAATACCTTTTGATTTTTTAGTGTTTTCATGAAAACCAAAAAGAAAATGTGTTTTTATAGGTTTTCTAGGTTTAAAATTAAAGAATAAAAGAAAAAATAACTGTCTTCTTATATATTAAGTTCATATCCAGTTTGTCCATTCTTTGTGTATTTTCTCCAGAGAGCATTTGGATATCTCTGTAGTAAGTCTCTTATAATGTCAAAGTTTCTTTCTAATAGTCTTGAAGACCCTTTTTTGTCTTCAAAGAGAACCTTGATTCTCATTAATCACCTCCTTTTTTCATAATAAAAAACCAAAGTTGTTTTAAAAACAATACTACTGGGAAATATATATTTCACCATATATGTGTGTTTATATAGCTGGTAATTTCAGGGGAGTGTCATGTAATTTTGTAAGTGACAAGTCTTTATTTTCAGGGAGTAAAAGTCACAAATCTTGTTTTTGTGAATATTTATAAACCCTTTCTTTCTCTTAATTTCAGCGAGTTAGATAGCTAACTTCGGAGCTAAGTCATTAAATTGGCAAACTTAAATTATGAAAGTTTAGTTCTGAGGAAGGTCCGCACATCAAATTAAAAGCCATCTGTGAAAACAGACACCTGTGAGGGTGAGCTCTGGGATAGAAACGATACAGTCTTTGACTGCTGGAACGAGCATCTTGGCTGATGCAACCACTTTAACCGTGGGCTTAGTAGGATGTTAGCACAAACAGTTCGTCTTATCCTTAAAGGAAAAGAAACGAAGTTTGACAGAATGTGGCCTATTTCTAACTCGCTGTTTTTTTTTAAAAATGCTTAAATATTAAATAAATATGAAGCTTATGATGACATATGATCTCTTACCAAGAATAAGTATTATCAGTATAGTTATTGGATGTGGTATTCCTTTAGTATCTCATTTTAATATTTGCTAATTATAAATTTTTTAATCTTCTTTATTTATTTTATATTTTTCATTTACTGCCTCGTTCAAACAACTTAATAACTCTTTAACTCTCATTGTATAATTATTTCTAGCTGTTTTAACATTATCTTTAATTTCTCTTCTTATTCTTTCTAAACTAATATTAAGAATATCCTTTAACTTTCCAGTTTGATACAGGGGTGTAGACTCACTTAAAAGAAAAGGAGATGAGTACTTAAGAAGTTTTTCTAAATCAGTAGTTGTTAAGACTAACTCAGTACCCCTTTTACTCCTTTTCATATCATCAAGTATATCTAAATCAGGCCATTTTCCCACCCTCAATAATGTATCACAAGAAAGTTCTTCTTCAAATCCTCTCCAGTTTTCAGAATTAGAGTTCGAAAATCCGACTATAAACCTAAATCCTTCAGGAATTGCATATAGGAGGTGCTCTGAACGGAGGTCATATCCGACCCTTATCCCGCCAGCATAAATTGGGATGTAAGCTTTAGGTTCTTGCTCCCAATTACAAGTTTCGTATGTGAACTTTGTTGGAAATTCACCCCAGAAGTTAATAAGTTCATTAAACATTTTTGTTTCATAAACTTCTTCCTGTACCCTTTGAAGAAAAGGTTTCCATTCCTTTTTTATTATGGCTAATCCTTCTTTTGTTTTTTGAATGACTAATTTTTCTGTTTCTTTGTTACTTTCACTTCTTCTTGCTTCTTCTTCAATTCTTTTTTTCTTTTTAGAAGCTAAACTATCTCTAATTTTTCGAAGTTGCTCTGTATGGTTAGTCATTTTCTTATTATTCCATGTGTTTTTAGCACAATCAAGCAGTAACTTCCTGATATATAAATATTTGTTGCCATAATATAACAACAATTAGAAAATCTTAAATAATCCAAAATACTAGTAAGAATATGGAAATAAAAGAAACTCTTAAAGAAATCGGACTAGCAAATGAAGAAGTAGAAGTTTATTTAGCTATGCTTAAGCTAGGCTCTAGTCTAGCAAGTAGCATATCAGAAGAGACAAAAATAAATCGTTCACATATTTATCAATTACTTGAGAGATTGATCACAAAAGGTTTTGTAAGTTATGTTATAAAAGAAAATAGGAAATACTTTTCTCCAATAAATCCTGAAAAGATTATTGAAATAATAAAAGAAAGAGAACAAAAGATGAGAAATATTCTTCCAACTCTTGTGGGTCTCACAAATTTTGAGAAAAATAAGCCGGTTGTTGAGATTTTTGAAGGTAAGGAAGGTATAAAAACGATTCTTAATGATATCCTAAAAATAAAAAAGGAATGGTTAGCATTTGGAAGTTCTGGAAAAGGACAGGAAGTTTTATCATTTTATGCAGAACATTGGGAGGAGGAAAGAGAAAAGTTAAAAATAAGTCTGAGAGGTATTTTAGACAGTTCTGAATCAGGAATAAAAAGGGGTAAGGAAATTGCACAAAGAAAATATACGGAAATAAAATATGTACACAAAGAATATTCTAACCCTTCTTCAACTTGGATTTATGGAGAAAGAATGGCATTTGTAATTTGGAGGAAAGAACATTCATTTGCTATCAGGATTATCAATAAAGAAATATCAGACAATTTTAGAAAACATTTTGAAATTCTATGGGTGAACGCTAAGAAGTAGAATTGTTTCTCCTCATTATCCAGCATCAAAACTCAAAAACAAAACTCTTTCCTTGGCTTTAATTTTCTAATAAGCTTTAAAAAAGCATTATCCTTAGTTTTTTTAAGGGGATGTAGCTCAGTGGGAGAGCACATGACTGAAGATCATGGTGTCGGGTGTTCGATCCACCCCATCCCCATCTAATTATCTTTAAAAACACAGAAATACTGATATTCTTATAAAATCGGAAATATGAAAAAAGAACAGATTGCTTTTAATTTAATTGTTGCCTTGATATTGATAGCTCTAATGTTTTCTGTATATTTTTTTATAATATCAAAAAACCCCTCTATTCCTAAAATTACAACAAGTTCATGTGAATCAGCTGGAGGAAACTGGAATGATTGTAGCAATAAATGTTATTTATTATACCAACAGGTTGACTCAACTATTGTATGTACTGAAGAATGTGAAGCTTTATGTGAATGTGGAGGAGTATCTGGATTCGCATGTCCTAGCGGTTATCAGTGTATTTTACCATCTGGAAGTATAAGAGACGCATTAGGTTATTGCGAAAAAGTTTCTAAATAACAGAAAGTTGCGTATTAAAACAAATACTTCTTCCAGGTTTATTTCTGACAGAAACAAATAATTCTTCCAGATCTAAAAATTTTAATGTTATTCTTGATGACAAACTTTCTGGTTCTTCAGAATCTAGCAAAGTATAATTTTCAGGATCTTCAAGTTTTAATTCTCCTTCTAAATATCCTTGATGATTTACATCTTTTATTACTAAAGTCTCTCCATCAAATGAATGCATACTTGTTATTAAACCAGATAAACTTTCACCAGTAATTTGATAATGAGAATCAGCTCCATTATTAAAAATAGCAGGAACATAATTGTCTGGTATTTCAGATACTTCATTATATCTTTGCAAAACCATTTAGTTTACTTGATTATATATTATATAAAATTTATGATGTTAAGGAAAATGTTTATAAACTAAATTAATCTCTATTATTTTATAAGATGGCTAAGAAAAAGAGAGGTAAGAGAGGTAATTCTACAAGATCATATAGGTCTAAGTCTTCAAATATTGATAGAAAATCAAATATATTTGAATTAGTAAGTAGCAAAAAAACAGCTACAAAAGTATTTTTGTGGATTCTTTTCACAGCATTTATTATTTACGGAATATATCATGTAATAGTAATTGACACTATTGAAGGATTTAAGATTATTTTAGGAGTTATAATTCTTGGAATTTTAATTAAAATACTGATATGGCTTTTTTACAAGCTTAAAAACAGAAATTAAAATAAGCCTTTACAAGGTATAAAAAATAAAAAACAATATGAAAAATAAAAAAGCAGCAATAGAATTAAGCATGACCACTATTGTTGTTGTTGTTCTTTCTTTATCTCTTTTAATTCTAGGCTTTGTTCTTATAAGAAGCATTATGTGTGGGGCAATCGGATTCACTGGAGAAATTAATAATAAAGTTGAAAAAGAAGTCCAGAGATTATTTGATAATTCTAATGAGGAAATTTCATGTATTGGTGGCGGAGAGCCAGTTTCAATTGCTCCAAGTGGAATATCAAATGTTTATTGTAGCATTAACTCCAAAACAGGAAGCGAATATAGAATTCGTGTAACAGATATTCTTCCTTTAGACTATCCTAGAAATGTTGACTTAGAAAGTTGGATTACTATTGGAAATTGGGACCAGACAGTTGCTCCAAATGACAGAAATCCGAAAAAAGTAGCAACTCTTAATATTCCAGAAGATGCTCCAGAAGGAGTTATAAGAATAAAGCTAGAAGCAACTAAAGCAGGCCAGCCAGTATCTGTAACAAATGATATTGATTGGAGAATAACAAGACAGGGAGTTATAAGAGCTGTTTTGTGTTAAATAATATAAAAACAAAAAAGAACAATGGCACTAACAAGTTTGGAAATAATTGCACTGATTTTTATAATAGTTGCTGCTATAAAACTACTTGTTATTTTAATAAATAAAAAAGACTGGCTTCCTGTTGTAAGAACTGTATACTCTCATTCATTAGTAAGCTCTATAATTCTGGCAATTCTTGCAATAATTGTATTTTATTTCCTAGTTCAGAATATATCAATAGTAGATATAATGGCAGTTGCAACATTTAT
>DATDSF010000044.1:0-2745 GCA_035291345.1 Candidatus Nanoarchaeia archaeon
ATTTGATTATCTGATCATAATTTCCAGTACAAGTATTTTCACAAATAAAAGCTTGTTTTCCATCAACACATTTATTTATGGGAGTACATTCGCCTCTGCATTGTAAATCATTACTTGTACTTGAACTAACACACTCTCCATTTGCATTGCAAGTCTCTCCTGGGTTGCATCCAATAACTTTCCCATTATAATTCAAACATTCAACACATATAAGACTATTTTTGTATACTTTAGTGTTATTAACACAATAAGGTCCTATATCCTGATTTCTACACTGACTAGGTTCTGTACAGCCAAATATATCACAGGTAGTTTTTGTAGTGCATGTATCATAATTAATTCCATTATTTCCAATAATATTTCCAGTTACACTGGTAACTTCTCCTGTTACACTTATTGTATTTCCAGTTAAATAAAATTTATTTTCAATTAAAAACCAAAAAGCAATCAAAGCAAGAACTAAGGTGATAATATAAATTATAATTAATAATTTCCTGTTAGAACTGAATTTAATCACCATATTTTTATTAACTAGATTAGAAAGTATAATTTAAAAAGTCTTATGTATAATATATGGTTACCCTAATTTTCGAGACCAACTAAATTAACAAAGCTAAAAGCATCAATAGTTTTATATACCTTATTTCTACCTTAATTTTATAAACTACTGAAACCTAATAACAATATACTATAAAAATGGCTCACGAAGAAAAAAAACCAATGAATCTTAATTCTGAATTGAATAATCAAAAGTATATTTCAAAAGACCAGATAGGTATGCCTGAATTGCCTCCAGAAGTTAAAAAAGAAATGGAAAAACAGAAAGAAGATCTTGAAAAAATCAAGAAAATGATTCTTCAAAAGTATTCATTCACAATTGCTATAGGACTTTTACCACCACAATCAATAACAAAAATAGAGGAAGAGGAAGATATACCTGAATCTGAAAAAAAGGATAAGAGAACTCATATTTTAGTATTAATTCCTGAAGAACAATTTAAAAATATACCAAAAATAAAGAAAGAATTATTAGAAGAAACAAAAAATATAAAACCAAAATTATGGTTCCATATAATTACTCCTGTAGATGTTTGGAATTTTTATATGGATGCTAGATATGATTTAACTTCTGCAATAGCAATGTCATTTCCTCTTCATGATAAAGGGTTATTAGGAGCCTTGAGAATTGCAGAGGTCCATAAAAATCTGGTTATAAGAAAATTTGAAAAATACGTCTCTAGTTACGTAATTGCAGGTTCTTTAGTTAGAGGGACAGCTACAAAAGTAAGTGATGTTGATGTTTTTGTGATAATTGATGATACTGATGTAAAAAGGATGCCTCGTTTAGAATTGAGAGAAAAGCTTAGAAGTATTATTTATCAATATATTTCAGAAGCAGCTGCGATTTCTGGAGTCAAAAATAAATTAGAGCCACAAATATATTTATTGACAGACTTCTGGGAAGCTGTAAAAGATGCTCATCCTGTAATGTTCACTTTTATCAGAGATGGAATTCCATTATATGACAGAGGTACATTTATCCCATGGAAATTATTATTAAAAATGGGAAAAATTAAGCCTTCACCAGAAGCAATTGACATGTTTATGTCTATGGGTGATAAAGTTGAAAAAACAGCTAAAAGAAGACTTTTAGATATAGTAGTTGGAGATATTTATTGGGGAGTTATAACCCCAACACAGGCATTATTAATGTTGTATGGTTTGCCTCCCCCTGTTCCAAAAGATACAGCTCAAATTTTCAAGGAAACATTTGTAGATAAAGAAAAAGTTGTAGAAAAAAAATATGTGGATATTCTTGATAAAGTAATAAAAATTTACAAAGACTATGAGCATGGAAAAGTCACAGAAATATCAGGAACAGAAGTTGATAAGCTTGTAAAAGACACAACTGACTATATAAAAAGAATGAAACAGCTTCGTGATCAAATAGAAAAAATAAGCCAGAAAAAAACTATACAGCAGATAGAGGAAGATGTATTTAGAATATTAGAAAATATTTTCGGAAAGAAAACAAAATCAGATTTAATAAAGTTATTTGAGAAAAATCTTGTAAAAACAGGCAAAATGCCTCCAAAAATGTTAGGAACTTTAAGAGATATAGAAAAAGCATCACAGGAGTTTAAGAAAGGAAAGGTAAATAAAAATGATTTGGAAAATGCAAGAAAAGATTCAACAATTTTAATAAATCACTTAATTGACTATGCTCAAAGAAGAGACCTTGCAGAACTGGATAAAACAAAAATGCAGATTTCATATGATCATGGTAAAAAAACTGCTGATTTAATACTAACAAGTTCCGGCTATTTCCTTGCATCAGAAGGAACAATTAAAAAAATAGTAAATAAAATAGAAAATGTAGATATCAAGGAATTTGAAAAAGCAATACAAACTCAAAAGTCAATCAAAGGAATTAAAGTTAATCCTAAAATATTTGAAATCCTGAAAAAAGAACTTGGAGATTTTGAAATAATAATATAATTAATCTGATTCTTCAAGAAAAACATATTCTTTTATATTTCTGCCATTTTGCACAGATATAACATCTCCATGTGCTATAGGCACTTTACCAATACAAGGAACAGTATCATATTCTAAATCAATTTTTAAATTAGTTAGATAAAATTGATCTTCATTCTCATTATCACCCTCCTGAAGAAGGCCAGATTGTTTATAATAAACACCTCTCCCCATATGTCTATAAACAAAAACTCTGTCTCCAACATA
>DATDSF010000045.1:0-3596 GCA_035291345.1 Candidatus Nanoarchaeia archaeon
AACTTAGTTAATTTATGCAAGCTTACAATTTTATACTTGGAGTAATTGTCCTGCTTTGGTCTATACCAATAGGAATTATACTTAAGAGTATTACAAAAGAAGAATTAAAATCAGGAAGAAAATATTTCATGGCTTTATGGGTATTATGTATAATTTTAAGTATTTTAATCGGCTTTTTTATCAAAGAAGAAATTTTACTATACAGCCTGATATTCAGTTTTATATTTATTGGAATTGTTTCTTTCATCAGCTGGTGGAAATAAAATGGATGAAAAAAGAAAGGCATTAAAACAGCTTAATCAGCTTAAGAAGCTTGGAGGAAGTATGAGGCTGGCTGGAGAAAAATGGAGAAGTGAATTTCAAACTCTTATAGCTATAATATTAAGTGCAAGAAGTTTGGATGAAACAACTATAAAATGTGCAACTATTTTATTTAGAAAATATCCTGATGCTAAAAAACTTTCAAAGGCGAATGTTTCTGATGTTGAAAAAATAATTAGGCCAATTAATTTTTATAAAAATAAATCTAAGAATATAATAAACTGCTCTAAAAAACTGCAAGAAGAGTATAAGGGTAAAGTTCCGAAGGATTTTAATGAATTAACAAAGTTGTCAGGTGTTGGAAGGAAAACTGCAAATGTTTTTTTGTCAGAATATGGGCATGATACTATAGGCATTGACACACATGTTGATTATATCAGCCATTATTTGTCCTGGACTAAGTCTAAAAAAATGGAAGATGTTGAAAATGACTTAAAGAAATTATTTCCGAAGAAATCATGGAAAACAATAAACCCAATTTTGGTTAAATTCGGGAAAAAATATACTTCAAGAAAAGAAAAGAATAAAATATTAGATGAGGTAAAAAGAATAAATTAATAAGTTATAATAAAAATTATATATTAATTTAACTTATTTTCTTAACCAAGTCTGTAATTCTTTTTGGAGAGTCATGTTCAAATGGCTGGTAGGGATTTTCCCTGCTTGTTATTCTTACTGGTACATAATCATAACTTATTCCTTTTGAAGAAAAAGATATAACTGAAGTAAATGTTTCTGTTATGCTTACTAAACTTCTTGTTGAATTTCCTCCAAACATAAAATTGCCTAAAGAGTAAAAAATCAAACCATCTTTATAACTTGTTATTGGCTGGATAACATGTGGATGATGCCCGATAACAACATCTGCTCCATAATCTATAAATTTATGTCCATGATACTTTTGGTAATCCTGAGGATTAAAACTTCTTTCAACTCCCCAGTGAACGTTAACAATAACAAAATCAACATTATCTTTTAATTCTTTAATATCTGCTGAATAGATAGTTTCCTCAAGAGGAGCAGTTCCTCCTTTATTATCGCTGGCAAAAACAGAAGACGGACCTATATGGTTATATCCTAAAAATCCAAATCTTAATCCTTTCACACTAATTATTTCACTTTTTCTTGCATTAGTTAAATTTGTTCCTGCTCCAACATGATAAATCTGTTTTTGATCTAAAACATCTATTGTATCTTCTAAACCTTCAGATGAAAAATCATAAACATGATTGTTTGCAAGCGTTACAATATTTATTCCTGCTTCTGTTAGAATGTTTGCATAATCTGGATTAGCTTTAAAATTGAATTGTTTTGGTAAAATTTTATTGCTGTCTGTAATGGGACATTCAAGATTCACCATAATAATGTCTGAACCATGAAAAATTGGATCCATTTTCTCAAAGCAATATTTATGCATTTGATTTTTACCATGATTTTGTTCAGTTTGCTGGAGAATATACTCAAAATTAAATCCGTTTGGTTTTCTTTGAGGGCTTGAAAGACATACATCTCCTCCAAAAGTAATTTTTACTGAACCATCTCCATTAATTTCCTCTTTAATTCCAGCACATAAAGGACTTATAGCTAAAAGTCCTGCCTTTTTTAAAAAATCGCGTCTTTTCATCTGTTGTTTTAAATTATAATATTTATAAGTATTATTGAGATAAAATATTAGATGAGACAAATGGATTAAACTTTTGATTCTATTTTATCTAAATTGGGATAATTAATCTTTTTATAAATTTATTTATTTAATAAAATAACACCCTTTAATGCAACAATGTAAGGTGACAGGCAGATTTTTAAAATGGAAAATATTAACTATATGATAAAAGAGGTTTGTAAATGAAAAATAATAATTATCTAAAGGAAAGGCTGACCAGCCACAAAAAGCTTGCACAAGAAAGAACAATTCTGGCCAATGAGAGAACTACTCTTGCATATGTCAGGACTGGTTTTGGTTCTTTTGTATTAGGTCTTGCTTTAATCAAATTATTTGAAGAACATATAAGATATGTTTATGCTGGATATGCTGCTGTAATATTGGGAGTAATATTAATTATTTTAGGTATTGTTTATTATCATTTAAGGAAAAAGAGAATATTATCTTATTAGGCAAAAGTTAAAAATAAAGGAAAATATGACTTTTAATGGAATTGATTGATAAAATTAACAGACTAAAAAAATCTCCTATAAGAGAAACTGTTGACAAAAGACTTTTAGAATTCAAGTCATTTGAAAATAAAACAACAGAAGAGTGGTTTAGTGAATTATGTTTCTGCTTGCTTACAGCTAACTCAAGGGCAAGCAGTGCTATGAAAATACAAGATCAAATTACTGGAAGAGGATTTATGTATTCTCCTCAGGAAAATATAGCTCAAATTATTAGAATGAATAAACATCGTTTTCATAATAATAAAGCAAAGTTTATTGTTGATGCAAGAAAATTTGTAAATATTAAAGCAATAATTCATAAAATAACTGGCGAAAAAGGCGAAAAAGAAGCTAGAGAGTTTTTAGTTGAAAATGTCAAGGGTCTTGGGTATAAAGAGTCCAGTCATTTTTTAAGAAATGTTGGTTATACTAGCTTGGCTATACTTGACAGGCATATACTTAATTTAATGGTTGAAAATAACTATATAAACGAACGCCCTAAAACTCTTACAAAGAATAAATATCTGGAAATAGAAGAAAAATTTAATAAAATTTCAGATGATTTGGATATGACTAATGCAGAGCTTGATCTTTACATGTGGTATATGAAAACAGGCGTTGTGTTGAAGTGAAACTAATTAATTTTCAGCATATTCTTTTTTTCTTTTTCTTATATCTGATTTTTTTATAAGTGCACTGGTAGCAACCATGATTGGAACAGGATCTCTATCAGCGTATGAAGGCCTTTTAGGTATAGACACCACTTTTATTTTTTTCACATTGGGCCTGTAATTTTTATTATCAGGCGAAAGCCTTGAGGAAAAAAAGTGTTCGTAGAAATTGTCAAAATACTTTGAAAAACAGAGAGTTTGCAAGACATCTTCTGTAGCCCAGACTCTCATCTCTGTTATATCATCTACTGTTCCGAAAATCTCCCATAAAATTCCATTAATATTATCAAAAATCTGGGAAATTTGACGATAAGGATCTCTAATCATTCCTTCCCATGAAAGAGGGGGTTGTCTTCCTATCTGACCAGCTATTTCAACATGTAATTTAGAACCAATATCTGCAACAACTGCCTTAGAAGTATTCCTACCTAAATAAGATGTGTTTTCTGT
>DATDSF010000046.1:0-5756 GCA_035291345.1 Candidatus Nanoarchaeia archaeon
TTTGGCATCCATTGCGTAGGCTGTGGTGCAAGCGGTTTTGAAACTCTTGAAGAAGGTGTTTTAGGACATGGATTTAGTGAAGAAGAGCTTGATATATTAGTTAATAATTTAAACAAAGCAATAGACTCAAAATCTAAAACAAAAACTAATAATACAAACAAAGAGACATTTAGCTTAATACTAACTGAAAAAGCTGTTAAAAAGCTTAAAGAAATAATGAAACAGGAAAATAAGGAAAATGGTTACCTAAGAGCTGCTGTTTTAGCAGGTGGATGTTCTGGTTATACATATGATTTAGAATTAACTGAAGAGAAATTTGCAGAAGACATCCAGTTAGAACAAAATGGGGTAAAAATCCTCATCAGTGAAGAAAACATAGAATATCTAAATGGAACTAAAATTGATTTTATTGATACTTTAAAAGAATCAGGTTTTAAATTTCTAAACCCAAATGCAACTAAGGAATGTGGGTGTGGTAAGAGTTTTAGTTAGAAAAAAGCCTGATTTTAAATAATAATCTTTAAATACTAAATATAAATTAATTGCATTTCACTTTTAACTTTCTAGTTGCATTATTCAACTCTAAAGATTTAAATACCTTACAAAATGTATAATTACCCATGAAATTAAACAGAGAAAAATCAACTATTGGAATAGAAAAAAGAGATTTAGTAAGAGCTTTAAGACAGGTTCCAAGTAAGTTGAAGAATAAAGGAGTAGAAGTTAATGAAAATTTTCAAGAGGCAATAACATACTTTGTTAGATACTTAGCAGAAGCATTGGAAAGTTCACAACTATCAGGAGAAACAAGAATAAGCCCGGAAAATTATGCACTTTTATATAATACTACACTAGAAACCCTGATACATCCTGAAGATTGTAGTGAAAAAAAAGTTTATACAGGAGATTTAGAAAGATTATATGAAGGATTTGACTTGCTAACAAAAACAGTTGCAGAATATGCTCTAGGCAGAAAACACAATGGAGAATTGTTTTCACAGAAAGCAGGAGAGTATTTTTCAAGACTACCTGATTTTTACTCTGCCCACGAATACAAATCTAGACTTATTGCTTAATCAATTTTATATAGAAATTTAGTCTAGTAATAACCAGACTATACAAATTCTTTAAAACCCATACATAATCAGAAATAAATGTATTCTAAACTAAGAGAAGCTGCTCAAAACTACTTACCTAATTCACTAGATATATCTTCAACAGCCACTGGAATGTACAGCCATTTAGAACATGAAACAGCTAACCTTTCAGAAGAACTTGATAGAAAAGTAACAAAAGAAGTTCTTAGATTTATTTTAAACAATGATTTTTATAGAATTGAGAAAAATATAGAGTCTTTAGCAGGTGGATGTTCTCCAGATAAGAGGCATTTACTTCTGTCTCCAAGAAAAAACGGAGCAAGTTTAGGGATTGTTATTTTATGTGACTATATGACAACAGCTAGCCCGGTTGATAGATTAAGTACAAGAATACCTCAAAATCTTGAACTATACTTTTTTCCGTCTTTTTCAAAAGTAAAAATAACAAAATCAAGGTCAGAAGAAGTAAAAGTTGAAAGCCTGCCTGAAAATACAGAAGCAATTGAATCTTACAAATCACAAATACTAGATGTTATTACAAAAACATTAAAAAATAGCTTGTAAAATAAACCACAAAACACTCTTTAGTGTGGAATTTGTTCATGGGGTTTTGAGGTTCCCAAAAAAATACACTATTAACCATCCACTATCTAAAGATAGTGGATTTTTTTTAGGATTAAGCAGGCATAAATCTCACATTATTGACTATTAAAATTATTCCAAGTATAAATAATCCAAGTGCTATGCTTATTTTTACTCTCTCTTCTTTTATAATTTCTTTAATTTTCATTTTTAAAAAAAAGTCTGATAATATATAAAGCTTATGAAAATAAATTCTTAGAAAAATATCATAAAGGTATTTAAACTTTACAAATAATTTAATGAAATGAGCCATTTAAGAAGATTTAAATTTCCGGAAATAAAAAATACAGCTATATTAAGTCCGATGGAAGGTGTTACTGATGTAGCTTTCCGTGAATTATGTAAAAAATACGGAGCAGGGATAACATATACAGAATTCACAAGTGGAACAGCTTTAGTAAGAGGTTCTAAAAAGTCTGAAAATAAAATTAAAACATCTGACTTAGAAAAACCAGTTGCTGTACAGCTTTTCGGCAGGGATTTTAATGATGTGGTTTCTGCAGCAAAGCTTGTAGAGGATAAATTTGATATAATTGATATAAACTGTGGATGCCCTTCATGGAAGGTTATAAAATCAGGAGCTGGGTCTGAAATGTTAAAAAAGCCAGAGGGAATTGTAAAATTAGTTAGTCTACTTGTGAAAAATATTGATAAACCTATTTCTGTAAAATTAAGGCTTGGAATAGATAACGATAGCATAAACATATTAGAAGTTGCTCAACTTGTAGAAAAAGCAGGTGCTGCAGCTATTGCAATTCATGGAAGAACACAAAAGCAAGGATATAGTGGAAAAGCAAATTGGGAGTTGATTAAAAAAGTAAAGGAAACAGCCAAAATACCAGTAATTGGAAATGGTGATGTATTTACTCCTGAAGATTTCAAAGAAAAGTTAGATTACAGCAAAGTAGATGCTATAATGATAGCAAGAGGAGCTGTTGGAAACCCATATATTTTCAAACAGATAAAAGATTATTTAGAAACTGGAAAATATGATAAAAAAGATAAAATAGAGCAGTTTGAAGAGTATTTAGTTTTAGCATTTAAGCATAACATTTCTTTTTCACAAATTAAATCTCAGGCAATAAGTTTCACTAAAGGGATTGTTATGGGAGGAAATTTAAGAAAAGAAATATCTTCTGCAAAATCAATAGAAGAAATCAAAGATATTTTAAAAATAAAATAATTCGCTTGTTTAATTAATAAATATAAACTGATTTTTTTCCAAGTAAAGAATTAATTAAATTATCTACCATACAACTTTTCTGAGCAACCATATATCCATAATCATGAACTTGTTCTAGTTGCTTCCAGTCATCAATCGAGGTTCTTAATATTCGATCAATTGAATCCATTACAACTTTATCTTCATTAAGTCTAAAAAATCCCCAAGCTATTGCGTAATGTTTCATTGCACTTACAGTTTGTTTATACAAATGATCGTCATGACCTAATAAATAATAAAAAAATCCATAATCTTCATTTCTTTGTATTGAATTATCTTCTTTTTCCATAAAATATAACTTTTGTAAATTAATAAATATTATTCTTTATCTTGGTTATTTATCTTATCTTCAAGATTTTCAGTAGAATTTTCATCATTTCTTATAGATTCTGTTCTCCTAACATAAGAATTTACTCCTCCAATAAAAAAAGAGATACCTAGTGAAGTTAAAAATGCTTCTCTATTATTCAAACCTGAAAAAGTTAAACCAGTGCCTACTAATGCAATAATTGGTCCGTAAGTCTTGTATAAAGATTTTTCATTTTCAAGCATTTGTTCAAACCTGCTTCTTTCCTTTAAGGAATAACTATCAAGTTGGTTTAAGAAATTTGGATCTTCAAAAAGTTTATCGCGATTATAATTCCTGTAATTTCCAATGCTAAATAATACTCCACAAACAACTGCAGTTTTATACCATTCTTCAGCTATTAATCCTGCTGTTAAAGTAGCTGATCCCATTATAGAAAGTATATTACTTAATTCAGCTTTGCCCTTACCATATCCTTTATTTAATTTTTTCACAGTATTATCTACACTGTCCATTATTCTTTTATCAAATGCTTGATATGCTAAATTTACTATCCCCATAAAATGCCTATAAATAAAATGTTTATAAATTTAGCTATTTGATTTTTCCTTAAAAAAGGTAATTTTTTCTGTCTAACATGCTATTTCAGAAATGATTAAATCCCCAAAGAGCTGCATGAGAGTGCTTTTTAGCTATCTCTAATTCCTTTTCTTCCCATGTATTTTCAAGTGTTCTATATTCAACAGTTCTTCCATTTTTAGTTGCTCTATCAATACCATACTGCATTCCATTAGAAATTCCAAGATTTTGATAAACCACAGTAACTATATTTGGAAGAGATTCAATTAATACCTTTCCTGCCTCTATTCCCATCTCTCTTTCTGTTTGAATATTATCATCTAATATTCCTGGCTGGGTAAAAAACAAATGAGATGCAAAAGGGGTTTCTCCACGTAATAAACAGTCTCTTACACAAGCTCTTGCATAGAGAAGATTTCTTCTTACTTCATTTTCATTACTTCCCATATAAGGAGTTTCTACATCAACAAATTTTACCATAACAAAATATTATTTTACGATTTTTAATTATTTATATTATAAACAGATTATAAGTAAACTTTCTTCCCACTTGCTTATCTTCACTATTTCGGTAACTTTAAAAGCATTGAATAAATCATAATTATTCATGAACAGGATAAGATTAATTTTAAGCCACAGTGAATTAGAAAAAGAAGCTCAATCATTCCATGAAAATGGCAAGGAACTTCTAAATGTAGGAGATTCGCATTCTGCAGCAACCTCATTTTCATTCGCTTATGTATTTTACAGAGAGGCAGGAAATATCACTAAGATGAACGATTGTTATAATAAGATTCAAATATGTGATTTTGATTCTGACTCTATAGAACAATTAATTGATAAATCAGAAAAATCAATATCATGGTCATACGGCATTTCATCTATGGCATGCCATTTCTCATTAAAAAGAGCAGCAAACTAATTCTAGAAACCCTTAAATACCCATAAATAAAAATACTATCAATATAAAATGTACTCATTAGAATTGGAAAAAGTAATATCTGAAATTAAAGCAAGAAACTCTAAACAAGTATTAATTCAATTGCCAGATGGTTTAAAGCCAGAAGCAAATAAAGTTATAGATGCTATAGAATCTCAGACAGATGCCAAGGCATTTTTATGGCTGACAGACTGCTTTGGAGCCTGTGATATTCCATTAGGACTTGACATACTTAAAATAGACTTAATGATCCAATTTGGACATAACAGGTATTGGAAAACACAGGAGTGGTAATGGTAGAATATATTAAAAAATCTAAATTAAAAGAAAGTAGTGCGGTAGAAAACCGTAGGTTGTCTTCGCAATGACTCAAATAATTTTTATAGACGCAAAATGGGAAGGAATAATTACTCTAGAAGATAAACTTAAAAATTATCTTCAAAAAAATAAAATTAATTCTCTAGCTCTTTTTGCTAGTGTTCAATTTTCAGATGTGGAAAATTTCATAAAAGAATTAAATAAAATAAATATTAAAGTTAATATTACTAAAGCAAAACGTACAGGCAAACCAATGCAAATATTAGGTTGCGATGCTTACCATGATAGTTTTGAAACACCTATTTTAGAGGAAAGTGATGCAGTTTTATATTTAGGAGATGGTTATTTTCATCCAAAAGCTCTTCTCCTTTCCCAAGTAAAAAACAATAAAATAAAACCAGTAATAATGTGGAATCCAATATCAAAAACCATAGAAGTATTAAATGAAAAAATAATTATAGATCAGATAAAAAAATACAAAAGAAATTTAAGAATGTACGTCAATGCAAAAACAATAGGTATTTTAGTAACAATTAAACCAGGGCAAAATTACTTTGTAACAGCTAAAAAACTGAAAGAATTTCTGGAAAAACAAGGCAAAAAAGCTTACATATTTGTTGATAATAATCTTGATTTAAGACATCTGGAAAA
>DATDSF010000047.1:0-9659 GCA_035291345.1 Candidatus Nanoarchaeia archaeon
GAACATTTAAAACAAATTGGTTTTTAATCTCTTTAGTAAATTTTAAATCAGAATCTGTATTTTTATTATTTTTGTTAATACTGTTATAATCAACCTTAGAATTATTAGATTTTTTCTTTGCCATTTAATTAAACTTCAACCTCAAAACCTAAAATTATTAGTTAAAAGATATATTTAAACTTATCCCAGTCCTCAAACAAAGAAAGGTTTTTAACATAAAAGTAAGCTTTAAAAACACATTTTATCTTTAAAGGTTTATACAATAGAAGGCTCCGGTAGTTAAGTGGCTATAACACAACCCTGTCACGGTTGAGTCCCGAGTTCGATTCTCGGTCGGGGCGTTTACCCTCTACTTTACAAATATTAAATGTAAAGGGTAAGATTTATAAACTTGCTTTTTCTAATTAAGTTATGGTATACATTTACAAAAAAATAGTTAGTGGAAAAACCTACTATTATTTAAGAGCCTCTGAAAGAAAAGGCAAAAGAATTATAACTAAAGATATTGCTTATTTAGGAAACTCTATAGAAGATGTAAAAAAATCTTTAGAAAAACTATCAAAATATAAAGAAGAAATAAGAAAAGCCTATAGAAATATTAATCTTTTTCTTGAATCTAACTATTATCTGGAAAAAATTAAATCTCAGAAATTAAAAAAAGATGAATTTATTGGAAATAAATTAGAAGAAATTGAATCCTGTAAGATGCATTTTCTAAAAGTATTCAGTAAAAAAGACGAAAAAACAAAACAGGAAACACTAAAAAATTTTGTTATTGAATATACATACAATACTGCTTCTATTGAAGGAAATACAATAAATTTAGAAGAGGCAAGGAATCTTCTCCAAGAAGGGCTAACTCCAAAGGACAAAACTCTAAGAGAAATATATGATTTACAAAACTCAGAAAAAGTATTTTTTGAAATATTAAATTCTAAAAAAGAATTAAGCCATGAATTTATTATAAATATCCATGATAAACTGATAGAAAATATTGATTTAAGAAAAGGGTATAGAGCTACAGATATTAAAGTTATAAGGTCTAACTTTGATGCAACTCCTGCACCATATGTTAAAGCAGATATGGATGTATTGCTTAAATGGTATGAGAAAAATAAAAATTCTCTTCATCCAATAGTATTAGCAACAATATTTCATCATAAATTTGAAAAAATACATCCTTTTATGGATGGAAATGGAAGAACAGGAAGAATGCTTTTAAACTATATTTTAATAAAAAATAATTATCCTCCCCTGATTGTTCACAAAAAAACAAGAAAAGAATATTTAGAATCTTTAAGAAATGCAGATAAAAGCAGTTTAACCAGCTATAAAAAAGAAGATTATTCTAATTTGATACAATTCAATGCACAAGAGTTCATTGACACTTATTGGAATAGCTTTCTTTAATTACTTCTTAGCGAGTTTCAATAAAAAACAGATAAACTTATAAATATTAAGAAGCTATTTTTCCGATGCAGATATTAGAAAGATATTCTAAGCTTTTAGAAGCATTGGGAGAAGATCCAGCTCAAATAGTAACTTCTATTGAAAAACATAATAAATACAATGAAGTTCCCTATGCACACCATGAATTAAGACATGAATTTGATATTGGAAGGGGAGATTATACCAGTTTAAATCTAACAGAAGATACTGGAGTAACAATTAATCGTGAAGAAGTAGAAAAAAGACCTTTCTCTGAAAGATCATTATCTAGGAATACACAACTTGAACCAGATCATTATTGGTTAGGATTAAATTTTTGTTATGAAAATGTTCTTCTTGAAGCTGCAGTCGAATTATATTTTGATGGTTCAGGTAAAATAATGTTTCCAGGTTCTGCTTCTGAACTTAGTTCATTTGAAATTGAAGAAGATGCTGGAGTATTAAAGGTAAGATTTAAGGGAATTAATACATCAGTGGGAGCTGACTTTGAACCTGTTGCAAAAGCAATGGTGCATATTTATCAAAGTATGAAAGAAAAACCTGGATTTTATGCTCAGTATTGTTCTAGAAAAATAACTTAAAACCAATAAAGTAAAACACCAGTAATCTCCACAACTTATTTCTTATTCTTACATCCCGAAATATTTCATAATCTCAAAAACCAAAAAAGCAGGCCAGACTACTGCTTTTAAAATTCCAAGAACACCTATCCAGAAAGAACTTGCTGTTGAAATATAATATACAGCAGCTCCAATAAATCCTAATCCATAAGCAACACCTCCACAGCTACCACAACCCATATTGCATTTCTTCATAGTATAATCTTTTTCCTTTCCTCTTTTTTTAATCTTTACCATTATTAATTATTATATTTTAAACTTTATAAGTTTTTTAGTTTTACTTCTCACATTCAAAAATAACCAAGGGGGGAATATTTCTTAGCTCTAACTTTTGATTAATAATTTTAAAATAATTAGCCAAGTCTTTTCCAATGCCCTTTCTGACCTGGTAAACCAGTAACTTACCATCTTTAGATAAAATGCTTTTAGACTTTTCAAGAATTTTATTTTTGTCATATCCTGAAATCATAGAAAAAGGTATTCCTGAGATTATATAATCAACTTTGTTTATTTTCAGCTTATTCAATATATTTTCAACATTCAGAACATTATCATTAACTACAATCAACCTTTCATCTCCCATTTCTTTTAAATAATTTGAAAGAATTCTGTTTGTTTCAATAGCAATAATTTTAGAACCTCCACTCATTCTTTTTAGAATTTCTAAAGTTATTACCCCATTTCCAGGACCATATTCAGCAATTACTAAATCTTTATTAAAATTAATCTTACCACATATATATTTAGCTGTAAATTTAGAACTTGATTTTATTGAAGCCACTTTCTTATCTTTAATAAATTCCTTGATTAAAATAGGTTTCATTAATAATAAAAATAATGCTTATTTTTATATCTTTATAATCTAAAATAACTAATAGCTACTTTTATATATTTTAAAATCTAAATTAAATCATGATAAAAAGAGGGAAGATATTAATAATATTTGTGATTTTTGTAATGTCTGTATATTTTGCCTCAGCTATAAATATAAGTTTTAATTCAGGAACTCCAGCAGATAACACCGTATTAACAACAAGAGATAATTTTTATGTTAATGTAACAATTGGCAATTTTACAGGAACTCCAAATGTAATTCTTGAATTAAATAGCTCCATTAGGGTTATAAATTACACAATGAGCAATCTGACAAACAGCACTTTCCAGTTTAATGTAACATTTTTAATGAATAAAACATTCCAGTATAGAGTCCATGTAAATGATTCTATTAATTCAAACATAACAGTTTATAGAGAAATAAACATTTCGTACATTCAGCCATGGGAATATAATTCAAGTTATTGGACTACAACATATATAGATAATATAGGGTCTTTCTGGGCTAACCAGTTCATACCATCAAGCTCTACTTTCTATATGAATGTTAATATAACTGGTGATGCCAATAACGAACTGCTAAGAACACAAATGCTTGGCAGACATATTTATGGTATGGCTGTTGCATATAACTTAACAAGTAATGAAACTTACAAAAGCATGGCTCTTAACGCCACAAATACTTTAAGAGAAACTTTGTGGGATGACACAAGTGGAGGATTTTCAGACGATGATTTTAATGTATCTAATCCAAGCGAAATACTAGTTCCAAGAAACCAAAAAACAATGTTCGGCCAGTCATGGGCTTCACTGGCTTTTCTAAGTGCTTACTGGATTTCAAATAATTCAACTTTTTTAGAGTATGCTGAGGAAAGTTATGCTCTTTATGAAGAAAAAACCTGGAACTCCACAGATAAAGCATATGCAGACATTGCTAATGACACCTGGGAAATAACGTCAGATGACTATACATTTTCAAGTACAGTAGATGTTGCAATAGCTCTAGTTCTTCCACTTTACACTTTAACAGGCAACTCCACCTATCTGACAAGATTAAAAGAAATAACAGATGCCTCAATGGAGAACATGATAAATGAAACAAATGATTTAGTTGTTGGAAATTACAATCCTGGATGGCAAAACAATGGAAATACAGAACAAATTTCAGTAGGGCATAATACAAAATATGCTTGGTATCTTATTTATATGTATAATTTGACTGGAAATGATTCTTATAAAACAACAGGAATAAATATTTTTAGAAATGCGTCAGAAATCGGATGGGAAGACCAGTATAATATATGGTATGATCAGATAAACACCACAACAAATCAGTCTGTAAGCTCAAGCATATATTGGTGGATAATTGAAGATGGAATTGTTGGAGGGCAGATATTACACAAATATACAGGAGATGAATACTATTATGAATTATTCAAGAAATCAACAGGAACATATATAGAAAAATTTCTAGATACAACAAATGGAGAAGTATATGAAGTATCTAATGAATCGGGTTCAATTACTAATTTTGATAAAGGATATGAGTATAAAGGAACTTATCATTCGGCAGAAGCTGCAGTTCTTTTAAGTAATATAATGAATAATTTTCTTGGAGTTCCTTATGGAAGTTTTGGAACTCTAGCAGCAAATCAAATATCTTCATCTACCACAAGTACAACAACAAATACAAGCGATGATGGAGTGTTAGTAGGTCCATATAAAGGAAATAAAATAAATCCCAATCAGAGCAATAATTCCTTAGAAAATGATTCATTAAATATTTCTAATAAAGATCAGGAAGATAGAGAAAATAAAAAGAATAGTTCAAATTTAAGAATAATATCTATATCACTGTTTATAATAGCTGTAATTTTCCTTATAGTATTTTTTATTATAAGGTATAAAAAAGAATAAAAATAATTTAAACCAAACATTCCATTAAAATTTCTTCACTTAAAAGGGATTATTCAAATTTAAATATTGTTTTCTTGTATATAATTAATTTCAAATTGACAAAAAGTCTTAAATAAAGAAGAATCTTTATAATAAAAATAAAAAAGAGAGTTGTATGATAACAAAAAAAGAAGAAATTTTAGTTGAACCTAAAAAAGAGACTCAAAAAACAATAATAGAAATAAAACCAAACATAGAAGCTACAAAAGAAGAATTTCTAAGCATATTAAGACTTGTTTCTCCTGGGACTCATTTAAGACACGGACTAAATGGTGTTGTAGATGCAAAAAAAGGTGCATTGGTTGTTGTAGAAAATGAAAAATTAACCAATATTCTTGATGGAGGTTTCAAAGTAAACTGCCGCTTTACCCCTCAAAGACTTATAGAATTAGCAAAAATGGATGGTGCAATAATACTCTCAAAAGACATGAAAAGAATACTTTATGCTAATGTCATGCTTGCACCAGATATAAAAATAACAACAAAAGAAACAGGAACAAGACATAAAGCTGCTGAAAGAACCGCAAAAATGCTGGGAACTCTAACAATAGCTGTCTCTGAAAGAAAAAATCAGATAAGTATGTATTATAAAAATGTAAAATATCATCTAAGAGCAACAGAAGAAATATTAAGAAGTGCAACAGAAACTCTCCATATACTTGAAAAACAAAGAGAACTATTTGATAAAAACATAGAAAAACTGAATAGTATGGAATCTCAAAATGATTTGAATTTATTAGTTGCTTTCAAGGCTATTCAAAAAGGAAAGATGATGGAAAAGATTATAGAGAGTCAGGAAAAAACACTCATAGAGCTGGGGCATGAAGGTACAGCAATAAAGCATAGGATAAAAGAGTTAATTAAAGATATAGAAAAAGAAACAGATTTAATAATAAAAGACTACACTAAGTTAAACTTAAAAAAATCTAAGAATATACTTTCAAATCTTTCATATGAAGAGTTAACAGATATAGATAATATAGCAATTTCGCTTGCTCAGAAAGAATCTAACTCAATAGATAATATAAAAGGATGGAGAATACTTTCAAGATCAAATCTTGCTGAGAAAGATATAGCAAATCTTATAGCTGAATTTAAAAATTTAGACTCAATAATAAATTCAAAAACAGATAAGTTCTCAAAAGTAGTAGGTGATGATAAAGCTTGGATACTTGCAAAAGAACTTGCAAAAATCAAAACTCTTTAATAGTTTTTGGAAAGTTCTGGTTTGCTTAAAGATTTTAAAAATCTTATATGGAAAGTTCTGGTTTGCTTAAAGATTTCTAAAATCTTTACATTTATATACTAAAAAGTATATATTAAATAATGCCTGAAATAAAAGAGGTTAATGAAATCCAGGAAATAGGGGTTCCGAAAAAAGAGTATGTTACTATAACTTTCTTTATCTCACTAATAACTCTAGGAATTTACAACTTTATATGGTACACTAAAAATGTAAAAAGACTTAATAATCTTAATACTAAAACAAAGTTAAGTAAATCTCTGGTTCTTATTTCTTTAATTGTTTACCTTGTATATATTTTACTATTAGTTTCGTTCATGTATTATGTATTTGTTAATGTTCAGGCTGGAAATTTAACTCAAGCAAGTGATATCAACGATATTTCATTAACATTTCTGATAGCATTTTATTTATCAATGGGACTATCTTTGATTTTATTAGTATTATACATATTCTTGGCTTTTAAAACTGGAAAAATATTAAACGAATCTATAATAAACAAATCAAGTAAATCAAAAGTTTCTGGAATTTTAACATTTATATTCAATTTATTTTATTTGCAATATGAAATAAATAGAATTATAGATGATAAGGAAGAGAAAAAAAGAATTGTCCCATGGATAATTTTAATTGTTATAATAATACTTGGAATTACAATTCCACTATTAATTTCTTATATAATAAATAGTATGTTTGCAAATATTGGTTTCTAACTAAATTCTCTTCTCAACTTTAATAGCTGTCGGAGCCTCTCCACCATGCCATGTAAATCTTGGCCTGACTCTCATAGGATATATTCTTTCAGAATTATCATCTAATATAATTGCACTCCCCTTCAAATTTGGAAGATCATCTAAATATTTTTTAATATTATCAAATAAATAAGTCTGCATTATTTCATTTAAAGCAGAAATATCTGGCTGTGAAGTTACTCTATGGGAAATAACAATATCTGATTGAGTCATGACATCTCTATGAATCTGGCCTGGCTGTTGTGTAGCAAGAACAATAGAAATACCTGGTTGCCTTCCCTCTCTCAATATTTGTACTAAAGCATCTGTAGCACTTGTTTTTCCCTCTCTTGGAAGAAATTCATGGGCTTCATCAATAAAAATCCAGACTAATGGCATTTCTCTCTTGCTTGAATAAGCTAAATAATCAACTCCATGTCTTACTGCATCAATTTCTTCCCTTTTTCTATGAAGCATTCTCTGACTGAATAACTTTTTAGATAAAAGACCTATAACTAAAGCTCTAACATTAAATGCTCCGACAGAATTGTAAACACTAAGATCAATAACACTTGTTTCTCCAGTTAAAACAATATCTTCTATTTCAGTCCCATCCATATCATTTGTTGCAAATACTCCCCATGTCAGGGCAGCTTCAAATAAAGCTCTTGCAGCATTTTTTTCACTAACATTAGAAAGTTTATCTTTCTCTATTTCAGTAATTATATCTTTAATATCATATTTTTCTACACCATTATTTCTAAACATCCCAAGAATCTTTTCAATTAAAACTGCAACAGGATTAATAATATCCAAATTAAAAATTAAAACCCAGTCCTCTGCATTAAGTTCAGAAACTTTCAATGCAAAAGACTTATCAACAGGTATTCCTTTTTCAACATAATAATCATAGTATCCAAATGGAACAAAAACTTTTACAGGAACTTTTTTCGGTTTTAATTCCCACTCACTTAATAATTTTTTCTCTTTTTCATTTTCATACTTCATTGTCCAGAATATTCCCATAGTATCAAAAATAATAGATGCTATATTTTTGGAAGTTTCTTCTTCCAAACTGGAAAGTTCTTCTGCAATTGTCCCCAAAGTATAAGATTTACCAGAACCTCTTTTTCCGGCAACAAGAACAACATGGCTTCTTGAAACATCCATTAATATAGGATTTGATAAGCTTGTATACTGCCCCATCTTAACATATCCCTTTCCAAGTTTGACCAAACCTCTGTTTCCAAACTTAATTTTATCAGAGTCATCTCTTCCAACTATAATATCATAAGGCATATTACTATCGCAAAAGAGAAGAGAATATTTAATTGTTTCTAAGATCTTAGATACATAATCTTTTTAAACATATTATTCTAATCTATAAAATGTCTGATGAAAAAAGTGATGTAATAAAAATTAAGAAACCAGATCTTAAACATATTACAAAAAATAAATGGGCTGTTTATACAATTATTTTTGCAGCAATAAGCATTATACTTTTAATTATTCTTTTAACTGGAGGATCATTTACATCAAATGTTTCTAAATCAAAAATTACTCCAATGATTAGCAGTTTTGTTAATACTGAAATAATTCCAGAAGGAGGTGTTGAGATAGTTAGTATTGAAAGCCAGTCAGGAGTTTATGTTGCAACAATAAATGTTGATGGTGATGTTGTACCTTTATATTTCACAAAAGATGGAAAATTCATAAGCCAGGGAACCCCTCTAATTTCAATTGATTCAAGTCTTGGAGCAGATACTAATCTAAATGCTGGGACAGATACTCTTCCAACAGAAAAAGTTGATGCAAGTCCTGATAATGATGCAGTTCTAGGGGATGTAAATGCTCCTGTAACAATAATAGAATTCTCAGATTTTCAATGTCCTTTCTGTGAAAGATTTTACACTGAAACCCTACCACTTCTAAAAACAAATTATATAGACACAGGAAAAGTAAAACTGATATACAGAGACTATCCTTTAGATTTCCACCCTATGGCACAAAAATCAGCAGAAGCAGCTGAGTGTGTTAGAGCTAAAGGCGGAGATGAAGGGTTCTGGAAGTATCACGATCAAATATATGAAAATCAGGCTAGTTTAACTAATGACAATTTGAAGAAATGGGCTAAAGAACTTGGATATAATATTGATACTTGTTTAGATTCGGGTGAAAAAACATCAGAAGTTCTAAAAGATCTTTCAGATGGTGAATCATATGGAGTAACAGGAACACCAACTTTCTTTATTAATGGACAGGTAATAGAAGGAGCATATCCATATGCAACTTTCCAAGAAGTCATAGATGCTGAGTTAGCTAATTAGTAATTTTAATTACAGACAATTCTTAAATTTCTTTCCCCATTGCTTTTAACTTTAGCTCTATTTGTGATAATCTCTTATCTAAATTTCCTCTAACTAATAACAATCTTTCTGGATAGTGATGTTCAACAAAAGTTCTGACTATTTGGTGTTTTTCAAGTGCTTTTTCTCTGCCAGCATGTCTACAACCATCAATTTTGTAGGACAATTCATTCGGATCCTCAGCCATAACAACTAATTGATATCTATTTTTTATTTCAAGGCACATTCTAAATAACTCTCTTACTGCTAAATCATCTCTTGGTTCAGAAGCATACATCTTCGCAGAAGCATAAAAATGAAATAAAGGTGCATCAGTTATAAAACCATCTTTTGCAGTAGACCTTAATTCTTCTCTTTCCTGTTGTCTCCACATATAAAATCTATCAAAGGGAGACCTATAATTCCCAAATTCAGAAACTAGTTTTCTATGTTCTTCAGAAATATAATCATAGTCTAATCC
>DATDSF010000048.1:0-2407 GCA_035291345.1 Candidatus Nanoarchaeia archaeon
TCTCAATAATTCAGAAATAATTCAACAAAATCAGTTTAATAAAATTTAAAAACTAGTTCTTTCAATATCTAATATAGCTGAAAAAGAGGAAAAATGTTTTTAAATAATCTAAATAAAAAAGGGAAAGTAGGGCGGTAAAAACCATAGGTTATTTGAGTATGGGCAGTAATATTGATTTAAGAAAATATCAGGAAGGTGATGCTATTGAAGATGCATTCTCAAAGCTAGTATCAAATAGACCAGGGTATAAGGCAACCCTTGAAAAAAGAGAGCCTAAATTTTGTTCAAATGATTCTTGTAAAAAGGAATTAGATCCTGGCCTGAAATTCTGCCCATCTTGTGGAACAAAATTTGAAGAGAAAGCAAAAGCAAGCATCTGTATGAAATGTTATAATGTTGTCAATGCAGAGGACGCATTTTGTGGTAACTGTGGGGATAAAGTTACTAAATAACTATTTATTCAGAATATAGCATAATCTTTTATAGAACTAAATTCAACACTAACTATCTCTCCCTCACAACATTCTTCTTGCTCACTATCACTAATTGTTTCCAAATTTTCTCTTTCAGCAACCACAAACATTTTCCCCCCAGGAACGTCATATTTAACATCCCTTACACGGTGAACACGTAATTGTTTTCCAGCTTCATCTATAGGGTATAAAACTATTTTTCCTATAATTCCTTCATTCCCATCCTTATCATATGCATCATGTACTGTTATTCTTCTATTTTCATCACGTGCATCATATGCTATTAGGTGCATCATATTTACTCTTAAGTTATGTTTTTATATTTTTTCATAGTCTTTGGAAAGTGCTTAAAAATGATTATTATTTGAATAACTTTATTAATCAAATTCTTCTAGTTATTTTATGAAAAATTCAATTATTAACTTACTATCAAAAGAACTTAAATTAAAAAAAGAAGAAATAGAAAGGTTGTTGGAAGTTCCTCCAAATCCTGAAATGGGAGACTACGCATTTCCATGTTTTATACTATCAAAAACTTTGAAAAAGCCCCCTGTTGAAATAGCTTTTGAGATTTCAAGAAATTTAAAAAAGAACCTGTCAAAAATAAAAGAGCTTGAGAAAGTTGAAAGCAAAGGCCCATATATCAATTTCTTTATTGATAAAAAATTTATTGCTTCTGAAGTTCTGTCTAGAGCATTAAATGAAGATTTTGGAAAGCAGAAACAGAATAAAAAAATACTTATTGAGCACACAAGTGTAAATCCAAATGCCTCACCACATGTAGGAAGGGCAAGAAACTCAATTATCGGAGACTCAATAGTTAGAATATTTAAATTTCTTGGAAATAAAGTTGAGATTCATTATTATGTAAATGATGTAAGCAAACAGATAGCTATGCTTTCTTTAATATATAAAAAAGGAGACAGCTTTGATGATATGCTGAAAAACTATATAGAGATATCAAAGAAACTCGAGAAAAATTCATCCATTGAAAAAAAAGTATTTGACTTACTTGAAAAATTTGAATCTAATGATAAAAACACAGTAAAACTATTCAAGGAAATTGTTGATATCTGCCTTAAAGGTCAAAAAGAGGTTTTTGGCAAGTTTAATATAAAATTTGATTATTTTGATTATGAATCAGAGTACATGGGAAAGTTCTCTGAAGATTTACTAAAAAAATTTGAAAAAACAGGCAAGTTGTTCAAGGATAAAGAAAATCGTTTAGTTCTGGATTTTTCCCACACACAATTAATAAGGAAAATGAAAGCTCCTTTTTTTGTTCTTGCAAGAAGCAATGGAACAGGTCTTTATGGTTTGAGAGATATAGCATATACAATAGATAAAATAAACAAAACAGAAAAAACAAAAAATAGCTCAAGAAATATTATAGTTCTTGGTGAAGATCAAAAACTTTATTTTGAACAGATTTCAGAGGCATTAAAACTTCTCAATTACAATTCTCCTGAAGTAGTGCACTATTCTTTTGTTCTGTTACAGGATTCAAAAAGCGGAAAAAATGTAAAAATGTCAACAAGGAGAGGAGAGTTGGTTTTACTAGAGGATTTTTATGATGAATCTGTTAAGAGAGCCAGTGCTGAAGTCAAAAAAAGATCAACTAAGGGAGATCCTAAAAAAATTGCAGTTGCTGCAATAAAATATGCCATGCTAAAGAATGATAATGATAAAAACATAATATTTAGTTGGGAAAACTCTCTGAATTTTGAGGGAGAGTCAGGTCCATATATTCAATATAGCTATGCAAGAGCATCAAGCATATTAAGAAATTACAATTCAGTTAAGATTAAAAAAAATAATAGTTACGAAATTCCAAAATTAAATGAAACTGAAATTGCACTAATTAAAAAGATAAATGATTTCCCACAGATTATAGACCAGGCTGCAAAAAACTTGAATCCAAGTGTGATTGCAAA
>DATDSF010000049.1:0-7168 GCA_035291345.1 Candidatus Nanoarchaeia archaeon
ACTTTTAAGATTTTCAAATTCGTTTCTGCTGATTAGATGAGAAATATCCCATTTTATTACAATTTCATTTTTCTTAAAGTCTTTATTGGCAAAAACCCCTCTTCCATGTATCTTAGATTTTTTAACTATAATATTCATTTCAAAATAAAGATAGATAAAATAAGAAAAATATTAAAATAAAAAATTAAATTGTCTTGTTTGTAATTACTGCTACATCTGAAATAGGACATGTTTTTGAGCCTAAAACAGCTGATATTTCAAGATTCTTATTAACAACATCTGCATTAGTAAGAGTTGCTGTATAAGCTATTGTCTCACCAATTGTTGGTGAGTTCAAAGGACTGAATGTAGTCTTCTGCCCATCAACAAAAAATGCTAATGCAGTTATATTCACATCCCCACTTGTTCTTTTAATTCTTGAAGTTAAAACTCTTGAAGCTACACTTTGGTTTATTGTAGCAGATTCAATGTCAAGTGAAAATGAATTTGTCAAACAGTTAGCCTCATCTGGAAGACCCTGAGCATTATCTCTTACAAATGTAATAACAACTGTAGCAAGAATTGCAATAGCAGCTATAACAAGAACTATCATCAAAACAGCAGTGATAACCTCTGAAACCCCTTTTTTGTTCTTAAACATACTTATTATAATTTTTTAGTATTTATAAATCTTACCTTTTTTAAAAATTTATTAATCATGAGCAAACCAAAATTCATACTCTTTTTCTTTATGTTTTATATTCGCTGATAAGTGTGAACTATCATATCTGCAAAAACCAAATCTTTCAAATTGAATAATTTCACCTTTTTTTAAATTTCTTACATGATTTTCTGCAAATCCAGATACATATAAACCATTAGGCATTCTTATTTTAACTTTAACATTATCATCTGAAACCCAGTGTACCTTCGGTATATTTGGTTTATTCTCTAAAGAACTAAATTCAGTTTCCTTGCCTAATTTAATATTAAACAAATGCATTAATCTAACTTCTTTTCCATTGAATTTATTAAAGTCCTTAAGAGAAATAAAAATATTTTTTCCAACCTTAAGTTTCTTTAATTTATCTTTTTCAGGGTGAAGTTTAACATTAACCAAATTAATTTTAGGGGAATTTTTAACAGAAATTTTTACAGCATCTTCAACAAAGAAATATCTGTTAGCTTTTGAATCAAGTTTCTTTCGGTTTATAGAATAGAGAAAATCAATAGGAACATTTATATCATTTTGATTTAATCCAATTTCTTCTACAAACTCTCTTATGCTCTCAGACAGTATACCTCTTCTTTTAAGGCTCTGAACACTCCATGTTCTTGGATCATCCCATCCGGTAAATTCTCCACTTTTAACCTCATGCTGAGCTTTGCTCTTACTAAGTTTTCCCTCGACGCCTGAAAGTTTCACAAGACCAACATAAATAAGCTCTGGATATTTCCATTTAAATACATCCCATATATACTTCTGCATCTCCCCCTCAATCATTAATTCCTTCCCCCTAATAATATGTGTAACGCCAAGCAAATGATCATCTATAGCCCATGAAAATTCAAGCATTGGCCAAACTTTGTATTTATTTCCAACTCTTGGATGTTTTCTATCAGAAATCCTACATAATACTCTATCTCTAAACGCAGGATTTGGATGTTGCATATTTGTTTTAAGTCTCAAAGTATACTGCCCTGGATTTGATTTAAACATAAGTTTCCATCTTTCTCTCTGAATTTTTACAGGAAACTGTCTACAAGCACATTCTTTCATATTAACTCTATTATCTCTTAGCTCTTCCTGATTACAGCCACAAACATACGCTTTCTCTTTTTCAATAAGTTCTTCAGCATATTTATAATAAATCTTTAGTCTATTTGATTTATAATAAATAGGTTTTTCAAATTTAACCTTAAGCCACTTAAATGCTTCAGGAATCATTTTATATGCTTCTTTTATAATCTGTTTTTCTTCACTTCCAATTGTATCATCGATAACTAAAAGAATTTTTCCACCATACTTCTCTGCATACAAAGCATTTAGCATATATGTTTTTGTATTTCCAATATGCAATGTTCCAGATGGAAATGGTGCAAGTCTAAAAACCATCCCTTTGCCATGATTCTGTAAATCTTTAAGACCCTTTTCCTGTTCTTTTTTATCTTTTAAATATTTCTTATAATTTTCAAATAGCTTAAGTTTTTCCGGGCCTGAAATTTTATTTACTTCAGAAACAATTTTATTTACTTCAAGCATAATATCTTTTATCTGTTCTTTCTTAAGCCCATGTTGAAATAATTTAGGCAAGACAGAACCAGGTATAGCCTTACCATAAACTATAGAGTTTTCAAGAGAGTATGCATATATTTCATTAGTAAAACTTTTAGGTTTTTTATCCATATATTAAGAATAATATGATATGTTTAATAAAGATTTGGTTTGAAAAAATTCCTAAAAGGTTGTTAGTTTTTGGAAACCTTTAAAGTTATCTTTCTGCAAGCTCTGAGATTTTTCTTTCAAGCATCTCTATTCTTTGTTGTAAATTATAAACTTCATTCGAATTTTCTTCCATTCTCATAGAAATTCTATTAATTATTTTATTTATTTCAGGGTTGTTAACACTATTCGGAGAGGGGGGATTAAATGCATTAGGGCTGGGAGGACTTTGAAAAAGATTATTATTTGATATAGTATTTGAACTAACATTAGAATCTAAAAAATCAAAAACTCCTCCTGATAAATTAGATGAATTATTCATAAAAAGATTATTAGAGTTAACATCAGAGTTATTGGAAGAATTTTCAGTATTACTGGTCGAATTATTGTTAAAATCAAGGTTTATCCTGTTTTCAGGATTATTCTTAAATTCAATAAAACCCTCTTTAGTAACACTATAATTTGTTTTTATCTCAGGTACATTTTTCCCAGCATCAGTATAATCTAAAGTCTCGTCCTCTTTTTTGAATTTGCCTATCCAGACCATAATTTATAAAAGACAGAGATTTATTTAAATATATCGTGAAAAGAATATAATCTAAATTAATGTTTAACAACATTTAAACATCAAAAATCTTTGATTTTTGTGGATTAAAGCTTCTGATAAGAAGCTTTAAAAATTTACAAACCTTTTCTAAACAATAAAAATAAGGTGAAAAATGGTAGAATCTGCTGCAGAAATAATTGAACGAGTCGGTAAACAAAAACCTGCTGTTGAACATCAGATAACTTATGATTCTTCCTCAGAAACCCTAGAACCTGTTTATTTCTGGGTACTTAATTTTATGAATAATCTTTTTGGAGGGAAAGTTGAGAAGCTTGTTGATAATTTCTCATCATCACCTGGATCAGGTCATTTCGCAGAATTAAGCCAGAAAAAAACTATTATGCAGGACAATGTTATGAAAACTCTTGGTGCAGTAAATCAGGTAATAAAATCTATAATAAATATAATATACGACTTAAAAGACTTTGAAATAAGATTATCATACTACACAGATGCAAAATCAAATGATAGAAATAAAGCAGATGCTGCAATGTTAGGATTAAAACAAATCTGGATGGATAATGTTGATATAAAAAGAGGAAGGGGAAGCATTAATATGTTAGCCCAGGATCTAAGTTTTATAACATTAAGAGACGCATTTATGTCTGCAAACTCAATTTCTGAAGTGAAAAAGCTTGATCTTAATGAAAGAGTTATAAGAATATTAGTACCAAGAATTGAAGAATTCCTAAAATGGAAGGATTTAAGCGAACAAGAACTTGAAAAAAGATTTAACATAGAAAAAAATTATCTTAAAAGCCAGATAAATACTCTCCAGTTATATTCTCGATGGGTCAAACCTTATTTAAAGGCAGCAGCTCAGCTTGAAATGAATTCTGATATGGACAAAAACCCAGCCCTTGTGACAGCATTTAATACTATACTACTTCAATTAACTCTTTTTGGAAAAAATAAATTTGATTTTGAGGAAGCTATTTTAACAAATGCATTACCTAATGGAGTCAAAAAACCAAAAAGAGATTATTACTCTTGTGTAATTGTTGACTTCTCATTTCAGGGAATTCCACAAAAATATGGACAGCACTATGTTTTTGGAGGTAGAGCTGTTGTAAATTTCAAAGCATATGCTTTAAGTCAAGATGAAGTTGACGCTCTTTATCAAGAACTTAAAAAGGCAGATATTGTAGATGTATTTAAATTAATAGAGGGTTCAACAACTGAAAGTCTTGATGAACTTAAAAAAGACATAGACCATTTTCTAAACAAAGGCAAACTTGAAGAAGAAGCTGAAAAGGCTGAAAAAGAGAAAGATGTTAATCCGTTCAGTGCGCTTTTTAGTTTTATAAATATAAAAAGTAAAGAGAAGAAAGAAGCTGAAAAGAAAAAAGGAGAAATAGATATAAAGAAAATAAAAAAAGACAGCTATGTTGAATCAATAGTAAGAAATTTAGCTAAAAAACAGGCAATAGAAACTTGTTTTAACGTTTATGATGTTTACAAAAAAGCTCATGGAATGGCATCTCATGATAATCCTTATGAATAAAGTAAATTAAACTATATTTTCTAGAATAAAAACTCTTATAAACTTTAATAATACGTAAAGTAATGTTAAAAAAGAAACTCTCATTTATTCTTGTATCTATAGTTTTTCTGTCTTTAATTGTTTCAATTTCTGCTTTATCTCTTTCACAGGGTGAAAAATCTGCTATAAATCTTTGTAAAAAAGAGTGTTCTCAGGATAAAAAAATAGAAATAAAATTATGCAGTAGCCATTATAAGGAAAGCATTTATGCCTGCAATAATCTTACAAATTATAATGATAAAAAAGAATGTAAAAAGCAAGTAATATTGCAGCGAAAAGAATGTATAAAAGAGTCTAATATAGAATATACTCGGTGCAGAAAAGACTGTCCATTTAAAATAACAAATCAAAATGCTACATGCATTCTAGATGAAAATGTATATAATGCTTCACAGAAATTTCAAAATAATAACTGCGAGATATGCAGATGTAATTATGATGGAAAGCTTAGTTGTAAAAAAATACAAAATTGTGGATTCACAAATTTTAGTATATCTGAATCTTCCTGTATATCTTCAGGAGGATTATATCAAAGACTCTGCAACGGTCCATATTTTGGACAAAAATGTAGTGTAAAAACTTTCTGCCAGTGTGAAGGAATAAATAATTATTCATGTCCTCAAGATACAATTTGCCTGAAAAATTTCACAATACCTGATATTCCTATAATTATAGATGGATGGACAGATACTAGTGGTAATCCGTTAGGAAATATAGGCATATGTGCTCAAAAAGAAAATATAGAAACTTGCGGTAATGGAGTCTGTGAAAATATTGCCACTTCATCAAATCAAATAATAGAAAATAAATTAAATTGTCCTCAAGATTGCTTATAAAACAAACTTATTAAATAACTCAATCTAACTTCCTTTTTTCAGGATAACTAATTGAACAACCCCAATTATTTTCACAACGAATATCACCAATAAGTGAATTATATTTTCCAAAAAATACTATTCCTTTATCATCTGATGAAGATGGGTTATGTCCAATCATTTTACCATTAAACTGACTAAATCTAGGAAAAACTACTTTTTTACCGTCATAATCTCTAACAAGTCCATCTTGATTAAACGCTAATGTAAACTCTATACTATATATTTTATTATCAGGATTCCTAGATAAATTACCCACAATTCCTCCAATACCGAACCTGCAGTCAAGTTCTCCCCTGAATTCCTCATAACCTTCTTTTATTGGATGAACATTTAAAATTTTCATTAACATTGAATCATTAATTGTTCCCCCATCATTTTGTACAGGAATATCTAAATGCCCTTCAATTGCTTTATTTATTAAATTATAAAATATTGCTCCATTACTATTTTTTTTCATTTCTACTTCCTCCATTTTAAATTTTCTTAAATTGTTTTAATAACCATAATAATACCTTTATAAACCTTTACTTTTTATCACTATTTAGGGAATACATTATATAATTAGTTTTTTAAAGTTTTAGTCAATCTTTCAATTTTATTCCAAGAAACCTTTAGCTTTTTATTAGCTTCTTTAACAATTAAATCAAGAAAATAATCATCTATAAGAGATTTGCCATTGTTAACTATCGGAAATTCTAATCTTTCTGTTACATTTAATTCAACTATATATCTATTTTTAGTTGAAATTATTCCGCATCTTTTCCATCCATTGTCTTTAGCCAAATCATGCAGATTCTGGGCATCTTCAAGAGTTCTGCAAGCAACATGAAGAATTGCAGGATCATGTTTAAAATAAACAAGTTTTTTTGTTTTAGTTTGAATACCAGCAATAATACTCTGTAATTCTTTAAAAGATATTAAATTATGACTTACAAATAAAAATAAATCATCTCTCTTCTCTTTATCATTAATCAATATTAAGACTCTACCAGAACAACTGGAAGTAGTATAATAATTTGCACTTTTATTAATAAGTTCACATAATTTTCCGATCCTATCATCCCAGCTTTGCTTTATACTTCGGTCATTCTTCATAAATTGCTGGTTCTTCCTTCTGAGAAACTGATCAACCATTAAAAAATAATAAAGAAAGCCTAATTAAACTTATTGTCTAACACAAGTTCCATTAACAAATGTCTGATTATCTTTACATTTAAACATATTACACTGTGCTTTATTCTCCTTAAATTCCTGTTTACACTCTCTTAATTCCGTGGTGAATGTAAATCTGCAGTCTTTAAGCAGTTCTCTTGTTTCTTTTAAATTGATAAATTTATACCTATTTTTTTTGGCTTTGTCATTTATATTGGCTTCATTAAACTGTGGATTTGAAAAGTTAGTATAATTATTTAATACTGTATTAAATGAGTTGTTTCTACATAATTCATAAGTATCTTTAACTTGTTTATAACAATCATTTTTAATTAAAGTTGCATTTGATACACATAATCCATAATTAATCTTTCTTATTTTAAGAGAATTTGAAGAATTGTTAGATGAATTACCTCCACTTCCACCACTTGAACTATTAGTAGAGTTAGTAGAATTATTAATATCATCATGTGGGTTTCCATTCTCCCCTGGATTATGATTAGGATTATGTAAGGCAAAAGCCATTGATAAAGATAAAACTACCAATAAAGCTGCAAAAACAAAGA
>DATDSF010000050.1:0-8816 GCA_035291345.1 Candidatus Nanoarchaeia archaeon
AACTCTCTCTCAAAAATCAAGAAACAGGCCAAATAATGGAAAGAATTGATTTAAACACCCATAAAAAATTAATTAGTAATAAATTAAAAAAAGTTCCAAAAAAATACAGAAAGCTATTCCAAAGAGTACTTTCAACAGACCAAGAAAATAAACCCATCCATAGTACATATCAGTTAAAAGAAGAATTTAAAAATACATCATCAGATTTTAGAGAAAGAATAAGTGATGCAGTACAAAAAGGAATTAGGGTAGCAATTCCAACTTTAGCAGCAGGTTTGGTTGTAGGACTTGCTGCAATAGGCACAACATATAACTGGAATAATCGTGGAGAAAATGTTAATTCAATTAGTATGTTCAATAGGCAGGATTATAGGGATTTTAGCTTAGATAGTGTTAATGGAACAGAGGAAGAACTGATGTATAAAGTTCTTGGACCAGGTGTTTCAGGAATAGAAAGAGAATTAGAAAATCTTGATGAAGAAACAGAAAGAGATATAAATCACTATATTAATTTTGCAGAAAATGTACATTTGATGGATAGAAGACTTGCTTCTGCAGTTATTAAGGCAGGATATATTAGTGAAGGAGTTGAAAGAGTTTATGAAAAAAACAATGAAGAAAGATTATTTCCTAGCTTTGTACCAGAAAGATTTGCTCAAAAATATTCAATGAGTATAGAAAATTCTTTAGGTATGAACCCAAGACCTATTGACCATAAAGATGAAGCTCCAATAATTGCATATGGAATTAAATACCTTCAATTATGTCTTGGACCTGGAAAAGATGTTAGTGATGTTTTAGCAGAGTATTATTCAACAAATCAAGATATAAACATAGCAAGAATAAAATCGGAAAGTATAAACTATTTTCCAAGAGTAGATGAAAATGGCCATACAGTTCATAAAGGCTATGGCACAGAATTACCTCCTTACCAGCAAGGATTAATTGATACTGCTTTAACTTTATATTTGATTACTGGTAATGATGGAGAAATTGACCCTCTAAAAGTTCAAAAATTTGACTTATATAAATTTCCAACTTCTCTAATAACTCCTAACTACCAGACTAGAACCCATTAATGGTGAGGAAGCTAAATACAAATTTCTAATAGAATCTAATAAATGATGGATAATAACTGGCTCTTTGCTCTTTTCCAATAAACTATATCCTTTTTTGTATATAATTTCTTTCTCTTTTTCGTGAATTTTTTCAAGGGTTTTTATATCCTTATTTTTATACCCATCCACTAATAAATCAAACATTTTTCTTGATTCTTTTAATAAATCAGTCAGATTTTTGTCAGATTTTATTTTTGTTTTTTCAATATATTTGAGCATGAGATAAATATCTCTCTGAGCATGAATTAAACCTGTATGAAAAGCCAATAATAATTCTTTATTATCTAAACTTTCTTTAGAAATTACTCTCCTACAAAAATTATCAAACTTTTGAATATTTCTTTCTATATCTTCAAATTCTTCTTTTCCTCCTTCCAAATTTTTTACTGCAACCTCATATAATTCATTAATATTTGATAAGACTTTTGAAAAAATATTATCAAACTGCTCTTTTGTAGGTTCTGTGATATTTTCAATCCTGCAACTTTTATCACTTTTTTTGATTATCTCAAAACCAATTAAATTTTTATTAACAACCTCATTGATTATTTTAAAATAATCTTTATTTGCATAATTTAAAAGAATAGAACCATATCCTATTCTGTAAGTATTGGTAATAATTGTCCTAATACTACTTTCAGTTAGAGAAGAAATATTTATTATAATCTCTTTTTTTGTCCCATTGATATCTTTACTTATAATTAATTGATTATCTTTCTCCACTAAATCAATTTCACTTCCTTTATCAAGTTCATTTAACTTAATCCATTTAGAAGGCAGGCTGATCATAAGTGTTGCACTTCCCTGTTTTACTAATTTTCTTTTCATAAACATCCCAATTTTACCCAATATTTAAACTTTTCTAATAAATATATAGATTTATACTAATATATATAGTTTAATAAAAAAACTTATATCTTAACTTTCTAATAAATTTTTACTAGTAAGTGGTAAAATACTAAAATGAAAACAAATTTAATTTCAAAATTAAGCAGAATAGGTGCAGGTGCTATTATAGGACTTGGAGCAGTTACTAGCTCATCTATAGCCAGAGCTGACGAGGCTGAAATAGCAAAAATACAGGCTGAAATAGCCCAAAAACAACAGGAATTGGAAGAAGCTAAAATAAAAGATGAACAGGAAAAAGCTGCAGAAAATAGATTAGGGACAGTTAGAACAAAAGTTGAATATAATTCTCAAGGAGAGGGTACAAGTCTAACAAAGTATACTTTAGGTTTTTCTCCATCTCAAACAGAGCCTAAAAGTCCGTATGCTAAGTTTGATGAAACATTTAGATTATACCAGACTAATGGAGAGTTAAATGGGGGAGATTATAAAGATACTCAGTTAAACATACTACTACCTTTCAAATCTCTAGACAGTAAATTAATACTTTACAGCCAAGACGAGTCTTTACAATTTGATGAAAGTGGAAGAGAAAGCCAAGGATTAGGAGCTCAGTATATTTATGATGATGGAAAAGTTTTATTCAGTGCTTTCGCAGACCAAAGAACAGATGATTTATGGGAATTTAGATACCATGAATTAACTATTCCATCTGAAATTACAGGATTAGAAGAAGATAAAACAATAACAATAAGAGAAAAAGCTTCTTGGGAAGAGAAATTCACACATATTGGAGCTTATGCAGATTATGAATCAGATAGTCATAAATGGATTATTGGAGCAGGATTTGATCAGGTTAGAGGTCCTGAAGGAACAGAAAATAGCGCTTTAGTTAAAGCAAGATTTTTCCCAACTGAAAATGATCAATTTGGTATCGCCTTCCACACCTCAAATGATACAAGTACTAACTCCACTACAAATACAATTGCAGGAGTTTATGGTCATTATGGAAATGAAGAAAAAATAGGAACAAGAGCAATAGGAATTTACTCTTGGAATAATGAAACAGATAATCATAATATGGAATTGAAATTAAGAATTGTTCAAAATCCAATATTTTCAAGAGACTTTCCTTATGACTGGCCAACAGACAACCGTCCAGACGATGGGGGTCAGTTTTCTAAAAATCAATTGGCATTACCTTTTGATTTAGAAAATTATGATCCGCATTATCATTGTGAAAAAGGATTATTTGGAGAACTAAAAATGAATTTAGGAGATAATGCTGGAATTGTAAATGGGGCTTTTTCAGCAGAAGCAGGTTATGCTTGGACTCCTTGGGATAATTCAAAAATTGCAGCTTCAGCTCTTTTCAAACACGAATTTACAGCTAGTGATTTAGAAGATATTTCTGCAAGAGATAGTATTGGTGGAAAATTATACTTTCAAAGAGGAAGAACTGAACTCCAATTGAAAGCAACTCAGTCTTTAGGAGAAGATCCTAATACAGGACTTTATGGTAGTTTCCAATATCAATTTGGAATTCCAAAACCAAGTGTAGTAGATGTTGCAAATGGAACATACAAACCGAAGGAGAAGTAAAATGACAGATAAATTAGAATTACTGATAGTAGAAGATAATATAGCAGAAGCAATTTGGGCTCAAGCAGAAGCTGCAAAAGTTGGACTAAGAAATTTTTTAGTAGCTCAAGATTTAGATCAGGCATTAACTTACTTAGAAAAAGAACCAAAATACCTAGTTTCAGATTTGTTTTTTCCAGCAGGCAATATAAATGTTCAGCCTTATATTGAAAGGTTTTTGCCAATATATGAAGCATTTCAAAATAGAAGATTTAAGGAAATAAAAGAAGAAAGTCCTGTTTATAGAGCTGTTAGTGTATGTGCAGAAGTATTTGGAGTTACTCCAGAAGAATATGTTGAAAAAGTAATGGCTAAATTAAATACTCATCAAGTTATTTTAAAATCTGCAAGAGATGCAGTTCATAAAAGACAAGATTATGAGAGATTTGAAAAATTTCAAGAAGTAATGAATAATGTTAGAAATGGTACAAAACTGCCATTAGGAATTTCTCTTACAGAAAAAGCTAAGGAAAAAGGTATTCCCAATATCATAGTAACTTCAACATATCATCATAGTGATGAATTTGAAGCAGTTAGAGAATTAGTCCCTCATTATTATGATCAAGTTATCGGAGAAGGGGATCAGAAAAGAAAAAATTGGGAAGCAGGAATAGAGCATGTTCTAAGATTGGAGAGGAATAAATAAAATGAATAAATTTTCTAGAGCTATTGTTACATTAGGCCCTTTATTTACTATGGCAATAGGAATTATGGCTGGATACAACTATCGGACATATGATCCCCAAGAAGCAATTAAACCCATAAACCTTGTGGAAATTCATGAATATAATTTAACTCCTGATGATAAAATTGATCTTGTTTTGCAAGCTAATCAAGGTCCTACTGCTTTCATTAACATGGGTGGAGGAAGATATATTCCTGTTGGAAATTATTTTGATGATCTTGAGGAAAAGGCAAAAATAATATTTATTGACGATAAATTACAAAATATGAGAGAATACTATCAGCAAAGAGAATTCTACACTAAACAAATGCAGGCTTACATATCAGAGCAGTATGAAAGAAATAAGTAAAATAAACCCTAGTGGAATAAATACTCAATACAATAAATTTAAAGCAACAAAAAGATAATCACTTCTCTTTTTTCGGTTTATTTTTTAAATATCTAATATACTTCTTAAGATAGTGATGAATAGGTAAAATAAATAATAACAGCAAGAACAAAATACCTGAAATTATTATATCTACTAATCTTAAAGAAACCAAAGAATCGCTTAAATAAGTTACAATTATAATCCAAATGGAAATTCCAAAAAAACTTCCCAAAAAATAATCCCAAAATTTTACTCTAGTTAAGCCAAAAAAATAACTAAGTCCTGAATAGTGTAAAATTGGAGAAATTCTGGCTACAAAAGTTGCAGCAAAGCCGTTTTTAGCTATTTGATGATTGTATTTTTTAATTCTCTTGAATTTTATCTCAGTTATAATATCAACAAATCTTTTTCCAAGAAGTCTGGCTATGTAAAAAGCAATAATAGCTCCAATTAAAGCACCAATAATTGAATAAATACTCCCATAAAAACTTCCAAATAATATAGCACCTAAAACAATAATAATTGTAATCGGGAAAAAAGTAACGAGAGAAATTACAAATATTAAAATATAAGCTATAGGAGCTACACTTCCATAGCTGTTTATTTCTTCCTGTATTTTATCAGGCTCTATAATTCCCTGCAAATTAAAATATATAGCAACTATTAAAAAAGCTACAACCAATATAATTAAAGAAACAAACTTTGCAATATCTCTCTTTTTTATTCTTTCCATTATACTAATAACTAGACTATATAATTAATATATTAAACTAATTTTTAAATGTAATTAAAATAAACAAATTTAAATAATATCTAAATTATTATAAAATATGGTTAAAGATTCAGAAATTCTAAATGTAATAATAATTGGTGGAGGAATAGCAGCTCACACAGCTGCTCTTTATACTGCAAGAGCTGACCTAAACCCTTTTGTTATAGCTGGTTATGAACCTGATCAGTTAAGTCTCACAACAATAGTTGAAAACTTCCCTGGTTTTGAGCATGGAATTAATGGTCCTGATTTAATAGAAAATGCAAAAAAACAAGCTCAAAAATTTGGGGCAAAATACATACAGGAAAATGCAGATTCTTTTAATATCACAAAAAGTTCAGATAAAAAAAATGATTTATTTGAAATAGAAGCTGGTGGAAAAAAATATGTTTCAAGAACAGTTATAATATGTACAGGAGCATCAGCAAGAAAACTAGGAATTCCTGGTGAAGATAAATTTTTTGGTAGAGGTGTTTCTACATGTGCTGTTTGTGATGCAGCACTATACAAAAATAAGATTACAATAGTAGTTGGTGGAGGAGATAGTGCTATGGAGGAAACTCTAGCTTTGTATAAATTTGCAAAAAAAGTATACCTTATCCATAGAAGAGATGAGTTTAGAGCAAGTAAAATAATGCAGGACAGAATTTTAAATTTAAATAAAAAAAATGATAAAATAAAGATTATCTGGGATACAGAAGTCTTAGAAATTTTAGGCGACAAAACAGTTAAGTCTGTTAAAATAAAAAACATTAAAACAAATAAAATTTCAGAAATTGAAGCAGATGGATTTTTTTTAGCAATAGGGCATAATCCAAACACAATTATATTCAAAAATAAGATAAAATTAGACAAAGAAGGGTATATTTTAACAGATAAACTCTCAAAAACCAGCATTACAGGAGTATATGCTGCAGGAGATGTCCAGGATCCTGTCTTCAAACAGGCTGTTACCTCTGCAGGAGCAGGCTGTCAGGCAGCTATCCAGGCGGAGAGATATATAGAACAGCTAAAAGCTGAAGATAGATATTAGCAAGGTTTTGCCAATGCAAAACCTTTTAAAGGCTCAAAAGCCTCAAATTATAGTACTATATTAAAAAATGACTTATACAAACATGGAGAATTCAGATGATGGTCCAGATTCCGTATTACGAACAAGAAACAAACTATACTTGCGGTCCTGCATGTATGAGAATGGTTTTAGCCAGCCTGGGCATTAAAAAATCAGAAAAAGATATTACAAAGTTAATAGGCACTAACAAAATAAGAGGCACAAATCATGGAGATTTTCTAAGTTTAGTTGAAAAATACAAGTTAAGATATAGTGTGAACAGAGAGGCAACAATTGACGAACTAAAATACTATTCTAAAAATCACTATAAAATAATTGTATGTTATTTCCATCCTGTCGAAAAAGTAGGGCATTATGCAGTTGTTAGAAAAATAACCTCGAAAAAAATAACTCTTATGGATCCTGTAGATGGTCCTAATAAGACATACTCTTTAAGTTACTTTCAAAAAATATGGAGTTCAAGAAAAACATATAATAAAGAACGTTCATGGTTTATAGCTATAAGAAACTGAAAATATAATCTACTTAATTACTTATCAAACTTAAGAATCTTGACATCTTTGAAAACATGCTTCTTTTCTTTCAAAGCTTTGTGGATTTCATTAAGCTCTTTCAGAGAAATCTCTATAATTCCAGAGCTATTAACCCCTCTGAAACATAAAGAAATTGCTTCATTATCTGGTTCTAAGAAATTTTCATTAATTAATATCTCTTTAACTTCCCCTCCACCTACAACTCTTAAAACACTTCCTTCTTGAAGTTTTTTAACCCTAATTTTCATAGCAACTATTAACCTCTCCAATTAATAAGGAATTCTATACTGGAAGATATACTAAATTTACACTCCTAGAGTCATCACATACTTTTATATAGTTTAATATTAAATTCTTTTATATTAAATAAAGAGGATAAAATGAGTTTTACTTTACCTAAGTTAGAATATTCATATGATGCTTTAGAGCCTTTTATAGATTCTAAAACAATGCAGGTCCACTATGAAAAACACCACCAAGCCTATATTGATAAGCTAAATGCAGCTGTTAAAGACACAGAATTTGCAGATATTGAAATAAATACTCTCTTAAAAGAAATAGAAGATGTACCTGAAAAAATAAGAGGGGCTGTTATTAACCATGGAGGTGGTCATGCAAATCATAGTTTATTCTGGCAGTTGTTAATACCTCATAGTAAATCTACTAAAAAACCAAAAGACACTCTTCTAAAAGCAATTGAAACTAAATTTGGAAGTTTTGATAAATTCAAAGAACAATTTACAAATACTGCTTTAAACAGATTTGGAAGTGGCTGGGCTTGGCTGATAATAAACAGAAAAAAACAACTAGAAATAATTTCAACTCCAAATCAGGATTCTCCTTTAATGGACGGGCAGATTCCATTATTAGGTTTAGATGTCTGGGAACATGCATATTATCTCAAATACCAAAATAAAAGAGCAGATTATATAGAAGCTTTCTTCAATATAATAAACTGGGAAAAAGTAAATGAGTTATATATTAATTCTAAAAAGTAAATTAAAATCTTGTCCATTTCCAATAATTACTACCTTTTAGTAACAATCAATGCAAAGATTTAAAAATATAATAAATGAGTATTTTTTATGTTAAACGAAAAAGGTAAATTTTCTCTTGAAAGAGCATGCTTAGAATTATCAAGAAAATTCAACCTAACAAGAACAGAAGAATGGAATAAAGAAAAAATGACAGAGTTTTCTATAGAGTATCAAGAGTTAAATGCACAAATTCAAGAATTATCTCCTTTTCCAGATGTTGATTCAGAGTTATTAAAAAGATATATTGAAAACCAAACACGCCCAGGATTTATAGAATATTTATGCCAAGTTCCAGATAGTAAAAATAAAACATATCCTATAACTCAAGAAGAAAGCCAGTCACCAGATAATATGCCTGATAATATTCTTCCTTTCAGATTAAAAGATAGATAAAGTTAAAAATTAAAACACAATAAAATAGGAAAATTGAACTATGGAAAATCATGATAAAAATACAAGCTATGGAAGACTAATTGAAAGATTTCCAGATATGGAAAAAGTAAATGAATATGAACTTAAGTTAATGGCAAGTGAAGTAGTGCAGATTATGGCAGAGGACACTAATGTATTTGAATTCAAGGAAATACTCCAAAAGTTGGAAGAGGATTTGGGAAAGGGCAAATATTCAAGTCTAATCAAATTAGTAGTAGGCAATAGTAGATTATTTTACGATCATGAAGAAAAACCAGGAGCAAACCACTTTTCAATTGACCTCTCTCTTAAAGGAATGGTATTTAGTGAA
>DATDSF010000051.1:0-22389 GCA_035291345.1 Candidatus Nanoarchaeia archaeon
AAAATACTATTAAAAAGTGTCAAAAATCCCCTAAAAACCTTACTATAACCTTATCTTTGATAACCATAATAATTAAAAACTCAAAGTATTTCAAAAAACTGGTAAAATGGAAGGTGAAATAAGAAATTACAGGTGCCATGAATGTAAGGATACTGGAACTGTAAAAGAAAAGTCTGGAACAGTCCATACATGCTGGACATGTTTAATGGAAGGCCGTTTAGACGCGCATTCTAAAAAACTCCCAGACAGTAATTTAAGAATTTAAAATGTTAAATATAAAAGCTACTTAAATTCCAGAAAGATATCTTCTAAAAAATTCTGTTCTCATATTTCTCTGAACACTTGCAATATCTCCTTCTGGAATTACAACACATCTTTCTGGATTTTCTTTTGCAATATCTAAATATCCTTGATTTACTTTTCTATGAAAATCAATTCCTAAAAGATCTAATCTGTCTAGTTCTCCTCTTTTTCCAGCTCTTCTTAGCCCTTCTCCAACATCAACAGCTAAAATATATGTTAAATCAGGATTTTTACCATGGGTAGTTAATTTATTTAAATAATTAATAATCTCTAAACTAATTCCACCTACTATTCCTTGATAGACACTAGTTGAATCAGTAAATCTGTCTGAAATAACACTTATTCCCTGAGTAATATTAGGTTCTAGAATTTCTTTTACAAACTGTGCTCTGGAAGCCTCAAACAAAAGAAATTCAGTCAAAATATCCATTCCAGTATTCTTAGGATCTTTTAATATCTCTCTAATTTTTTCAGAAATTTCTACACCACCAGGTTCTCTAGTAACAATTCCGTGCCCGTAATTTTCACTAAACCACTTATAAAATAGTTTTATTTGAGTGGATTTACCACAACCTTCTCCACCTTCTAATGTAATAAATAAAGGTTCTCTTTCCATCTAATATTTTAGAAAACTTAGTTTAAAAATAAAATGTCTCTAGAATACATATAAAAAATTAGTTTTATAAGACTATCCTTTCATCTCAATCTTAATATTAACACTTCTTGGAATTGGAAGCCTCATAATACTATGTAAAACCTTATCATTGCTGGGCAAGTCAATTACTCTTTTGTGTATTCTCATTTCAAATCTGTCAAAAGTAGCTGTCCCGCTTCCATTAGGGGATTTTCTTGTAGTAACCTTCAGCCTCTTTGTTGGAAGAGGTATAGGCCCTCTTGGTGATACACCTGCTTTATTAGCAATATCTTTAATTGTATCAGTAATCTGATTAAGTTGATCTATATTTATACTGCTTAATTTAATTCTTACAATTGCCATTTTATATTTTAGCTAAATACATATCATAAAAGTGGTTTAAAAACCTTATTATTGTGGTCGGGCAGCCCACGCCGCGAGCGAGCTGCCCAATCACCACAGCCCAAAGCGTGGTGATAAAAATAACAAATAATAACAGTTAATAAACTTTATATATAATATTCTCTATTCAATCTCATGTTAGACATAAATCTTCTTAGGGAGCATCCAGGAATTGTAAAGGCTAATCAGAAAAAAGCCAATCAAAGTAATGAACTTGTTGATGAAATTCTTCAGCTAGACAAAAAATGGAGAGGTAAAAAGCATGAAGTTGATAATCTAAGATCTGGAAGAAATAAAATTTCAGAGGAGATAAATATAGCTCTAAAAAAAGCAGATAATAAGCTTGTTCAAGAATTAATTAAAAAAGCTAAGAAAATACCAGAACAAATACTAGAAGCAGAGGAAGAATCAGATAAGTTAAAAATTCAAATAGACAGAATGTTAAGCAGACTTCCTAACATAATTTCAAATAAAACACCTGAAGGAAAAGATTCAAGTGAAAACGTAGAAATAAAAAAAATAGGCAAAATACCAGTGTTTAACTTCCCTATAAAAACCCATGTAGAGCTTATAGAATCTTTAAAGTTAGGTGATTTTGAGGCATCTGCAAAAACATCAGGGAATGGTTTTTACTATCTAAAAAATGAGTTAGCTATTTTAAATCAGGCATTAATAAAATTTGCAGTTGATTATATGGGTAAAAAAGGCTATGAATATATAGAACCTCCATTGATGATAAAAAAAGATATTATAACAGCCTCAGAAGGTCTTGAAAGTTTACAAAACTCAATCTATGAAGTTAAAGACACTGACTTGGTCTTAATAGGAACTGCAGAGCATGCTCTAATGGCTATGCATAAAGATTATACTTTTAAGGAACAAGATCTTCCAAAAAAATACTTTGCATATAGTATGTGTTTCAGAAAAGAAATAGGCTCCCATGGAATAAATGAAAAAGGTCTCTGGAGAACACATCAATTTAACAAAATAGAACAGTTTATTTTCTGCCTTCCTGAAGATTCTGAAAAATATTATGACGAACTTTTAGCTAACTCAGAAGGAATTTTAAAAGAATTAAAATTACCATATAGGGTGTTGGAAATTTGCACAGGAGATTTAGCTAAATGGAAGCATAGAAGCGCTGACTTAGAAGTTTACAGACCAACAACAAAAGAATATGGAGAGGTAATGTCTCTTTCAAACATTACAGATTACCAGGCTAGAGATCATAACATTAAAGTTGTAAGAAAATCATCAGAAAGACAGGTAGTTCACACATTAAATAATACAGCTTTAGCAACTTCTAGAATTCTTGTCTGTATTCTTGAAAACAATCAGAACAAGAACGGAAGCATAACAATTCCAGTCGTCTTACAGAAATATACTGGTTTTAAAAAAATAGAGGCTAAAATTAGCAAGGTTAAGTCAAATAAAGTCAAAAAGAAAACTAAAAGATAATAAAAATATCACCTCTTTACACCCCGTTCTCCTTACTCTTAAACAAAGATTCTTTTAAAAAGATATATGTTAAGAAATATGTATAATATTGTTATTTTCTATTAAGAATCTTCTTCTATTTCCTCAACTTCGGCAAGTTTTGCAATATCTCCTACATTATCTCCTGATTTAAGATTGATTATTTTAACTCCTTGTGCTGCACGGCCCATAACTCTTATATCTTTAACTTTAGTTCTTATAACCATTCCTTTCTTAGTTGTTACAACAATAGTATCTTTTACATCAATTTCAATAGTTCTTATAACTTTACCAGTTTTTTCAGAAACTTTAAGATTAATTACTCCCTTTCCAGCTCTGCCTGTTATTCTATAATCATCAACCTCTGATCTTTTTCCATATCCTTTTTCAGTAATTGTTAAAATAGTGCCTTTTGTTTTTTGCATAGGAACTATTTCCATTGAAACAACATAATCTCCTTTCTCCAATTTAATTCCTGCAACTCCATAACTAGCTCTTCCCATATTCCTCACTTCATCTGAATTAAACCTGATTGCCTGTCCATTTGCAGTCATAAGCATAACTTGCTGTTTCTCAAATATTCTTTTAACATCAACAACTGAATCAGAATTATCTAATGGCAGATTAATTATTCTAACTCCAACATTTCTAGGTTTGGCAAACATACTTAAGCTTATTTTTTTAACCATTCCTTTCTTAGTAACTATAAATAAATAATCTTTGAAATCTTTCACAGGCATAACGCTTGATATTTCATCATCTTTAATATTCAGCAAATTAACAATTGCCTGACCTTTTCCATATCTTTGTGTCTCAGGTACTTTATGTGCTTTCAACCACATAAGTCTTCCTCTCCTTGTAAATAATAACAAATAATCATGTGTAGAACATGTTAATAATTGTTTAACAAAGTCATCTGTTGAAAGATCAGTTCCTATAACTCCCTTCCCACCTCTTTTTTGCTCATGATATGATTTGAAAGGCATTCTTTTTATATACCCTTTTTCAGTAATTGTTATAACAACATCCTGCTTCAAAACAAGGTCTTTTTCTTCAATTTCCTTGACAGCTTTTATTACTTTAGTTCTTCTTTCATCCCCATAATTTTTCTTTATATCATTTAATTCTTTTTTTATTATCTTTAAAATTTCTTTTTCATCTCCAAGAATAGCTTTAAGATCTTTTATTAATTCCTTAAGTGATTTTTCTTCATTCTCAAGTTTTTCTCTTTCTAAGGTAGTAAGCTGTTTCAAAGTTATTTCTAAAATAGCCTCAGCTTGTTTTTTACTCAATCCAAATTTACTTTGAAGATTTTCAGAAGCTTCAAGAGTCGTCTTGCTTTTTTTGATTGTTTCAATAATTTTATCAATCTGTCTTTGAGCTATTAATAAACCTTCAACAATATGTAATCTAGCTTCTGCTTTTCTTAAATCAAATTCGCTTCTTTTCCTAACTATTTTTCTTCTATGAACAATATAAGCATTCAAAATCTGTTTAAGATTCATAGTTTTAGGAATTCCATTATCCAAAGCAACAAACACAGCGTTAAATCTTGTTTGAAGATTAGTGCTCTTATACAGTCTGTTAATTGTAAATTTTGAGTCAACTCCTTTTCTTAATTCAACAACAACTCTAACTTTCCCTTTTGCAGATTCATCTCTTATATCTGAAACATCTGTTAATTTTTTGTCTCTTGCAAGCTCTGCGATTTGTTTTACAAGTTCTGCTTTATTAACTTGGTATGGGATTTCATCTATAACAACCGATTCTTTTGTTTTAGAAGATTCTGTCCTAACACTTCCTCTTAAAGTTACAGCACCCTTTCCAGTTGAATACATTTCAAGAATATTTTCTGCAACCATTACTCCCCCTGTTGGAAAATCAGGTCCTTTGATTATCTCAAGTAAATCAATTATTTCAAGATTAGGTTTTTCAATTAAAGCTATAATTGCATCACAAACTTCATTTAAATTATGAGGAGGTATATTTGTTGCCATACCAACTGCAATTCCACTGCTTCCATTAATTAATAGGTTTGGAATCTTACCTGGAAGAATTAAAGGCTCTTTTAATGAATTATCAAAATTACCTGCAAATGGAACAGTTTCTTTATCTAAATCCTGTAACAATTCTAAAGCGATTTTATCAAGTTTAGCCTCGGTATTATGACTAATAAAACCATTTGAAATAAAAGAGTGGCAATCACTATCCACTTTAATAGAATATACTTTTTGATTACCTGCTTCTTCTAATTTAGTTACTCGTTCAAAAAGATATTGGTAAGTTAACAAATACTCAAATAAATTAGCATAGTCATTTCCTGTTTTACTAATAAGAATCTGATTGATTTTTTTATATTTTTCACCCATACTTGAATATCTATCAAAATTATTTTTAACAATAAAATTATCTCTAGATAAACTCCTTACAAAGTCTGAAATAAATGGTACATAATCACTTGCTGAATAATCTTTCTTATAATTTAAAACTATAAATTCTAATTTTACTTTCTTTCTTTCAGAAATAAATCCTATTTCCTTGTAAAATTTTAATAAGTTTCTTTTACCTCTTATGTATAATTTGTTTACAAATCTCCATTTGTCATACCTTTTTGCGCTTTCAATTCCAAATCTTAAAAGTAAAATTTGCAATTCATTTATTAATTTTTCACTTTTTGATATAGAACTTAATTCAATCATATGTCCTGAGTAACTTATACTACCATCACCTTCAAAATATGCTATTAAAAATTCTTTCACAATATTTTTTGGGGATTGTAAAATAAGCTTTGGTAATGTTTTTTTATCAGCTTTTACATTCATTAAACCTATATTCCTTAAAAATTCCAAAGTATAAAGACAATGACATTCTAATCTATAATATTCTTTTTTTCCATATGAAGATGGTTGTTTTTTAAATTTATGTAAAGTGCTATCAGGAAATAATTTCTTCCATTTATCTTCAAAAGATTCAATCCAGGATACATCTGTATTGCAAAATTCTAACTTTTTATCAGATATAAAACCCTCAGAAGTTAAAGCACCTAAAATAAAAGCAAGTTCCTCAGTTAATTTTTCAGGTAAAGTTCTTTTTTTAACCCTTTTTCTTAAAACTGGGTAATACTGTGTTAAATCAACTTCATTTTTAGGCCAAAAATTATCTTCCAATCTATCCAAAACAACAACATCTCCTTTTGATATATTTTGAAGAAGCTTCCAAATAAAAACAGGTTTTCCATCTTTATCTTTATTTAAAGTAAGTAAGGGATGATTTTTACTTCCAGTTAAACTATAACCTTTATCAGTCGTTAATTTAAGAGTATCATGAAATCCAGAATCAAACCATTTTAATGCCTTATTAATTTTTTTATCTTTAGAAAGAACTTTAATATTAATATCTTCTTGAGTAGAAATTTCATCAATTCTCATAAGTCCTTTATCTGTTGAAACTAAACTATCTCCACTAATACAATATCTCATTGAAGCTGCTGCATCTGCATCCATGCTTCCAAAATTTCCCTGCCCATGAACTAAAGGATATCTTAAAGAAAAATCCTGAGCCATTCTAACTAATGCGTCATATATAGAAGCATCACCATGAGGATGATACTTACCCATAACATCTCCGACAATTCTGGCTGATTTTTTTGTCGGCCCTTTATCTAAACCCATCTGATCCATTGCATAAAGAATTCTTCTATGAACTGGCTTTAATCCGTCTTCAACTGCAGGAAGAGCACGAGCAACAATTACACTCATCGCATAATCAATATAAGCTTTCTGCATTTCTGAAGAAATTTCAGAATTAACAGTTCTGTCCTCTCCAATATCTTTAAAATTAATTTCCTGTTTTGAAAGAGTTTCTATATCGCCAGCTTCAACACCATTACCATTACCATTACCATTACCATTCTCTTTCCCAGTTCCGGAATTTTCCAAAGATTCATTATCAGATTCTTCTTCAGTTTCATCTAAATCTTCTTCATTTTCATCGTCAGGTTTTTTCTTCGGCATTTTATTTTTCCTTTGCTAATTCAATCATAGTTTCTAATGATCCTAAAAATGGTTCAACATATCCAATTATATTTTTTCTATAATCTTCTTCTGTTTCCTCTGCATGACCTTGCTCTTCTTGTTTAATATAATATTCAAATAAAAAATATTTATCCATACAATTTTTCATAGCAATAGCACATGATTTTAAATCATTCCCACTTAAATATTTTGAAGCTTCTCGATCTAATTCTTCTAATTTATCTTTTACTTGAGCAAATTCTTCTCTTCTTGACATTTTCTGTTCAGTTAACATTCCCATTTTAAATATCCAACTCCGCAATATTTGCATTTATTTCAATGAATTTTCTTCTTGGACCAACAGCATCTCCCATAAGCATTGTAAATACTTCATCAGCTCTTACAGCATCATCAACAGTTATCTTTTTAAGAATTCTTTTTTTAGGATCCATTGTTGTTTCCCAAAGCTGTTCAGGGTTCATTTCTCCAAGTCCTTTAAATCTCTGAACTTCAGGATTTCCTCCAGTTTTTTTCAAATCTTTTTCAAGCTCTTCATCACTATAAACATACCAGTCCTTCCCTTTCCATCTAACTCTGTATAATGGAGATACAGCAACATAAATATTCCCATTTTCAATTAACTCAGGAACATATCTGTAAAAAAATGTAAGTAATAATGTTCTAATATGCTGACCATCAACATCTGCATCAGTCATTATTATAACTTTAGCATATCTTAATTTTTTAATATCAAAATTTTCTTTAATTCCAGCTCCAATAGCTGTAATTAAATTAACAATTTCGTCATTTCCAAGAACTTTAATTGGTATTGCCTTCTCAACATTTAATGGTTTACCTTTTAAGGGCAATATTGCCTGAAATTCTTTGTCACGGGCCATTTTTGCACTGTTATGTACAAAAACTCCAGATGCTAAAGCAAAATTATGTGTATTGGGAACCTCAATATCATAAACATCGATTTTCTGGTTAAGCCATTCTATTAATTTAATTTTATGATTATAGTTTTTAATTGTTTCAACCATTTCTTCTTGATTGTTATTAAAAAATCTATTAATGAATTCTTTCTTACTCAAAATACTTTTATCATTTTTCTCTAATCTTATTTTATCAAAATTATCCAAGCTTCCAAATTTTTCAATAGCTTCCTTCATTAATTTAATAGTTTTATTATAATAAGTTTTATTATATGACCTCATTCTTTTTTCTCTAAATTCCGGAGTCCATTGTTCTTTAGTTTTTTGTCTTCTCCATATTAATAGAACTTCATCTTTCCACTGCTCCTTTGCAATATTAGATAAATACTCTCTAGCATCTGGATTTTCTTCAAAAAATTTCTTAACCTTTTGAGAAGCTATTTCCCTATTTTCAGAATTAGACCAATAATCTTTCTGACTTTCATTTAAAAGATTATTATTTCTTTTTCTATATTCTTCATTTGAGTTATAAAACTCCATAAATTTAGTAATCATATATTTTTTGTAATTTTCATCTTTCCATTGTGCCTTAGCATTTTCGCTCAACATTTTTCTTATCTCAGGTTGCTTTGCCCATTCCTTTACTTTGTTTTTATACTCTAAAGTTTGATGAGCTTGTTTTGCCTTTTCTTTTACATCTTCTCTATGTAATGTTTTATCTAAATGATGTGTATGTAAAATTAAATGATCTTCTTTACTTAATCTTATTAAATTAGTAGGATTATTATTTCTCTTATTAAAATCTATATGATGTCTAGCTTCTCCTTGTTCAGTTAAATAAACATTCTTTGTTAAATTATAATCATCAGAGAGTATATGTGTAAAAATCCATTTCTTTATAGGGTCATAAACCATTTCATAACCATCAATAGTAATTTTTCCCCCAATCTTAGAAATTTTTTTATATAAAGGCATTAAAGAATCTTCTTTAATTAGGTCTTTAGCCTCTTTATACTCTCCATTTCTTAACATAAACTTATGATCCGGAGTACAAATAATTTCTTGATTATTATCTAAGATTATTTTTATAACTTCAGCATTATTTTTTGTAATTCTTGGGTGTTTTATTTCTTCAATTCCGATACTCCCATCATTTTTAATAGTGTAACAAAAATTTTTCTTACTATTTTTATCCTCTTCAACTAATTCTTTAAATGAAATATTTCTTCCATCTGCAAGAGCAATCTTTGTATCTCCAGAAAAACAACCTCCAGCACTATCTCCTTCTACAATATATAATTCAGTTGTCTCAAATTTTTTTGAAGAGCAATCTGCCAATTTACCAGGCAATCCTGAAAAACCTACAACTGATTTTCTTCTTACTAAATCTCTTGCTTTTCTTGCAGCCTCTCTTGCTTTAGCTGCTGAAACACACTTATTCGCAATTTTATTAGCTATATCTGGATTTTCTTCAAAAAATTCAGTTAATGCAATTGAAGACACAGAATCAACATAACCTTTTATTTCTGAATTTCCTAATTTAGTTTTAGTCTGTCCTTCAAATTGCGGATCTTTAATTCTAATACTTACAATAGCAGTTAATCCCTCTCTAACATCATCTCCTGTCAATTTATCACTATTTTTAAGAATACCTTTTTTAGTAGCATAATCATTTATTGCTCTTGTCAAAGCTGTTTTAAAACCAGAAATGTGCGTTCCTCCCTCCACAGTATTAATTGTGTTTACAAAACCGAAAATATTTTCCTGATAACCATCAACATACTGAACTCCAACTTCTATAATTGTTGAATCAGCTTGTTTCTTAAAATAAATAGCTTTATGAATAGGAGATTTTGAACGGTTAATCCATTTAACAAATTCAGTTAAACCTCCTTCATAATGAAATTCCTCTTTTTTACCATCTCTTTCATCTTTAACAACTATCTTACCACTTGGATTCAAAAAAGCTAACTCTCTGATTCTGTTTGCTATAACTGAAAAATCAAAATTAACAGTAGAAAATATCTCAGGATCAGGATAAAATGTTACACTTGTGCCTGTCTCATTTCCTTTTGTTGTACCAACTACTTTAACAGGTCCTTGTGGAACTCCTATTTTGTAAGTTTGTTCGTAAATTTTACCATCTCTTTTAACCTGAACTATAAGTTTAATAGACAAGGCATTTACACATGAAACTCCAACTCCATGCAAACCTCCTGAAATCTGATAAGCTTTGTTCTCAAACTTACCTCCTGCATGAAGTTTAGTCATTACAATTTCTAAAGCAGACTTTCCAGATTCGTGTTTATCAACAGGAATACCTCTTCCATTATCCACAACAGTCAGACTACCATCTTTGTTTATAGTAACCTCAATTAAGGTAGCAAAGCCTCCCTGGACTTCATCTATAGAATTATCAATAACTTCGTAGAAGCAATGATGAAGACCTTCTTTTGATGTACTTCCAATATACATAGCCGGTCTTTTTCTAACAGCTTCCAAACCTTCTAAAACTTTAATTGATTTCGCTGAATATTCCTCACTCATATTCTACTCCGGTTTTGGGAACCTTTCCTAAAGGTTCATTTGCACTATATTCTTTAGTCATATTAAGTCACCTAGAAAATTAATACAATTTTCCTAATTTTACACCTACAAAAAGCCTTCAACCTTTAAAAAGCTTTCCATGCAAAAATAGCTGTTTACCGTCGGTAAAGCTAATCTTTTAGTTGCAAGAAAATAAATATTAAATAATTTAAACATTATTGTAAAAAAGTAAAAATTACTCTTTTTTCTCTTTATTAACGGCTACTTTATTAGCTTTTCTTATCCAGTTAACTTTATCAGCCCGTCTTCCAAGATTCCAGTTCTTCTGGCATTTACTAGAACAAAAATACATTATCTCTCCATTAGTTAATACATAAGTCAGTCCTCTTGGAACTTCATAATTTATTTTACAATAAGAACATACAGGCATTTTAAGTATAAGCCCCCCTTGTTACTTTGCTTCTTATTTTTCTTGCTTCTATCTCTGTCTCTCTTAACATTAAAACATCTCCTATTTTAATAGGTCCTTTAACATTTCTTCTCATTGATCTTCCTTTATTTTTTCCTTCCTGAATCTTAGCTCTTACCTGAGTTATTTCTCCTCTAAATCCAGTTCTTCCAAGAATATCTTCAACAACAGCTGGAACAGGTCCTTCATCACTTACGAATCTAATTGCTTTCTTCTGGGATTGTTCATTTGATTTAGGTGAGTCTGCCATTTTATAAAAAATATAATTTTACTTTAAAGCATTTATGTCTTTATCAGAATCTCCAGGAACAATTACTGCAATTGAACTACAAGCTACTTTTATTCCAGCTGAAATTCCTAATTTTTGTTTGCTGTCTACCTCTCCAAATTTTATTCCTTTTTCTTTGCAAATGTACTGCAAATGATTAATAATTTCCTTGGGAGATACATCACTAGCAACAACAACTAGCTTAGCACTGCCTCTTTCAGCAGCCTTTGTAACTTCATTAGTTCCTTTTTCAATTTTTCCTGTTTTTCTTGCTTTTTCAACAATTGTATAGAAATCCATGCGGACCTCCGTAAGTTTAATTTTACCTCATCGGTTAAAAACTAATAATAAAATAGGTTTATAAACCTTACTCTATCAAAAAATATATGGGAATAATAGTATATGCAAACCTAGCAAATTTTCTTTTAGATGAAGGAGCAAAAACAATAGATCAAATGGTAAAAGAAGCGAAAGAAATGTTTGGATTTCCTGAAGAAAGAACAAGATCTGAATTTGAAATTATTTTAGGTATGGCACAAAATAATGATCAAATTAAATTAATAGGTGATGTATATATTAAATTAAAACCTCTAAGAAATCCTGAAGAATTCTTAAACATGTTTAAAAATACTCCTGAAGGTTATTCTAATCAACACCCGGATTTATTCAAATTATTACAAGCCATGAAAGAAAAATACAAATAGTTTATCTCCACTTCACAATAACCTCATCAGTACGCTGACGTGGTTTTATATCCAATTTATCAAACTCTTTTGTCTTAGGTTTTATTTTTATCCCAGACTTAAAAATTATCTCACCAGTATACGCTATCATAGCTCCATTATCTACAAGCAAAGAATTTTCAGGCACAAACATAACACATCCACGCTCTTTACACATAATTCTCGCCATTTCCTGCAACCTTTTATTGCATGCAACTCCTCCTGCTAAAACTAATTCCTTCTTTCCTGTATGTGCTAAAGCTCTCTCACTTGCCTCTATTAACATTGAAAATACAGTTTCCTGCATGCTATAGGATAAATCTTCCATAGAATATTTTTTAGAATTATACATTTGATTTAACTTAGTTTGCAGGCCTGAAAAACTAACATCCATTCCCTTAACGCTATAAGGTAATTCTATGTAACTTAATTTTTTCCCAGAATAAACTGCAGATTCAACAATTGCTGCTATTTTAGGACCTCCTGGAAATCCTAATCCGCAATGTCTTGCAAATGTATCTATAAAATTCCCAACCCCTACATCTAAAGTCTCTCCAAAAATTCTGTACTTACCAGAAACATAAGCAATAATTTGAGTATTAGCTCCTGATGCATAAAGCATAACTGCATCTTTTGCTCCTGTAATTCTTCCAATTTCTTGATGAGCAATACAATGATTAACAGGAACTAAAGGAATATTTAACTCAAGTGATAATTTTTTTGCAAACCTTATTCCTTCAAGCAAACACGGAGAGAGTCCTGGCCCTTGGGAAAAAGCAATTGCATTAATATCTTTTAAAGTTACATTAGCATCAACCAACGCCTTGCTTAAAATAACTTCGGAAAACTCTCTATGATGTTTAGCAGCATCAACAGGAATTATTCCTCCTTTCTCAGTTGTATAAGAGTTCTTTACATTTGCAAGTATTTTACCTTTATCAACTATGCCAATTCCAAATGTGTGAGCAGTTGATTCAATGCCAAGTATCATCTATAATAAAACAACACAATTATTTTAAATACCTTTTGTAAATACAAAATTATGAAAAGAGTAAAAGGTTATGTATTTATGGCTGAGCCCCCTTATTATAAACCAAATGTTAATTTTTTATTTGGACAGGGAGTTGATAATCATCCTGTTTTATTTGAAGAAGAGCTTTCCACCTATCCCTCTATATCCAAAGCAGTTAATGGTATGGAAGAATTTCAGCAAATGCATAATGGTGCAAAAAATAAAGGAATATATCAGGTTAATCTAAGATATGCTGAAACTGAAGAGGAACTAGAAAGTCTAAAAGATGAATCAAATCTTGTCGTGATTTTAATGTTAAAAGAAGATGATAATTCTTTATTCTTAAGGAGAACTCTATTTGGCCCAAGAACAACTATTGATGATGGAGGAACAGTTCCAGCATCTAGGTTAAGGTATAATGGATACCAAACTTTTGTCAGAAAAGGAAATAGAAGTGCATTCGACAGAGTATTATATTGTTATGGTGAAATAAGAAGACAGGGACAGCTTCCTTGTGTAATAGGCCAATTAAATATGAAAAAAGTTAAAGAAAAAAATAAAAAAAAGAGCAAAAAATTAAATAAGCTCAAAAAATAAAAATTTAGAGGAAGATTCGTAACCAAGAGAATCATAGATTCTCTGGTCCAGAAAACAAAATGTTTTCTTGGAAAGAAACCTTAGTGTCTTTTACAATTTATCTTTTCTTTTTCTTTGCAGCTTTCTTTTTCTTACCGCCTCTAGCCATCTTTGCTTCGCAAACATTTCCCTTACCATCTACATAGTAAAGGTGACCTGGCTTTCTTTTAATTGCATTCTTTAATACAACAGTTCCCATTTATAAACCTCCTTTTTAAGATAATATTTAATATTCTCTATGTTTTTAAACCTTTGTATAATCTCCGTCGGACTCTCGACGGAGTATCCGACGATAATAAAAAATACATTAAATACTGTAATTTCCTATATAACTTTCTATTTCTTCACTCTCAGAATTTTCTGATTCAGAAAAACTTACAGCAAGATATTTAACAAATTTTGCTCTATCATTTTCAATCTGGCTATCAACAACATTTTCATTTAAGCTATAGTCATATGATTTTTCAGACCAGTATTTACCAATCTGAAATTTAATTACAAGAACATCATCAATCAACTGAGAGCTAACAATATCAACCTGATCCTTACCAGTCTTAGCTTTAATCAGGGCTTTTTCCTCACCGCTAAGGGAATAATCACTTAAGTTTGTTAAAAACTGTGTAGCATTAGTTACATTAATACTTACATTAGTTGAAACATTAGTTGAAACATTTGTTGTTGCATTTAAGTTAATATCATTTTCTGTTACATTTACCTCTTGAGGTTCATTTTGATTTTCTACAAGCTCTGTTGAAAGTGAAAATATTTCACTGTTTTTATACTCTAAAGAAATTTCCAGATGATTATCTTCTGGAATAAACTCAAGTTTGGATAATTCTATATTAATTGTATATCTATCTTTGCTACTATCAACATATTTTTTACCAAACCCTTTATCAATTTCAGAACTTTCAGTAGTTATAACTGCCTTTCCATTCTCTATTTTTAAGTCAACATCTCCTGAAGATTCAGATATTTCAGCACTTTCACCATCAGCCAAATCATAAGTATAAGGAGAATTTTTAGAGACACTACCTTTAACTTTCTTATATTCTTTTAGAACAGCTCCTGTAATAGAATTTTTCTTTTCTTTCACTTCAGCTCCTTTATTCTCCTCTTTCACCCCATTATTTTCTTTTGCATTTTCTTTCACTTCAGCTCCTTTATTCTCCTTTGCTTTTTCTTCTTCACTCTCTTCTTCCCCACTCACACTTGTATTACTCTCTGAATCAGAATTCTCTGAATTAGCATTATTTGATGTTTCACCATTATTTCCAGATCCTCCTTGATTTCCGAGGTCATTTTCTTTTAGAATACTTAAAGTAAATTCAATTTCTTTAGCTGTTTCAATCTCTCCCTCTTTTCCATAACCATTACCACTGCCATTAATACTAACTGAATTTAAATAAAAATCTCCATTTGAAACAGAATTTGAAGCAATATCTGATAATACATAAGTTTCTTTAGAATTGCCAGAACTTAAACTAAGTATAGAATCTGCAGGTATTAATTCTCCATCACTTAAAACTATTGAAAAATCTCCACTTAATGGTTCTCCAACAGAATACTCAGGATTTAAATTAAGTATAACATTTCCAGATAAACTACTGTTTTGAGAGTAACTTAATATAATAAAAAGGCTGAAAATTCCAAATAACATAACAACAACTGCAAGTCCTCTTCCCAAGGATTGTCTATTTAAATTTAATTTTACCATAAATTAACTCGTACTCTCAATAAGAGTAACCACATTGCCCCAATTTAATTCTCCATTCTGATAAACATATACAGAAATTACATCTCCTGCATTGTAATTAACAATTTCCTCAGACTGTAAATCATAATCAACTTTTCTTTTTCCATCTGACGAAATTAAATTGTTAAACCCTGTATCTTTTCCATTTTTGTAAACTCTTATCTCTAATTCTCCATCTCCTGAATAAATTTCAAGACTTGTAGAAATTCCAGTAATGCTTCCAGACCTCATCATAACATACCCTACTTCACCACTAGTTTTAACCCCTACAGAACTTTCAAGATATGTAGAGCTGTTTATACTTCCGCTAATTCCAAAACTTAAATACTGAATATTCTTAATTTCTGTCTTAGAATCAAGATTATCTGAAGAGTATGTTACAACAAAAACTTTTTTTGATTCATTTCCTGTAGAGTAATTAACCTCATAAATTCCAACATAATTATCAGAAATTTCTTGAATATCAACTTCAGCAGGAAGCTGATTAGGATCTATTTTTTTTATTTTATTAACATGTTCACTTTTAATACCATCATTTTTAATAAATCCTTTAATATAATCTTCAACATTCTGTCCAATATCATTCTCAGAAATAGATTGGGCAAAAGCTCCAGCTGAAACAGCTAGTATTAATATTAAAAAAATCACCACTTCTTTTCTCATTTTTCCTTATGATTTCAACAAAATAGATAGTTATTAGTAATTATACTGATGCATTTTGTGGAGCTACATATTTCACAAGTATCACAGATCTATTTCCATCTGTAAGTGAAACAAAACCTTGTTGCTCAACAATATCTATTACTGCTTTAACAACAGTTTCCTGAGCATTAATCTGTTTATTAATAACATAACCCTGAATACCAGGCCCAATAAGCAGAACATAAGCTAAAACAGCTAATAAAATAAGAATTATTAAAATTGCTATTGCAAATCTTTTATCTCTCACCATTTTACCCTGTATAATTATAATATTTAAGGTTTAAAAACTATTCTATAATAATCTAAATAATCTCACCAAAACCAATTAATCTCCAGTGCCCTAAGAAATTTCTTGCAATACCCACATTATCTCCTTTAAATGGAATAATTGGTATATTTAATTCCATATTTAACTCATTATTTTTCATCTGAGTTATTCTTCCAACACTTATAGATGTATTAACACTCAGCATTAGAAGTTCATTTAATTTAAATTCATCAACTTTTGTATGACCTTCAACTCCTAAAACCTCTTGAAATTGTTTTGCATGAACTATAAGATTATGGGTGATTTCAGGAAGCTTGTTTAATTTACCAAGAACACATCCTGAAAGATTATCAGCTTTTGTCAAAGCCATATCTAATTCAGTTTCTATAGCCAGATTTCCACCAGGACCTGCTTCACTAATACTATAATTCCCTCTGTACAAAGAAGTTATTTTTGTCTTAACAGTTTCATAAATTCTTTGATTTTTTTCTATAATATTTAATCCTGGTTTTATCTCAATTTCATCTCCTACTTTTAACTTGCCTCTTTTTATTGAACCACCTAAAACTCCACCATGTAGTTCATTTACTTTAGTTCCAGGTTTATTAATATCAAAACTTCTTGCTATTACAAATAATGCTTCAGAATTAACATCACGTTCTGGAATCACACTCTCAGCAAGAATTTTATAAATCTTATCTAAATTAACTCTCTGCTGAGCAGAAACAGGAATTATAGGTGAATTTTCAGCAACTGTACCTTTAACAAACTCTTTAATTTCTTTATAATTCTTTAATGCCTGTTCTTTAGAAACTAAATCTATTTTATTCTGTATAATAATTATTTTAGAAATTTTTTTAGCTTGCAGGGCAACTAAATGCTCTCTTGTCTGAGGTTTAATTCCTTCATTTGCAGCAACAACCAATAATGCAATATCAATAATAGCTGCTCCAGATAACATAGTTGCCATTAACATTTCATGACCGGGAACATCAACAAAACTAATATACCTGTATGGTTCTCCATCATCAACACTATATGAACCATTATTCTTATTTTTCTTTAGAATTATGTCTGCATAACCAAGCTTAATTGTAATACCTCTTTTTAATTCTTCAGAATGAACATCTGTAAATTTTCCAGTTAAAGCATGCAATAAAGTAGTTTTTCCATGATCAATATGACCAGCCATACCCACATTCAATATAGGTAGATTTTCAATATTAGTATTTTCTGAGGTTTTTCCCATTAGATAAGTTAGAAAAGTGTATTTTTAAAGGTGTGGTTTGCTTAAAGATTCCAAGAAATTCTTTGAATTTCTGGACCCAAGAATCTCTGATTCTTTAGGTTTCAAAATCTTTATTTTTAAAGGTGTGGTTTTGTCTAATCTTTTCCAAAAAGATTATTTTTAAAGGTGTGGTTTTATTATTCTTTTTTTGCTTTTCCAGCACCCTGATCTGGAAAAATCTCGTTTAGTTTTTTACCACCATTTTTCAAAACCTTAACATTTATCTGACTAGTATTTAATGAAATTTCATTTCCTCTAACTGTTTTTTTTCTTCTAAATCCTTTGTGAGGTGTCTTTCTTAAAAAAGGTCCTTTTTTTAATAAAATTCTTTTTAACATAGGTCCAGAAACATCTTTCTTCCCTGGAAATCCAGCATTATCGCTAGTTCCTGTAATCTCAAATTCATATCCAGAAAGCTCTCCAGATAAATCACTGCCTGAAAGTTTGTCTCCAATTTTCTTTCCAATAAAGTCTTCTGAATCTACTTCTAGATGAAAAGTCTTTCCAGATTCAGAAATGTTTATCTTAAATACCATTTAAATATCATAAAAGAAGTGCATTTTTAAAGCTTGCTGTCATAATTGCATAATGTTAAATGAAATAATAATGGCTGTGATTCAGGCTATAACAGAGTTCCTCCCAATTTCAAGTGATGGGCATCTTGCACTATACTCAAACTTATTTTCAGAGCCAAACTTATTTTTCATAATCTTCCTCCATATAGCTTCTTTGCTAGCTGTTTTAATCTTCACAAGGAAAGAAATTTTATTTCTTTTCACATTTACTAAAGAAGCTCGTAAACTCTGGCTATATTTAATTATAGCAACAATACCTGGAGCCTTGTTCGGTTTTTTTCTTAAAAATATTATAGAAACTACATTTTCATCTTTATTAATTACAGGTATAGGATTTTTATTCACAGGAACAATTTTAATATTTTCAAAATTTCCACGAAGAAAATCCAAATTAAACATGAAAAATTCTCTGATTATTGGTTTATTTCAAATGCTTGCTTTATTACCAGGAGTTTCAAGAAGTGGAATGACTATTTCAACAGGTATCTTTAATGGAATTGAAAAAGAAAAAGCTGTTAAATTCTCATTTCTGCTTTTCATACCATTAGCTATAGGAGCTTTTTCTCTGGAAATGTTTAATTATTATACAAAAAGTATAGAGATTACAGTTCCATTTATAACTCTGGCAATTGCATTTATTATCTGCTTTACCTTAAGTCTTTTATTTCTTAACCTATTAACATTAATAATAAAGAAAGATAAATTCTGGATGTTTTCAATATACTGTTACATTATAGGAATAATAACAATAATATTATATTTTATAAAACAATAAAAAATTAAATTATCTCATAGCTTTATCATAAAGATCATCGTCATTCTTCATATCTCTTCTTAATTTGTCTATTAACATCCTGCCATCAGTATCCAGAGCAACTTTTAATTCAAATTCACTTCCAGACTTAATAGCTTCCTGTAAAACTTTTTTATGTCCTCTCAATTCAGGATTGTTAAAATGAAGAGTTTTAACAGAAATTCCCATCTTCTCAGAATTAAGATTTTCAAAAAAATATTTTTCCTTTGTTTCATGACTGTCCCATAAATCACAGACTTTCTTGAAAACATGTAAAAAATTAGAATGATTAAATTCTCTATCTTCAAGAATTACTTCAAGTTCTTGTAATTCATGTTCAATTTCCCCATGTTCCTTCTTTAATTTATTCAGGGAAATTTTTTTACTGCTCTTATTTCCAGTATTCTTTTTTGTCTTTTTTGTAATGTTTTTAATGTTTTTAATGTTTTTAATGTTTGAGTGCATTTTATACAAAGTCTCCAGAATTTATAAAATTAACCATTGTTAATATAAATGCCCCCGCCGGGATTCGAACCCGGGTTTAAGCCTTTCTTCGTTTTCTTCCGCTCAAAGGAGAGGTTGATAAGGAGAACCTTGGTTCTCTTTATTCTCGAAAGGGCTTGGTGCTTGGCCACTACACTACGGAGGCATGAATTAAATAATTACAAATTAAACCAGAAATTAGTTTTTAAAGCTAACTATAACAGCTTACTTCTCAAAATCACTCATTCTTTCCAATTCAGAAAAAGGAAAAGGTCTTGCATTTGATACAAATGTTAAATATCTGATAAATTTATAAGTTTCAGTATTCCAGTATTCACAGAAAACAGCCAGATCTTTATTTCTTTTTCCAGAAATAACAGTCACAAGCCAGTTTATTATACTAAGAATAATTACTAATATTTTCCACACACTTAAAATAATTCCAGAAATTATACATACAATTATTCTAAACCATGCCTCTTTTCTTTCACTCATTCTAGGTTTAGATAAATTAGTTTTGGAAACATTTCCTAAACGTTTATTTTTCATATCTAAAGTATTTTTTGACTTTGCCATTTTAAAAATAAAATTAAATATTTAAGCCCCTCCCATATTTTCCAATTACAGGAACTTCAAGTGTTTTATCCATTAAAGCATATACCCAGCTTATTAACCATGCAGCAATTGCAAGTAAATTAAGGATAAGCTCTATTATCTCTCCAATTATAGGAATAAATAATGCTACTTGACCGACTAAGAAGCATATCAGAGCAAAAATAAAAACAACAAGGGATTGCTTTGCATAATGTTTAACATATTTATCTTGAGTTTTAGAAATAACTATTATGATAAATCCAATAATACTTAAGAATGTGGCAATAAAAGCCATTAACTTTCTGTTTCCAGTATCTTGTTCAACAGCTTTGTTTAAAGCAGTTTTTTTAATCACTCTCTTTTTAACCATCTTATAAACCTCTATTACAAATAAAAAATCATATTTAAATCTTTTGCAAATAATATGAGCCTGCCCAGATTTGAACTGGGGACCCCTGGCTCTCTTAGACTCTTTGTCCATGACTAAGAGAAAAACAATCCTGACGAATTGTTATCATATAAGACCAGTGCTCTAACCTGGCTGAGCTACAGGCTCGTTATCCTTGCTACAATTTCTAAATAAAAAGTGTATTTAAATTTATCACTCAAAAGTCCACAGATAACTTTTTAAATGGCATATTTATATAAAATTAACATGTCAGCAAAATTCAAAGATGAATGGGAAGAAGAGAGTGAAGTCTCTGAAGACGAAGATTGGGACAGTGATCATGAGTTTGACGATGATGAACCCTCTGACAACAGCGAAGATTAATAATAAAATAAGAAAGGTTATAGAGTCTTAATTATTTTTATTTAACCAATAACCATAGAAAGTTTGTTATTTTCTTCGTTAATCTCATTCACCATATTATCTTCATCAACTCTAAATTCAAGTTTTTCAGGATTTCCTACAAAAAACAGATTTTCAACTTTCAGAATTTTACCAGAACCAGATTCTAAATTTCCTATGTCATATGTTCCTGTCTTTTTTTCATTAATATATAATGTTAGTATGAAGTCTCCAGAATCCCTAAGACCTGAGTTTAATATCTCTATATTAAAATTAACATACCTTCCTGACTTACTACCCTCTCCATATATAAATTTTAAATCAGCAAGTGAAGGATCTTTGTAAAGAACATTTATTTTATCAATAATATCTCCTGTAATCTCCTGGTTGCAGTTTGAAACTGCATACATTATTGATTTTTTATTTGAACTGTGTTTAAATCCCAAAGCATGCAGCAATTCATGTATAGCAATTATAGGTCTGTCACATCTGTTATCGGTATATAGAATTATACTGCCATTTTTAATAAGATAATATTCACTAGTATTAATTACAGAACTTGGCCCACCTTCACCAGCAATATAATGTCTTGAATCAATTCCCTCACTTGGTTTTTCTCCTTCAGGAGGGCAGTTAATAAATATCTCTCCCCGACCTTCAGCCATTTCATTAAATCTTAAAATTGTTCTATCCTGAATAATATTAAATGCTTCCCTTGCATCCATGCTTTTACCATCATCACATCTAGAATCAATAGAATAACTTATTTCAGAGCTTGAATATCTGATATTATCATAAAAAAGCATTCCTTCAGGATACTCACTATCTGAAATAGATTCTGAATTAGAATCTTCTCCATCTCCAGATATATTTTCATTAGACACAGAAAACTCCTGGGGCTCCCCAAAATAAAGAGGATAAATAAAATAAAGTCCAAGCCCAACAGCAAAAATTAAGACAATAATAACAGCAGTTTCAAATTTCATTATAAGCTAACAAATCTACCTCTTTTAAACATGTTTGTATTATAACATAATAAAAATCATTATATTAATCTTTCTTAATTATTTTAAAGAATCCTTAAGATAGTCAAATCCTGCAACTAATCCAATCAATCCTGTTGCAACAGCTAGTATCCATGCAATTATATTCAGTTGTGGAATTGCTACAGCAAATATTAGTACTGCAACTGCAACACTTTGTATAAAAGTAGTTACCTTTCCTATATACTTAACTTTGTAAGCATCAACATCTCTTATTATTCTTACAACAAATCCAGGTGATCCAATTATTTCTCTTGATAGGCAAATTAGAAATAAAAATGCCAGTTGCTGATTCATATAATACATCTTCCATATAAGAAGTGCAGCTAGTGGAATCATAAACACTCTATCAATAACCTGATCTAACCTTGCTCCTAAATCTGTTTTTTGGTTTAATTTTCTAGCAAAAAATCCATCAAGTGCATCAGTAAAAGAAGCTATAATAAATAATACTCCAATTACTATAAAAGAATAATCAAAGAATATTAAATAAGCTATAATAAACATAAATACAAGTCTTAGCAAAGTAAGAGTATTGGGAACATTTAAAACAAATTGGTTTTTAATCTCTTTAGTAAATTTTAAATCAGAATCTGTATTTTTATTATTTTTGTTAATACTGTTATAATCAACCTTAGAATTATTAGATTTTTTCTTTGCCATTTAATTAAACTTCAACC
>DATDSF010000052.1:0-16894 GCA_035291345.1 Candidatus Nanoarchaeia archaeon
AAAACTAAAAGAAAGTGCTGAAAAAATAAAGAAAGCTAAAAAACTAGTTTCGCAGGAAAAAGTAGAGGAGAAACCAGAAGATAAAACTGAAGAGAAAGTTGAAGAAAAAGAAAAAGAAGCTGCTGTAAAAGAAACTGAGATAAAACATGCTGACTTGCAGGCTAAGGAACAAAAACATACAGAAAAAATGAAGCCTGCAAAAACACCCAAAATACAAAGAAAAGCTCTTCAGAAATAATTAATAATGATGTTCTACCCTAAATATCTCATGAAAACGGGATTCATAAGCTCTAGATAATTTATCTACAATTTTACTACATTTTAAAATTAATTTCAATATCTTATATGCTTATAAAACTTTTTATACATAGAAAATATAATATCTATAATGGCCGAAATAGAATATATAAAAAAAGACCTGAAATTACTATCTAACTCTGAAAAAATTACAATATACCAGAACTTTTTCAAAACCGGCAAGGGACAGTATGGAGAGGGAGATATTTTTATAGGAGTTACAGTTCCAAATACAAGAAAAATAGCTAAAAAATATAGAAAAATTTCTTTAGAAGTTATATCTAAATTATTAGACTCAAAAATACACGAAGAAAGACTTTTAGGAGTTTTAATTCTGGTTGAAAAATATCAAAAAATAAGTGATGATAAAATATTCCTTTTTTATAAAAAACATAATAAAAAGATAAACAACTGGGACTTAGTTGATTTAAGTGCAGACAAAATAGTTGGAAATTACTATTATAAAAATAAGGATAAGATAAATAATTTATACAAACTTGCAAAATCAGATAATCTATGGGAAAGAAGAACTTCAATAGTTTCAACATTTTATTTCATAAAAAATAATAATTTTAAACCTACAATAGACATCTCACTTTTATTAATGAATGACAGACATGATTTAATCCATAAAGCTGTTGGTTGGATGTTGAGAGAAGTAGGAAAAAGAAATAAAAAAATACTTTTAGAATTTTTAAATAAAAATTATAGAAAAATGCCAAGAACAATGTTAAGATATTCTATAGAAAAATTTTCAGAGAAGGAAAGACAAAAATACTTAAAAAAGTAAAGCAAGGAAATGCTTAAAAACAGCTGAAATAGAGTTCTCTAATGAAAAATATTGGAAAATTAGCATGCATTGTATTAATGAATGTAGTTCCATTAACATCACACCCTAATAGAATTCCCATAGATAATACAAGTATTTTGCAGATAGAAACTCTAGAACAGGAAAGTGAAGCTGAAAGAGATTATGATTTAATAAAGTCTTTAAGAAAAAGAGGAAGATTAGAAAGCAATTTTGAAGGATATAATGAATCATTCGATTATGATGAAGGACATATTGAATTTGAAGATTTTCCAGTAGAAGATTGGAAAACATATATAACTGACTCTGATAAAGATTATATGCCTGATGGAATGTATATACAACCTCCTCAGGAGTTTATTGATTTTTTAGCATCGGAATATAGAAAAATAATCTCACAAAGAGAAGAAGTACCCATTAATGGAAGAATTATAATTGAAGATAAACCATTAAAAGAGTGGAAGATTAGTGTAAGAGATACTGATAAAAGTAGCGTAAGTGTAAGTTTCTTTGTTCCAGATAAACCAAGAGAATATTTGATAAAAAGAAGTTCAGAAATACTAAAAGAGGAACATCAGAAAAGAGGAGAAATAGATTTTTAAGGATAAAAATTTATCTTTATAGAGCACTAATTCTCAAACTTTTTAAACTAAATAAAGTTCAGAATTTAATGAAAAAAGTAGTTATTTTAGGAGGAGGTTTTGCAGGAGCTAAAATAGCTAAATCATTGGAAAAATATTTTGAAGTAACACTTGTAGATTCAAAAGATTATTATGAGTTTACTCCAGGAGTTTTAAGGTCAATTGTAAAGCCATATCATTTAAGCAAAATACAGGTGCTCCATAGCCATTATCTGAAAAAAGCTAAGGTTTTAGTTGAGTGTGTAAAGGAAATAAACTCTAACTATGTTAAAACTGAAAAAAACAGGCTGGTTTTTGATTATCTTATCATATGTCTGGGATCAAGTTATAATACTCCGTTTAAGGAAAAAGAAGTAGTTGTTACAACAAGAGGGGCTCATTTAAGGAATTACTCCAAACAATTACAGAAAGCTGAAAAAATAGTAATCATAGGAGGAGGAATAGTTGGTGTAGAATTAGCTGCAGAGATAAAAGAGTTCTATAAAGATAAAAAAATTACAATAATACATAAAAATGATAAGTTAATGGAAAGAAATCATCTGAAAACAATAAGTCACTCGAAAAAGTTTCTTAAAAATAAAAACGTAGATATAATCTATAATGAAAAAGCCTCAGTTTATGATAAAAAAACAATAACAACTAACAAAGGAACAAAAATTAAAGCTGATCTATTTTTTATTTGTACAGGAATAACACCTAATTCAGATTCTTTGAAAAAAAATCTGGGTAGTTCATTAAATGACAATAATCAGATAAAAGTTAACGATTATCTCCAGATGGAAAATTACAATAATATATTCGCAGCAGGAGATATTACTAATATTAATGAAGAAAAGCTTGCTCAAAATGCTGAAAAGCAAGCAAGAATTGTGATAAAAAACATAAAAAATATTAATTCTCAAAAACCACTTGTAAAATACAGTTCAAAACCAAGAATAATGGTTATAAGTCTAGGGAGATGGAATGGTGTTTTGCAGTATAAAAGTTTAATTATTTCAGGTATAATTCCAGGTATATTAAAAACATTAATTGAATGGAAAACAATGATAAAGTATAGGTTTTAAAACACTAATAAATTAAATCTTAAATGATTGACCTTAAAAAAATCCAGCAAGAAAAGCCGATAAATGAACTAATCAATTTTTCAATAATCAATCTTGATAAGCCTGCAAATCCAACTTCTTTTGATATAGATCAAATAATAAAAAAAGCTCTCAGAATTTCCAAAAGTTCTCATTTTGGAACACTGGATCCGATGGTTACAGGTGTGCTTCCAGTAGCATTAAGCCGTGCATGCCGTTTAATGCCCTACTTCATAGGTAAAAAAAAGTCTTACATAGGCATAATGAGAACTCACAAGGAAAATAGTCTAGATAATATAAACAATGAAATAAACAAATTTATAGGAAAAATTAATCAGCTTCCCCCTATTAAATCTCGCGTTAAAAGAGAAATCAGGGAAAGGGAGATTTATAGTTTTAAAATCTTGGAGATTTCAGATAATAAAAAAGATATTTTATTTTTTACAGAAGTTGAAGCAGGAACATATATAAGAAAACTAATAGATGATATTGGAAAAAACTTAGATGGTGCACATATGCTAGAACTAAGAAGAACTCAGGCTAGTATTTTCAAGGAAGAAGATTCAGTTTCAATTTATGAATTTCTTGAAGCTGTGGAAGAATATAACAAAGGTGATGAAAAAAAGCTGCGGGAAATATTAATTCCAGGAGAGGTAATTTCACAAGTACTTCCTGTAATAAATATAAACAAAAAGTTTTCTGGTAAACTTCTTCATGGCTCTCCATTATTTAGAGAACATCTGGAAAATCCCAAACAGTTTGATGATATAAAAAAAGAAGAAAAAATAGCAATTTTCGAAAAAGATAAATTTATTGGAGTATTTAGTATTGTAAATAGCAAGAAAGAATCTAATATGATTGCAACACCAGAATTTATATTACAGCCTCTAAAATAAAACTAAATAATCATCTTTAATAACTTATAAATTATATATTAAAATGCGGGAATTTATATATTTTTCAAACAGTGCAAGAACATCTGGAAATTTTCCTTTGGACAGATTAATGGATGCTGGTAGATTAGATATAGCAATTCACGTGATGATTAACGCTTTTTTTCTTTCCCATAAATTAAGAGATGACACTAAGATACATCTGATATTTAATGGCCCTCCAAATCCTCCTCAACACTTAGAATTATTTCCAGGAGAAAATATATCAATTCCAGAAACAGGAAAATCAGCAGGATCTGATAAGCTGGATATAAGTAAAAAAGATATAGGCAGTTTAATAAAAAAAATGTTGTATAAATCAAATAATACAAGAAAAACAACTGTTTGGCCAGGATATACTATTGAAAAAAAATCTCTTTTCAAAGTATTAGATGATCTTGAGAAAGAGGAAAAAGAAATTTATGTACTAGACTCAAAAGGAGAGGATATTAGAAAAATAAAGTTCAAGAAAAACCCCGTATTATTGCTTGCAGACCATCATGGATTTAACAGAAAAGAACTAAAAAAAATATTATCTTACGGCACTCCAATATCTGTAGGAAAAAATACATACTTCGCCAGCCAGGTTATTACAATAGTAAACAATGAATTAGACCGGCAGGGAGTTTAGAAAAGTTTATAAATGTAATTATATTTATAATTATAACATGAAAACAATAGCACTAAAAGAAAAGACTTTTCAGATATTAGAGGAACTAAAGAAAAAAGAAAAAGCAGAATCTTATGATGAATTAATAACAAAGATAGTTATCAAGCCAAATATTCCAGATTCAATGTTTGGACATTTAAAGGGAAAAGGAAAGTCATTTACAAGGAAAGAAAGAGAAGAAATGTGGAGAGATAGAGTATAATGATAGTGGTTGACACTTTTGCATGGGTAGAATATTTTCTAGGATCAAAAAAAGGAAAAATTGTTGAAGAATATTTGAATGAAAAAGACCTTGTCACCCCTTCAATAGTTTTAATTGAACTTTCATGCAAATCAGCTAAGGAAAATTGGAATTTTAGTGAATTATTAAGTTTTATTAAATCAAAGTCAAATATCTTAGGGTTAAAAGAAAGTGTAATAGCAAAATGTGGTAAAATATATATCAGAGAAAGAAGTAAAAAAGGAAAATTTGGTATGAATGATGCTACAATCTGGGCAGTAGCAGAGAGTATAAACGCTAAGATTTTAACAGGTGATGAACATTTTAAAGACTATAAAGAAGTAATTATGATTTAGCTAAATTTCTCCTAGAATTATAATTGCAGTTTTTTTACTTCAGAAGCTAATTTATCAGACTCTTTCTGTATCTTTTCAATAGCGTCTTCAATTGCTTTTCTTGGGCTTTTCCCTTTTGTTTCAATTTTTAAGATTAAAGGTTTTGTAGGATGTTCTCTTCTCCAGGCAGCAAATTCAACAGATTCGTCTTTATTTAAATAAACTCTTAATATTTCAGCAATAGTTAAACTATTAATCTCAAGTTCAAGTTCATTTTTTTCATCTTTAACAACTTTAACTTCTACCATTTTAAACAAGTTATAGAATTCAAAAAAAAACTATGCTTTTAAATCTTTTGATTTAAAAGATTTTGTTACTTTTTATCAATATCATCAACTAATTCCTGTGCATCTAATTTTTCAGAATCTGTTCCACTATCTTCTTTTTCAGAGTCCCACCATCTCTTAAAATGTTCTTTAGCTGATTTAAAAAAACCAGAAGATAAATTCTCATCTTCACTATCATTTTCAGAACTTTCTGTATTTTCTTCTTCGCTAATAACAGGTTCTTCCTTAGTTTTAATTTTTATATTAAGAAGCTGTTCTAGCTTGCTTATCAGTTTTGAATAATCTTCAGGTAGCCTTCCCTGCTCTGCTAAAACAATAATTTCTTCTTTTTCAGCAATCATGCTTGCCAGTTGTTTCTGGCTTATTTTCTTCAGTCTTCTGCCATGCTGAATGTGCCAATGAAAGTTATTAACAAGATCTGAATAAACAGGTAATACATTTTTCTCACTTGGCTTAGACCCTTGAAGAATACCCCCACTTATACCTTTAATCTCTCTCAATTTAGAACTATATGCATGAGAATAACTAGGAACTTTATTATCACTTATACTTTCATTCCCTGAATGTCTGCTTAAATTATTATCTACAGCTCTTTCAACATCTCTTGCATCTAATGTATTATTTCCTGCTCGAGCAATCTTAGACATTATACTATCATTACTTGTCCTTTCTAAATTCTCTTTTCTTAACTCTGATTTTTCTCCCACTAAATTAGGATTCAAATGTTTAACCCAACTAGGCGTTGTAAGACTAACAGGCCGAGAATTATCATTAGCGTTTTGTACAGGCGATTGAGTTGAAGAAGACTGAAAAGATTTGTTTTTATTATAGAATTTATTCGAAGCATTAATCTGTTCAAGAGTAGCTTTTGTTATAACAGGAAATCCATTTTTTCTTGCACAGTCATTGCAAACTCTTATGACTTCCTCATTTGTTACAGCATCAACAAGTCCTTCATTAATACCGCAATAAATGCATCTCTCTTCACTTAAAAAATCCATATGAAAATTAAAAAATCGGTCTTTTTATTCTTTTGTATGGTATGTCTAGTGGTAAAAATCTAGTATTTTTATGAGTAAATAAAATTATTCTCACTATCAATTGTGCAATTAAATATTAAATTGTAATTTTGTTGTAGCAATTCTTTTAAATCCCCATATTTTTCATTCTCTAAACCAGAATTAAGCTTATTAAATACAAATAAAACACGTTTATTAGAACTATTTTTAATTTCATTTAAAGTAGTTATATTTATTGTGGTAGGATAATAAGAGCTTTCCTGATGGGTATAATAAAAAGTAATTGGGGGATTTTCTGTCACCATCAAAACCGATTCATTTAAATGATTAATATATCTGACTGTTTCTTTAAAACAAAAAGAATTTGTATTATTATAAGTAGTATAAATATTATAAAATAAAAAGAAGTTAGAAAAAATAAGAATGAAAATAATAATCAAATATAATTTGTTATTAAATTTATAATCTAACTTAGACAAACCATAACTTGAAATTAAACAAATAGATGGGACAATACTCATAATATATCTATCTTCTTTATGTTGGGTCATTAATGCCATTATCAAAAAAATTAAAAACCATAATATGACAAAAAGTATAGGCTTTTTCAAAAAATCTTTTTTATAGAAAATATAAATTAAGGAAAAAAGGAAAACAATTCCAATAATAGAAAACATATTCAACCAATATTTAAAATAAAAATACCAAGAAGAACTGCCACCCCAGTATATAGAAGCTTTTGAAGCATGAATTAAAGCCCCTAAGAAATTGTTATAAGTAAAAAAGCTGTATATAAAAAATGGTGCTAATATTATAAAAAATAAAGTAATTGAAAACCACAAATATTTATCCTTCAAAAAAAGCAGGTTTTTTCTTGTTAGTAAAAGATAAAAGAAAAATATAGGAATAAACCATAATGAAGAATACCTTGCTAATAAAGAAAAAGCAAATAAAATACCAAAAAGTAATTTAAAATAATTGCTATTTTCTTCAAAACCCTTCCAAAAAAATAAAATTGTTAATAAAATGAAAAATACAGAGAAAACATCTGTTAAAATTTTCCCACTATAGTATGTATGTAATGGAATTAAAGCAAAAAATAAAGAAGAAATCAAAGCTATTTTTTCATTAAAAAGCTTTTTCCCTAAAATAAAAATAAGAATAACAGATAAAGCTCCAATAAAAGGCATTATGAATTCAATTAAAAAACTGATTTTAAGAAAATAAAAAAGAGAAAGTATATAAGGTAATAATGGAGCTCTAAAACCAGCATTTGGCCAGTTATAAATTAAATTACCTCCAGATGGGACAAAATCACTCCAACCAGTATTCTTAAAAGAATAATCAAGTATGTTTTGGCTTAAATGATAGCCTAAATTTGAATAAATTGTTTCATCCCATATCTTAACAGGCATAGAATAAACAAATATTAATCTTAAAACTAAGGCTATTATAAAAATAATAATTATAATCTTATGTTTTTTTGTGAAAGTAACTATTTCTTGAAAGTCCATAGCTTATTACCTAAATAATTTATAACAAAGTTAAACAAAACACCTACTATCTGAGCATAAATATACCAAACCGTAAAGAATTCAACTAAAATATAAAGTAAGATTAAATTGATTAATAAAGCAATAATACTTATGCATAAAAATTTTATATATTTTAAAGTAGGTTTATTATTTATTTTTTCTTTAAAAGTCCATACTTTATTTAAGATAAAACTATTTGTTACAGCTACTAAAAAAGCAAATATTGCAGAAACAAGGTAATAAATTCCAAAAAATTCTGTTAAAATATACAAAACAGCAAGATTAATTAATGTATTAATAACTCCAACAAAACCAAATTTAGTAATTTCTAATAAAAAATGTTTTCTAAATTTCATTTAAAAAGTTATTTTTTAAAAACCTCTTTCTCCAACTCTTCCAAACTTTCTATATTTTCAACAATCTTGCCCTCATTAATAATAATAACAGGGTAGCTTTCTATATTGTAGTCACTTACTGCAAGATCAACAGACTCTAAATCCATATCAACTGCAATAGGAATTAACAAGATTTTATCAGGATATTTGGATTTAAGTTCAAATAATACTCTTGAAAAAAATGTCTGTTCAGAAACCTGGTCTACATCATCAACATTATATTCATAAAGATAAACAATTGTATAAAAGTTCGTATTTGAATTAAAATTGCATCTATTTTTAAGTTCAATACTCTCAGTCCAGAGCATTACTCTTAGAAGATCATATCTTTTATGTAATAAAAAAATAGAATCTGTGAACTTTGAAGACTCATCATATTTCTCCAATTGTCTTGCTTCTCCATATATTTTATCTGCAAATCTAAAAGTGCTATTTACAGAATCTTCACATGTAACATTAAAATTTACAAATACTCTGTCTTTTAATTGTTGGTCAAGAAGATTAATTTCTGAAGAGATTAAATTATCTTGAATTTTATCAGATCTGAATCCCTCAATAAAAAACCCTATTATTATCCCTATACAAAAAATTATAATAGTTACAAAAAATGCCTGCCAAAATGCGTGTTTAGGATTCATTTTTAATGTTATTATTTATTATCCAGTTTATTTATCTTTTATTTATTTTTAATATATAATATCTTTCACAATTTTAATTTATTTAATTTAATGATATTTTCTTTTTTTAATAACTTTTTTTAACTTAGTTACATTAACTTTATTTTCCCTTTTTATTCACCAACTATACTTGCCTGTAGCCAGTTTATACAAAGCAAAAACTAAAATAACCGGATATATTGTTAAATATATTATCATATAAAAAGCTATGTTAAAAAATTTATTATTCCCAAGTTCTTTATCCTTTACAACAAAGAGTCCGAAAATAGTAAAAAAAACTCCAAGAATAAAAAGTATAACTCCAAAGTAATTTAGTATAGATGGTGACACATTTACATCTTGTAGATAAAAAAGTGCTGTACCACCATATATAGAATACTTAGTAACAAGATAATAAATAAGAAATTTCTTAACAATTAAGTAAATAAAAATACTCAAACCAAGCAACCCTAAAAATGTAGATATGGCAAAAAAAGGAATTACAAAAAAACCAAGCATTCTTTTCTTAAAAAGCTCGTTTCTATGTTTAATAAGAGTCTGAGTACCGCCAATAGACCACCTTACTCTCTGTCTAAACCAGCTCTTAAATCTCTCAGGAGAATAAGAATGAACACTCGTATCTAAGCACATCTTTGCCTTGTAACCATGTTTTAAAAGTCTCCAGATTATTTCAATATCCTGAGTTAAATTTTTTGTATCGAATAAGCCCACCTCTAAAAGAACATTTTTTTTGTAAAGTGCAAATGGTCCTGGAGTAACATAAACTGCATCAACAAAATCAAGTAGTTTCCTGCTAAAACTAATTGAAGCATATTCAATAGCCTGTAATTTTTGGATAAATTTCCTCGGATTTCTAACAAGAACAGAACAAGTAACAGCTCCCACTTTACTATCTTCCTGAAGAAAACCTATCATCTTCTTCAAAGCATCTTTTTTTGGCATAGAATCTGCATCAGCTACTGCAATATAATCATATTTAGAATTTTTTATTCCAATATTTGTAGGCTCTGCAGCTCCTCCGGAATTTCTTGAATTAATTATAAGTCTCACATTTTCATATTTATCAACATATTTTTGAATAACTTCAACAGAATTGTCTTTAGATTGGTCATCAACTATTATAATTTCTAATTTGTCTTTAGGATAATCTAAACGAAGTAAAGACTCAATAGCTTCTCCCACCCTTTCAGCCTCATTGTAACATGGCATTACTATACTAACACCCTCAAGTTTCTTAGCCTCAGGATAGCTAAAAAGATTTTTCCTGTTCTGAAAAAAAACAATAGTCAAAAAAATAAGCATGTAAAGGCCTATAAACATATAAAAGAAAAATACAAACTCAATAAAATTCAGTGCCATTTTTAGTTAATTTATCATTTAAGTTTTAAGTTAATCATACAAGATCTTTACATAATTTATATTTATTTAATTGAAAGATATTATTTATTACCCAAATTATCTTATTTTACACTTACTATTTGCTATTTGTTTAAACATCCTTCTCCAGTTAATTTATATTAACTATCTTCTTCCTTTTTTACTTTTTCTTTTTTAGCAAGGTTAAAGTAATTATAAAATTCTTCACTTAAATTTAATTCCCTTGTTCTACCTGATTTTTTACTTGTAATCAAACCAAGGTCAACAAATTTTCTTACATGTTCATAAGCTTTATTTCCCCTCATCAAAATAACTTTAGCCTGAGATATCGGCTGTTTATGGGCAATAACAGCTAAAGTTTCTTGTTCAGCTTTGGAAAATTCATTGTTCCCAGTTGCCATTTTATTAACTATGTCAATATACTCTGGTTTAACATCCATTTTCCACATATCCCCTTTATTTAGAATCTCTATAGCAGAAGTCTCATCATACTTTTCAAGAATTTTATCTAAGGCCTCATTTAAAAGTATAGGATTTAAATCAGTCAAAGCAACCAACTCTTCCACACTTAAAAATTTCCCACAAATAAAAAGAGCTGCCTCTACTTTCTTAAGATTTTCTATATCTCTTGCATTATCAAATTCATTAACAGTTTCCTTGCTTATTTCCATAATAAAAGAATAGAAATATGTATTTTTAAAAACTTCTAATAAGAAAATTAACTCTAAAATGAATAAAAAGAAAAAGAAAGGAGGAAAACCTCCAAAAATAATCAAATATTTGCCTCTAATCAACAACCGGCTGCTGGATTCATAAACCAGGAGAAGCAAAGCTTCTTTGGCCAAGAGAATAATATTCTCTCTGGAACCCGCAGGAGGTTTTTATCACCTAAATGTTGAAATGCCTAAATCAGACATTTGTGGTCTAAGTGAAGTTTGTTCAAAAGCTTGTCTTCCAAGTACATAGGGTGAATTAACTCCTGTCATGATAGTAATAACTCTTATCTTTCCAGCAAATTCTTTGTTAATTCTAGCTCCAATAATAACCTGTGCCTCTGGATTTAAGTTTTCAGTAATAAGATTTCCTATATTGCTAAATTCTTCTAGTTTCATATCCGGACCACAAGTTATGTGAATTAAAGCTCCTGTAGCACCTCTATAATCAACATCCAATAATGGATGAGTTAAAGCCTGTCTTACAGCTTCATCTACCCTGTTTTGTGTATCAGATTCACCAATACCAATAACAGCGACATCTCCATTCTTCATAATAGCTGATACATCTGCATAGTCCAAGTTAATTAATGAAGGCAAGGTAATTGTTTCCACGATTCCTTTTATCATTGTACTAACAAGTTCATTTGCAACTGCAAAAGCCTGTTCGATTGGTAGATTTCCTGCTATGTCAACAAGTCTATTGTTATCAATAACAATACAAGTGTCTACAGCCTCTCTTAGTTCTTGCAAACCAAATTCTGCTTTGTCAATTCTTGATTTTTCACATTCAAAGGGCATTGTTACAACACCAATTACTACAGCTCCTGCCTCTTTAGACATCTGAGAGAATACTGGTGCAGCGCCTGTTCCTGTTCCTCCACCCATTCCAGCAATGATAAAAGTCATATCAGCGCCAGAAACAGCTTTCTTTATCTCACCTAAAGATTCTTTAGCAGCTTCTCTTCCCTTGTTTGGGTATCCTCCGCAACCAAGTCCTCTTGTAAGTTCTTTACCAATCAAAATTTTTTCATCTGATTTAGTAATACTGAGATGTAAAGCATCTGTATTCGCAGAATAAACAGTGGCTCCACTTATACCTTTGTTGAATAACCAAGTAACAGCATTACATCCTGCTCCACCAACGCCAAAAACCTTAATGTTCGCTTTTCCAGCTCTTAATTCATTAAAGTTAATACTGTGGGCTTCTGCATTTTGTATAGCTTCCTTTGCAAAATCCAAAACCATTTCTCCTCTTTTTAATACCTCCTTTCAAATATATAGAAAAATAAACAAAACACTTCTTTATATAGTTTATTCTAATAAAAAAACTGGTTTTGGAAACCTTTTCTAAAAAGGTTTAGTTTGTTCTTGTAAAAAATATATAAAATTAGCTAAAAAAGAGAATATTTTTTTAGATTTTCTTTGAATTTATCCAAGTCCTTAACTAAAAAATACCCACCTCCAGCTGCAACATGCCCGCCAGAAAAACTTTCTTCCAATCCTTCCATGCATTTTTTCAAAAGTTCAAAAATACTTACTTTTCTATCTTGCCTCCTTCCTGAAACAGAATATCTGTTTCCTCTTTTAATAATAACTATAATAGTTTTAGTAAAGTATTTGGCACTTACTAGATTAGAAACCACTGATCTTATATTATATTTTTCTTCCTTAATCTCCCAGATATAACAATTTCCTATAGGTTCTTTTTCTTTTTCAAATAATTCTATAGATTTATCAATTTCTTTAGAAATTATTTTTGAATATTTCCTCAAATATTCTAAATCATTAATCTTATCATTAAAATGTTCAAAAAACTGCTCTAAATTAGATCTAAAATAAATTAAACTTAATGAAAGTTCCCATTGCAAATCCCAAAATAATCCTGATTTTCTTATACCCCCAAAATCAGTTTTGTCCCCAATAATCTCAAAGCTATCCCCATATTTTTCATAAATTTTCTTCATAAATTCCTGATTATTAAAATATTGCCAGTCTGCAACACAGGCAGATGCAATCAACCAGTCAATTTTTTCTAAGTCTTTATCTTTATCTAACTGGGAAAAAAGTCTATAACAAATATAAGCTGCGCAATCCCCTTGAATATCTATAAAAGTAATCTTATCTGAATTAAAATCTTCGTTAAACAAATGATGGTCAATCAAAAGAACATCACAAAATTCGCTGATTTTTCTAATAATTTCTACAACATCAATAGCCAAATCTGAAAATATAATCTTATTTATTTTAGTAGTTTTTAACTCCTCTACAAGTTTATCATTAACTTCTTCATAACCTACAAACTTCACTAAATTTGGTTTTATACCAAAAACCTCTATTAAAAATTTATAAACTACTTTTCCAGAAGTTAAGCCGTCTAAATCATTATGGGAAATTATAGCAATTCTATCTTTTTTTGAAATATTTTTAACAAATTCCAAAAATTTATCATTGCTCCCAGCTGAAAATTTAAAATCAATTTCTTTAATAACCATAGTCAAGTAAAAATTAAAAAGGACTATATAAAGTTTTATTAAAAATCAAAATTATCAAATAATAAATCTATTTAGTAAGCAGCCTTGTTTAAAATCTCTGCATTAATTCCATTTTCCTTGCATAAAGAAACAAATCTTTGAGGGTCTTCAAGTTCTTCATTTCCAGATTTAACAACTTCTGCACCATAATGCATTGGAACTGCCAGATGAGGTTTAATTATTTTTGCAGCCTCAACAGCCTCTTCAACATTCATAACATATGTCCCAGAAACAGGAAGTAGAGCAACAACCTCTTCGTCTTCCTGAGCAATATATTTTAAATTTTCCATCTCAGGAATTTTATCAGTATCTCCTGCATGATAAATTATTGTTTTTCCAAGTTTTAATAAATAACCCATCCATCCTTCCTCTTGTGGATGAAATTCCTTGCCAATATTATAAGCAGGAAATGGATAAACATCAAGTCCAGCTGCTTTTAATTTTAATCCCACAACAGCTATATTAATTTTAATCATTTTATCTCCAATAATTTTATTTATTTTGCTTTGACAGTCTATTGGAATAACAATTTCTGTATCATCTTTACAGACTTTCTCTATATCTTTTAAACTGCAATGGTCATAATGTCCGTGCGTGATAAGTATTAAATCAGCCTTTCCAATTCTATCTGGAACATTATAAGGATCTATAACTATCCTTTTCCCATCAATAGTTGTAATAAAAAAACCATCATGTCCAAGAAATTCTATTTTCACACCTCTTACATTTAACATCTTTCCTAAAAATAACAGAGGTTTATAAATATTAAGGAGGTAAATAGAAAATATCTTCAACATACTCATTAAATTATAATTTTTGTGTACACAAAACTTTATTAATATCTATCTTTTATTAAATAAATTAAGAGGGAAAATGGCTTCAAGAGATGATTTAGCAGTAGAATCTAAGTATATTAGATGGTTATCTGAGTTGAACAAAAACTCAGGACTTATAGCAGGTGGTAAGGGAGCTAATCTTGCTGAAATGTTTAATTTTAAATTACCTGTCCCTCCAGCATTTATTGTAACAACAAAAGCCTATTTTCATTTAATTGAATCTTCTGGAATAAAAGAAAGTATATATAACATTTTAGAAAGTATAGACGTTGATGATACTGAAGAACTTGAAACTAAAGCAAAGGAAATAAGGCAAATAATAATTAATTCAGATCTCCCAACTGATTTAAAACATGAAATCTCAGAGGCATATGAAAACCTTAGCGTAGATAAAAATCTTATGCAAAATGCAGGTCGATATGCTCAACATATTCTTAAAAATACATCAGAACCAGTATTTGTTGCAGTACGTTCTAGTGCAACAACAGAAGATTTAGATGACAGTAGTTTCGCAGGTCAGCAGGAAACTTATCTTAACGTAAAAGGAAATAGTGAATTAATGCTTGCAATCAAAAGAGTATTTGCAAGCCTATTTACAGCAAGAGCAATATTCTATAGAAAAAAACGTGGTTTTTCTAAAGAAAAATTTTCTTTAGCAGTTGTTGTTCAGAAAATGATAGACTCAGAAAAATCAGGAGTTATGTTTACAAAAAATCCAGTTAACAATAACACAAATGTTGTAATAGAGGCTGTTTTTGGTTTAGGGGAAGGAATAGTTTCTGGAATGATAAAACCAGACCACTATGAAGTTTCTGAAAATCTGAAAATTGTTGAATCTAAAATAGCTGATAAAAAAATAGCTCTTGTGAGAGATTCTCAGGGAGATAATAAGCAGGTAAATCTAACTCCTAGAAAAAGTAATGAAAAGGTTCTTGAAGATTCTGAAATAAAATCTCTCGCAAATTATGCTGTAAGAATAGAAGAACACTATGGAAAACCACAAGATATTGAATTTGCATTAGAGTCTGGAGATATATACATAGTCCAGTCTCGCCCCATAACTACTCTTTCAGAAAGAGCAGAGGAAAGTTCAGAATCAGAAGAGGAAAATAAAAGTAAAGAAATTATACTTTCTGGCTTAGGAGCCTCTCCAGGAATAGCTTCTGGAAAAGTAAAAATTATACGTAATTTAAATGAATTAAGTAAAATTCAGAAAGGAGATATTCTAGTTACAGAAATGACAAATCCAGACATGGTTGTTACAATGCAGAAATGTGCAGGAATAATCACTGATGAAGGAGGAGTTACATCTCATGCATCAATTGTTAGCAGAGAAATGGGAATACCTGCAGTTGTAGGAACAGGCAATGCAACAAAAGTTCTCAAAGATGCTCAGATAGTAACTGTTAATGGATTTAAAGGTAAGGTTTACGAAGGAGAATCAAAAACCCAAGTAGTAGAAATAAAACCAATCAACAATGAAACTAAAACAAAAGTAAAAGTTATTCTTGATATTCCAGAATTTGCAGAAAGAGCTGTAAGAACAAATGTAACATCTGTAGGTCTATTAAGACTAGAGGGAATAATAGCCTCTTCAGGTAAACATCCAATGAAATTTCTAAAAGAAAATAACCTCTCAGAGTATTCTAAAATAATTCAACAGGGAATTGAAAAAATATCAGAGCATTTTAAAGAAGTGTGGATAAGAACATCAGATATTAGGTCAGACGAATTTTCAAATCTTGAAGGTGCTCCAAAACAAAAAGAAGGTAACCCTATGCTAGGACTTCATGGAATTAGATTTTCATTGAAATATCCTGAAATTCTAAAAGCTGAATTAGAAGCAATAAAAAACTGTGCAAAAAAATTCCCAGATAAATATTTTGGAATAATGATTCCTCAAGTTATTTCAGTTGAGGAAGTAAAATCAACAAAATCAATAGCAAATGAAATTGGTTTAATCCCACTAGATAATATAAAAATAGGAATAATGGTAGAAACTCCTTCAGCATGCTTAATAATTAAAAATCTTCTAAAAGAAGGTCTGGATTTTATAAGTATAGGGAGCAATGATTTAACACAATATACTTTAGCAGTAGACAGAAATAATGAATCAATACAAGAGTTATATAATGAATTACATCCAGCTGTTTTAAATGCTATAAAAAGAGTTGTCAGAACCTGTAATGAACTAAATGTAGAATCAAGCATATGTGGTCAGGCAGGTAGTAATAAAGAAATGGTTAAACATCTTGTTGAGTATGGAATTTCAAGTATTTCAGTTAATGCAGATGCTGCAGCAGAAGTTTCCTCATACATAGCTGAATTAGAGGCCAAACTACCAAATAAGGAAATTGAAGAATACAATGAAGATAACAATTTATCAAACTCTCAAAATTCCCACGAAGAGCACTATCTCTCAAATGTAAATACAGATAATAATGATATATCTGGCAATTCTAATACTGAAAGTGAT
>DATDSF010000053.1:0-2984 GCA_035291345.1 Candidatus Nanoarchaeia archaeon
CGTTAGATTTATATACTTAGGGCACCTAAAGTAAACATGCACTAGGTGTTTTTGACCCTTAGTTCACATTTAAAATTAAAAAACAAGTAGACATGAATAAATTTCATCTTTCAAACAAACTATTTTTCTCAAAATATCAAACAAAAACTTAAATTAAAACTTTTAATCAAAACCTAAATTATTTAGCATAAAAAATAGTGGTTAAAATAACAAAAAAATCTAAAAAAGTAGTACTTAAAAACAATAAAAACACTAATAAAATTAAAGCAATAATTTTTGATGTAAATGGGGTTTTAATGTTAGGTCGTGGTAAAGATGTTCATGAGTACATGGCACAAAAATTAAAATCAAACATTGAAAGGTGGTTTGATACTATTGAGCCTTACTGGAGTGAAATTGTGAAAGATGAATCAAAAACACTATCATTTTTGACAAACGTGACTCAAGAATATCAAATACCTGAATCAAAGATAGGAAAATTACTAAGGAAAGCATTTAAGAAAAGATTCAAGAAAAACAGAAAACTAATAAAAATAATTAAAAAACTAAATAAAAAAGGTTATAAGACAGCTATATTTTCAGATCAGACAAGTTTTTCATATGATGCATTTAAAAAGTATAATCTTGATTCAATTGTAGATATTACTTTATGGTCTCAAAAAGAGGGCTTGAGAAAACCAGACATGAAATTTTATAAACTTTTAATTAAACGCTTAAAACTTCCTGCGAAAAATTGTTTGTTTGTAGACAATCATGATTGGAATTTAATTCCAGCCAAAAAATTAGGAATAAAGACAATACTTTTTGAAGACAATAAACAAACAATAAATGATCTTAAAAGTTTAGGGGTAAAATGGTAGTTATTGGTCCAAATAAGTCAGAAATTCTAGTTATTGCCCATAGAGGTGGAAGATATTGGAAAGGTAAGAATAAAAATTTTAATTATGTTAGTGAAGCACTTTATCATGGAGCAGACATAATTGAATTAGATATTAGACTTAAAGAAGGAGAGTATGTTGTTCAGCATAGTAAAGCAACTGTCTGTCAAGGTAAACTGGAAGATGCCTTGAAAAAAGTAGGAAAAACTCCTGTATATTTAGATATTAAAGATGAAAAAATAGATCCAAACAATTTAATTTCATTTACAAGAAAAAGACTGGAAAATAAAATAATTATAGGTTCATTTTATTCATCTATATTAAAAAAAATAAAGAAGACTAAGAATTTAATAATTAGTTATCAAATATACAGCCCTTTATATGATATAAAAACTGTTAAGAAGTTAAATGCAGACTGGGTTGTTCTATGGAACTATAATATTGCAGGCTGGAAAATTCATGAATTGAATAAAAATAATATAAATTTTGCTCCTGCAGGCAATCTTTTACCTAAACAGCAGCTAAATTATGTCAAAAAAGGAGCAAATGCTATTTTTGTGTATGATGTTAAGAGATTTAAGAAAATTGTGTCAAAAGAAAATATATATAGTAAAAATAAAGCAAAAAAATTAACACCCCTACGCTTTTTTTATTCTAAAATTAAAAAAATAGAGCCATTTATTCCAATAGATAAAACAATTATTGATGTTAAACCAGATTTTAGATTAAAAAATTTTTCCACATTTATGTATAATCTTACAGTATTCAAAATAAATTTCAAACTAAAATAAAATGTCAAACCAATTAAACAATGCACAAAAACCATTAGCAGCAATTTATATCAGAGTTTCAACAGAAGATCAGGTGAAATTTGGAGTTTCCCTTCAAGCTCAGCAAGAGGCTTTAGAAAACTATTGTAAAGCTATGGGTTATGAAATTACAAAAATATACAAAGATGAAGGCAAATCTGCAAAAGACATAAAACATAGACCTGCAATGCAGGAGCTTTTAAAAAATGCAGAAGAAAGAAAGTTTGATGCTATTTTTATCTACAAATTAGATAGATTTTCAAGAAGCTTAATGGACTTAATAACAACAATTGAAAAGCTAAAAAATTGGAATGTTGATTTTGTTTCTATACAGGATAAAATTGAAACAACCTCTGCATCAGGAAAACTTATGTTTCATATAATATCTGCTTTTGCAGAATTTGAAAGAAATGTGACCAGTGAAAGAACTAAATTTTCAATGTCAAAGAAAGCAAGAGATGGTAGTGTTGTTACTCGTGCTCCGTTGGGTTACAAAATTGAAGATAAGAAACTTATACCTTCAGATAAATCATATCTTGTTTCAGAGATATATCATAGTTTTCTTAATAGTAACACTAGCTTAACAAAACTAGCAAAAAAATATAATCTTTCAGTAAACGGTTTAAAAAAAGTTTTATCAAATGAAACTTACTTGGGAAAAATAAAATTTTCAGGAGAAATATCTAACGGAGTACACTCTCCATTACTATCAGAAGAAGTATTTAATAAAGTTAAAGAGAAGCTTAACAATGGATAAAAAACAGAAACCCACCAATAAAAACAGTAAAGAACCAGACAAAAATTTTTCACACAAAAAATCATTTACATTAGGAATATTAGGGATAATAATCTCTCTATTTTCAATTCAAAACAGAAACTTCGATTTTATAACATACCCTCTTTTAGCTCTCTCATTTCTTGTAATTATTCTTGGTTTCTGGCAGTTATATCAATCTAAAATCTAGATGAAAGTACTATTTTCTCCAACACTTAAATTGTTCTCTTTTACCTTTCCAGAATTTAACTCTAAAACATACAAAGCCTCTTTCTGTGGATAATAAATAGGGCAGTCTTTACCATCAACTTTACACGGAATTGTATTTTCCTCAATATAAACAACTGTCTTATTTTGATCAATCCATATAATATCTAAAGGGATGAGAGTATTTTTCATCCAAAAACCATGTTTATTACTTTCAGGAAAAATAAACAACATTCCAGAATTATTATCTAGATTTTCTCTAAACATTAATCCTTTTTGTCTTTCATTAATTGTTTGAACAACCTCAACATTAAA
>DATDSF010000054.1:0-2523 GCA_035291345.1 Candidatus Nanoarchaeia archaeon
ATCATCGCCTTGTGGAAAAAGTTTTTTAAAATATTCTTGAGCAATAGAATGAGGCAAGGGTCCGGTGGACATATAAAGTCCATTTTCTTTTGAGTGGAGAAAAGCATAAGCTCCATTAGCCATCTCAAGAAATTTTTTAGATGTTAGAATTTCTACAGAAGGTTTTGGTATATGAATTAATGTTTCCATTTTGTAAAATTAATTGTAAATTAGTATATAACTATTTTGATATTATAATACACATGTATTATTCAAGAAATATTTCTGCAGTCACACTTTATTTGTATTCTCGCCAGGTATGCTTGCATTTTACACACTTGAAAAATCTTGTTTCTGCTTCATCTCCTGAACGGGTTTGTGAAGTCCAGAAATATGATTCTTTGTTCTGACATTTTGGACAGGTATTTGCAACAACTGGAAAAACATCAATGTCTTTTTCTCTTACAACACCTATTTCCTGAGTTTCATCTATTTTTTCATTAGATTCAATTTTAACTTTTACTTTAGAAGTATAACCGCATCTAACACAACCATAGTTTTTTCTTTTTTCTTCAAGAACAGATCCACATTTTGGACAGAATTCCATTTTTTATATTTAACTTTTTAGAGTAACTTATTTTATCTGTTTCATAGACAAATGGCGTTTTTAAACCTTACCTTGAGTTTAGTGTTTATTTTAAGTTATTTGTAGAATTTTATATAAATTCGAAACATACATAATAAGTAATTGTTTACTTTATAGTAATCTTTATAAGTATAAAAACATACATAATAAGTAATGGGAAGGGTTCAATTAGCTAAAGCTAGACTTAGGGAACTGAGAAAGACAATTAGGGTATGTGAGAAAAGAAGAGAATATTTTATAAAATATCTTCAAGAGGTTAAAGATCAGTATCTTAAAAGAAAAATTTCTTATCAGCAATATCATGAAATATTACATGAAAAAAGAAATGGAAAATCAATAAAAGAGTGGATAGAATATTATGAACAGCTCATTAAAGAATGTGAAAGAGAGATTAACAACCATAAACATCACGTTTTAGGTGCAAGAACTTTAAACTTTCTAATAATTGGCTTGGTTTCTTTAGTATTAATTTCTGCTTTGTTTTTCTTAATAAATTCTAATTTATTTGAAAAAAATGGATTTTCAATTACAGGAAAAGCTACTCAAGAAATGGAAAATAAAGCATTTGAAAAAAATGGATTTATTAAAGACATAAATGAAGAATTTAATGAAACTACTAATTACAATTTTTATCTTGATAATGCTGGTGTTTTAGGATCGTTAAAACTTTCTGGAAAACATTATGGTGAAGGAAATATTAAAATATATTTCAATGGATTATTAGTATTTAATAACTCAAATTCAAAAAATGCAGGGGGAGATTCTAACAAGAACCCTTCCGACATAGAGTCTTCTTCTGCTGGAACAAATAACACAGAATCTAATGAATCTAACTTTAACGAATCTAATTCAATTAAGAGAGAAATATTAGAGTTTATCGATGTTTGTGAGCAAACATGCGATCTTTTTAATCTTAACATTAGTATAGATTCGTCAGCTGAATTAAATTTATCTATAGAAGTAGAAAATTCAAATTTAATATTAGATAAAATAAAATATGAATTAATACAGGAAGTTGAGGTAGTTTCTGGTGTTGAAGCTGATATTGAAAATAATGAAATTTTATCTGAATATATTGAAATTGAAAAACCAGTAAGATGGAAGAAGAAAATTGCTTCAAATAGAGAAATGATATTGAATACAACTCTTCCAGAGAATGTAGAAAATATTACAGTTAGTAGAATTGAAAATGGAAATAAAATAGATACTGAAATTAAAGTAAACTCTATAGTGGAAAATAAAGGAGGTAGAGAAAGAAAATTTGAGAGAATAGAATCTGATTATAGGTCTAAAGAATTTGAAATTGAGTATTACACACAAGCTCCTGAAAAAACTGAAGAAGAGATATCAAAAACAAAAAAAATAGTTAAAATTTCTGCTCCTGATGAATTAAACTACACAAATGTAAAATCTTACACAAATATACCTGAAATTGTGAGAGTGGAAAATAAAGATAAAATAAAGATTTATTGGCAAGAGAAAAATTCTTATGTTGATTTTGATATTATAGATAGTGATGTAAATGGTTTTATAGATAAAGTTGAATGGATAGTGCCTCATTTAAGCAACCAAACCTTTGAAATTATTATAATTATAAAGGCTGAACATCTTGACAAAAATATGAATTCTATTTCAGATATTTACGAACAGGTTAGAAGTTTAGATGACATTTGGAGTGAGGTAATTAATGAAAATGAGTATGTTAGAGTTAGTTTTGAAACAAAACTTACAAATGAAAAAGATATTACTATATATCCTAGAATTGTTTTTGGAAATCCTAGAATTGAGGTTTATGAGTTTAATAAAACTGATTTAATTGCTGAATTTTCATCTTTGAATTCAAACAATTACAACAAAGTTTATTTAACAAAACTTCAAAATCCTCAAGATACATTTGA
>DATDSF010000055.1:0-2367 GCA_035291345.1 Candidatus Nanoarchaeia archaeon
CAGTTCAAGAAAAAAGAATTGTAAAACTTAATAACATAAGTCTTCGTGTGGGGGAAACTTCTGATAGGCTTTTTATACATCACATAGATGTAAATGGATACTACTTAGTAACTCCTCAAGAAGAAGTTGTAGGAAGAGCAATAGCTCCAGAAAATCTTGGAGTAATGAAAGGAGAGTTAATAGAAGCTTTTTATAAAAGTTTAACACAATATGGAGTAAAAGCTACGACTAACGCAACATATACTCCTGGTTTTCAATTTGACATCTCTGGAATGATTGATAATGGAAGTCCAATTCGTGCAATAAGAGGAAATGGAGAAAATCTAACAAGATATTCTTTACATGGGCATGAGTGGAAGGAAAATGAAGAGTTCAGACAAGAAGTCTTAGACAAAGTCAAATCAGTAAGAGAAGCTCCCCAAAGATACAAAACTTTGGTTGAAGAAATTTTAGTTTAATAGGAAGAGAAAGTCACAAAAAAGTGGCTTTCCTTTCTTTCTTTTTTACCCAACAACCTTTAATTTATTATTCTGCCCCTGAAACTTCTCTTTATTTTTAACAACATATAATTTATCATTTTCTCTTACTCGCTCGCTTACCTTAAATGTAATTACATCTCCCTGCTTTGCAATTTCAATGTTTGGCTTGTCATTAACAAACATACTTTCAACCTTGCCTTCTATTACTCCTGTTGTATTTCCAGTAATTAGTATTTCATCTCCTGTTTTTATCATTTCACTTTGAATGTGAAATTCTCCAATTCCTGTTTTTGGAAAATAATGCTTAGCAATTCCTACAAAAACTTTTTCTTTTGTTGCCTTTGAACCATATGTTCCACTCCACTCACCTAATTTTTTACCAAGATAATAACCACCATGCCAAAATCCTCTATTATAAACACTTTCAAGTTTTTTTGTCCAGCCTTTTATTTTTTCTTCAGTATAATTTCCTTCAAGAACAGAGTCTGCAGCATCTCTATAACATTTAGTTACTGTGTAAACATAATCTGCACTTCTTCCTCTTCCTTCTAGTTTGAATACTTTAACTCCTGCATCAATTAATTTGTCTATAAATCCAATAGTACATAAATCACTTGGACTCATTACATACTCATTATCAATTACAAGTTCGTCCCCTGTTTCATTATCAGTTACCTTATAACTTCGCCTGCAGTTTTGCAAACAAGCACCTCTATTTGCAGAAGCATTATAAGTTCCTAAAGACATATAACACTTGCCACTTACTGCAACACATAAAGCACCATGGGCAAATAATTCTATTCGAACTAATTCTCCATTTGGTCCTTTAATATTTTCTTTTTTAATATCATCACATATTTTTTTTACCTGACTTAGAGTCAATTCCCTAGCTAAAACTATCACATCTGCAAATTTTGCATAAAACCTTACAGCTTCCATGTTTGAGACATTTTGCTGTGTTGAAATATGAACTTCCAAACCAATAGAATTTGCATAACTTATTGCAGATATATCACTAGCAATAACAGCACTCACTCCTTCTTTCTTAGCAGCATCACAAATCTTTTTCATTAGAATAATATCATGATCATACATTATAGTATTAAGAGTAAGATAAGTTTTCACATTTTTTTCTTTACATGTTTTAACAATTTCTCCCAAGTCTGCAAGTGTAAAATTATTTGCAGCTCTTGCTCTCATGTTAAGCTGTTCAACTCCAAAATACACAGAATTTGCTCCTGCTTTGATAGCACTTGCTAAACATTCAAAATTACCTGCCGGAGACATTATCTCAAGTTCGTTAGTATTCTCATTTAATGAACTATTGTTAAGAGTCATAATAATTCAAGAAATAATGTATTTTTAAGGGTTTTGAATAAAAAGTTAATTACTAACAGACCTAACTGAAGGAATATCTTCATCTTCGTCATGATATGCTGGATTTTGTCTATCATAAAAAGGATCTCTGAAACCATTCATAAATTCTTGTGCAATATTTCGGAAATCTTTAGCTGTAAATCCATTCAATTCTCCATTGTTTAGATAATGTCCTAATAATCTTGCTGAATCAGACCTTGATAATAAAAAGGAATATACTGTTGTGGGTTTTAATTCCACATAATCTAATATGCCCTTATTCTTCCCTATCTCTTTTAGGTCTTGGTGACAAAGAGACATAGATTGTTGAACTAGACCTCTTTCTTTTGCATAATCAACTGCAGATTCTATTCCTGCTTCCAAATTTCCTTCACCTAAAAGAAATTCCCTATGTCTTTCACCTAATACATATAATAGGCCTATTACAAAACTATTTTCTTCATTTCCCATTTCATTTAGTATTTATTTACATTTAAAAGAATTATGGTGCTTTTAAAATATAATTTTATTG
>DATDSF010000056.1:0-4866 GCA_035291345.1 Candidatus Nanoarchaeia archaeon
TAACTACCGATAAATGGTTTGGATAAGAAGCCACTGCCTGGTGAGATTTAATAAAATAAATAAATATATAAACAAGTAATTATTAAGATTAATATCATACTCACTTGTTAGTAAGGGCTTAATTACCCCTGAATTCAAGAATTATATCACGTGACATAAGATGAGAGACATCTTATAATAGTAGCTGAAAAAAGAAAGCCAGAATTTTTTCAGCACAATGATTAGTGATAACTATAATAATTAAAATGAAAAACAAGAAGAAGGAACAGGAAAAGAAAAAAGAAATAATAGAAGAAATAGAGACCATTCAAGCAATGAATTGTTTTTTTAAAGAGCAAAGAAACTTCTACGATGAGATGATTAAAGAGGGAGAGAAGCAATTGAAGAAGTTGATGAAGAGGAAATAAATAAATGACAAAGATAAGAAATAAAAAAGTAAGAGACCAGGTTTTAATTAGAGATTTAAATTTGTGTAGATGTTGTGGATTTCGTGGTTCTCAGGTTCATCATATAACTCCAATAATTTATGGTGGAGAAGATAATGTGACTAATATGGTAACCTTGTGTGATACCTGTCATCATCATGCGCCAAACACAAAAGAAGAATTTATAAAGTATTTTAAGAAAGGAGGAGCAAGAACAGAAATGATGATTGGAAAAATAGTGGAAATGTCTTTTGCTGCAGAAAATTCTTCGAATGGTCAATTAAAATTTCAAGAGATGTTTATGCTTGGAAGACAAATGTATCTTTGTTTAAAACAAATGGAATGTACCTTTGCTATTGAAAATGCGAATTTAAAACAATCATTAGAAGTTAGAGATATAGATTGTGCTTAAATCAGTATATCTCATTTAATATTAAATTTTTCTTAAATTATAATATAAATTGCCAAGTTCATTTATAATTAATAGTCTATTATGGCGTTGATATATAAGAAAGTATTGAGTCAAGCCAAGGAATTGCTGTTGAATTTATAATAATTCTACATTTAAGATTTTATTTTCAACATCTTTTGATACCCTTCTGTCATAATGAGTTAATGTTTCTAGGTTTTTGTGTCCAGTCCATTTAGCTATGTCTTCGTTACTCATACCAGCAATTTTGCATTGTGTTATAAAGTAATGTCTAAATCCGTGCAATGAAAATTTCTTTTTAATTCCTGCTTGAGTGATGTGTTGCTTGATTTTCTTTTTTAGATAAACCAAACTATATTCTCTAAATAAATATTGCGATTGATTGAGTTTGTTTTGTTTGATATATTTATCTAACAAGATAATAAGATTATCTTTTAATGTAATGATTTTTTCTTCTACTTCATCGTATTTTAATTTATCTTTGTCTATCTGAGGTAACCTATCTCCACAGTTAGGACAGAAATCGTTCTTATAAGTTGTTTCTAATTTACAAGAGCCACATAACACCTTAAGTTTTCTTTTCTTTGTCTTTAATATAATTGTTCGTAAGGTTTTATTAATTAAATCAACATCTCTGACTTTAATTCCTCCAAAGTAATTCTTACCACGTTGCGTCCCATATATCTCACCGATTCTTCTTCCTGTATGTAGTAATAGATTATATAGGGTATTGAAATAAAGATTATCGCTCACAACTAAAAATAGTTTATGCATTTCATCTTTAGTAAGCAAATCTGTTCTATCTCCTATCTTCTTTCCTTTTCCCATGAGTATATTAAAATTATTTAATATATTATTTTAATTGTTTTTGTCTACTTCTTGTTTGTTTTTGTCAACCGTTCTTATATAAGAGGTATATTAAATAATAATTTAATATATTGAATAACTAAGACTTTATATATCTTATTATTTTAGACCGCCTAGCGTAAAACCAGACGTGTAGTATCTAATATATATAGGGTATTATATAAAACTTATCATTTTTGTGTTAGAAATATGTTTATAAACATATGGTAACCATTGGCGTAAAATAAATAAGTTAATAAACATGTAAAACCATTTATTTACATGCGTAGCACCACATTAAACATTTGTCGAGGTGAAAAATCGGAGACGGAAATCTAATTCCATTTTTTATTTTTTCAATTTGTATTATATTGTTAACTTTAATTATACGTGAGAAAGGATTGTTGATTTATAGATATGCAATAAGGAAATTAAGAATAAAAAGAAAATTAAATGAAAATAAAGAAGATAAAGATTTTTTATTTAATTAAAAATAAAAAACAAAATAATAACATTTAAATACCATAATAATATTAATATTATTATATATAATTCATAGCAAAACATAAAATGAAAACACAAGAAAGAATTAATGAAATAGAAGAAAAAATAATAGAAAGAGTTAGAAGTGGATATACTCACTTAAAATATGCTAATGTTTATGAATTGATGGCTTTAAGATGGGTTTTAGAAAAAGATTTGAAAGGAGAACAAGGAAGATGAATAATTATACTCATTTGAAATATAATGGGACATACTCCTTGAGGGTACGGTCTCTTAGTCGAACCTACCCTCTTGGACGCCTAAACCAAATTTAAATAAAAGTAGGAAAATAAAGATACAAAATGAAAATAAAAATACAAACAAAGAAATCAATTCAGAAATTTTGCGATGACAATTTTATTAGCGAAGGATTTGATGACAAAATGGTAGCATTTCTCAAAAATGAGAGAGCAGAATTTGATGTAGATGAAAATGGTGTTTTAATTATTAAACTTCAATTAATAGAATATTGATAGAGAATTTGAAAGGAAAACAAATAAAATGACAGAACTAAACACATTAAAAGATATTGAAAAGGATTTTATAGATACAGCTTGGATGGGTGGAGAACCAGTGGAAAGTAAAGAAGTAGTTTCAATAATAGATTTAAGAACCGAAGCAATCAAATGGATAAAAGAAGATAGAGAGACACCAAAAATTAACGATTATTGGAAAAATCATCCAGAACTTTTATTGGTTTTATTAGAGCAAAGATGGAAAAACAGGTTCAATATCACAGAAAAAGATTTAGAAGGAGAACAAACAACATGACAGAACTAAAAACATTAAAAGATATAGTCGAAAAAAGAGCCATGCCGAGAGGAAATATTGTTTTTGATTATAATTTAAGAGCCGAAGCAATTAAGTGGATAAAAAAACATAATGAGGTTTTTGAAGATGATGGATTTGATGAGTTTGAACAAATGCAAGCAAGAGGAGCAGTATATTGGATTAAACACTTTTTTAACATTACAGAAGAAGATTTGAAAGGAGAACAAACAAAATGAAAGAACTAAACATAGCAAAAGAACTTTGGAGAAAGCACAATAATGGTTTAACAAAAGCATCAAGAATTCTTTCATTGGGTTGGACACATCAGCATCTTCAAACTTGTGAAAGATGGTTAGAGTTTTTGAATAGTTATAAAAAAGGTCAGAAAAGAATGCTTACTTATCAATTTATTAAATTATATAATAAAATAAAAGACCTTGAACAAACAATTAAATATCATAAAAGTAAATTGGGAGAGCTAAAATGAAGACAAGAAAATCAGAAATGTTATTAAATTTAAACAAAAAAGATTATAAATTCATTAATCATTTTTGTGAAAAATATCATATTTTAGCAGGTAATGGAAATCGGTTAATGCTTGAAATATTTTTAGACGAGTATAAAAGAACAAAAGAGAAAATAAAACAAACAAAATGAAAAAACAAAAACAAATAATTGAAAAAGATGGAATTCAGTATGAAGTAATAAAAGTTATTGGAATAGATAAAAGCAAATGGCTCGATATTCCAGAACTTGGAATTTCTGTTGAAATAGAAGTCCACGATAAAAACAGGTCTTGGGAAAACTTAAAACTTTCTAAAAGAGAAAGCGAATTATTGACAGCAGAACAATGTATCTTTTTAGCAAATAGCGAATATGCAAAAACATTAAAGATGGATGGAAGCAGTTCAGAAGATGACTTTTTTATACAACAACCATTTAACTTATTAAGAAAGAACAGTTATGTTGCTCGGTTCTATGCGGGTTCGGATTTTGCTGACTTGAATTGTGGCTGGTATTCTGGCTATTCGGGTTCCAGTCTTGGGGTAAGATTTGTTCGAAAAATAAAGAAAGGAGAACAAGGAAAATGAAAAGAACTATTAAAACTTGGAGAGAATTAGGAAAATTATTGAATAATAATAATTTTAAAAACAAGATTATTAAAGAGGAGTTTGAAGATGGGAAATTAATTAGTTTAACTTTTGAGACAATTAAGAGGATGAAGAAATGACAATAAAAATAAGAATGAAAATGCTTGAAAGCAAATTAGATAATGGACTTTTAAGATTATGTGAGTTAAAAGAAAGTGGCATTCCAAGAACAAAACTACATTCCTTTTATAGACAAGAATTAGAATTAGAAGGAAACTTAATTGATTATATCTTACTCGCACATCATGTTAAAGAAAACAAAATTAAATATTATGTTTTAAGTGTAAAGGCATTAGTAAAATGAAAAAAGAAGGAAAAGGAGTAGAAAAAGAAAGGAAAAGAAAGGAAAAGAATTGTTGGAATTATCACCAAAAGGATAGCAAAAATAAAGAATTTATATTTAGCTACAAAACTGATTGAATATATGTACACCGTAATTGTATTAAAAGATATAAAAGAAAAAATAGAGGATATAGAAAATGAAATTAACAAAAGAAATAGTCGCAAAATTAATCAAAGAAGATAGAAAAAGAAAAGTTGCACTTGCTCAAATTAGTCATCATTCAAAAAATAAAAAATGTCAAAAATAAAAAGAAGTTTTGAAAAAGGAGAAAGAGTAAATCCGAACTCAGTGCATTTCTATGTTCGAAAAGGAGAAGTAGAAGATTTAGAACTCTTCGATAAATTAATTATAAAAGAC
>DATDSF010000057.1:0-2418 GCA_035291345.1 Candidatus Nanoarchaeia archaeon
GGAGATCTTTTGACTTTATCTCCTTCTATTTTATATTTAGTATATTTCTTACTAGTAGGTTTATTTTTATGAGGTTTCTTTCCTTTCTTTACAGATTTTTTTCCTTTTGCCATGTTTAAAACACTAAGTTTTCTTAAAGCATCATCTTCCTTAGGCGATACTTATTAACCTTCTTGAGATCCTCCTTCTGAATTTTCTGTTACTTGCGCTTTTTTATCAGCCTCTTCAGCAGCTTTCTTTGAAGCATCTCTCTGTTTTTTTGATATTACTTCAAACTTGTCTTTGCTTTTCTTGTCATCATATATCTTAGAATGGACTATGAAATTTTTTGTACCAAAATTTGAATTAACTCTGTCTATAACAACATTTTCATTTGATGTTTTAAAATGAGAAGCAATTTTTTCCTTTAAACTTTCTTTTGAAGGAGTTGAGTTTTCGGTTAAAAGAACAACTATTTCTTCTCTGTTAAGTAAAATATTTTTATTTTTTTGTATTATTTCCATTTTAAATTATTTTTTCTGATTATAATCTCCTTTTTCTTTTATGTTAAGATTTTTAGCAAATTCAGATTCTTCAGCATTTATTATAATTACTCTTCCTTTAATTTTCTCTAAAATATGTTTTTCAAGTTTTTTGCTAGTCTTTTTAACAGGAGTTTTTTCTGCGTTTTCTTCAATTACTTCATTTTCCATATTTTCTTTTTCAGATTCCATTTTATTTAGCCTTCTTTCGTTTCTCTGATTTTTCTGCTCTTACTGGTTTTTGTGATTTTCTTTTTTCTTCTTCTATCCACTCTATTTTTCCAAGTCCTGGCTGTCTCATTGTAAGCCCTATTTTAGGCTCTCCTAATTTGTAACTTACAGCAACTACTCTTGCAAGACATGTATCTCCTTTTTTAAGAGTTTTTTTTCCTGATTTTCCTGTAAGAGTATTAGTTTTTGAAAAGCTTACATAATCATCCATTGTTTGACTAATATGTATCATTCCTTGGGCTGCTCCAAGCTCTATAAATGCACCAAAGTTTGTTATTTCACTTATTGTTCCATAAACCAGTTCCTGAAGCTCTGGTTTCCATACAAGCAATTTAAAACTTGATTTGTAGTATGCTGCTCCATCTCCAGGAATCAAAATCCCTTCTTCTATTTCATTAACACCTGTTACTGCAATAACAAAACCAAGTTCTTTGTCAAAATGATCTTTATAAGATTCTTTTAACTGCTGTTCAACAGCCTCCCTAGTAGGTAGACCAAAAAATCTAGGTTCAACTCTTATAAAATCTTCGACATGAATTAAGTAAAACATTGTGTAATAATGCCAGGATTTATTCTATATTAAGTGGTAAAAATAGGTTTATAAACCTTATTAGTAGGTTTCTCAGCTTAAAACTAAGTATTTTTTCTGTTTGATTATTAGAAATTTTCTGGCTTTATCTGACCTAAGTATTTTATCTTTTAGGTTTCTATCCAATGTTGCTATAATACTTTCCTTATTTTTTTTAGCATAATCTAAGATTGCTGTATCAGCGTCCTTTGTTTTGCTTTCAACTTTTGTAGCATTATTTGCCTTTAATATTTTCACAGAAATTTCTGCTGCTTCTCTTTCTTTTAATTTTAATTCTTTATTTCCAGATAGATTTTTTAATTCAGACACTACCTGATTTGGCAAAATAATTTCATATACGCCAAAAATTCTTTTTAGATTTTCAAATAAATCTATTTTTTCCTTAACACATATTAGGATAAAATTGGTGTCTATTATTATTTTCATGCATTAATCTGAGTGAAACAAGATTAATAAATATATTTTTTATGATAATTATCTTTCAATAGTTTTATATATTCTTTTGGAGTATTTTGATTATGCAAGAACACAAACATCTTGTTGAATTATTAAAAGAGGCAAAAAAGGCTGCTAAATCTTACGATGTATTTAAGCTAAAACAGCTTAGCAATGAAACTGTGCACAGCGCAACTATCTATAGAGATACTGATAATGTTGTAGTAGCTATTTTGGTTTATGCTTTGGGAAAACTTATTGAAAGAAAAGATTCTTTTCAAGAGAAAGACTTTAATAAATATTTTACTTTTTATCTTAGTGCTATTGAAGATTTAATAGGTTATATTGATGATGATAATGAAAAGATGTTTAAAAATAAAATAAATAACCTTTTTGAGGTTAAGGGATTATCTGAAGATTTAAAGAAAAGTGTTCTTGATGTTTTTAGGAAAGCAAGAATAAACAAAGCATCAAAAATTTATGAGCATGGTATTTCAATGGAATCAACTGCAAAACTTTTAGGAATTAGTATATGGGAATTGGCAGAATATAGTGGTCAAACAAACATTTCAGAAATGAACATGAATAAAACAGTTGATGTTAGAAAAAGAATAAAAAATGCTATGGAGTTTTTCTCATGAA
>DATDSF010000058.1:0-8702 GCA_035291345.1 Candidatus Nanoarchaeia archaeon
TTTTAAACCTTTCTGATTACATATTTTCTTCAACTTGTTCCTCTATAAATTCTTCCTGCTCTTTAGAAATTTCTACACTCTCTCTTTCAAGTATTTCTTGTTCTTTTTCCTTAAACTTCTTCTGTTTAACTTCATCTAAACTTGCTAAAAGTCCTCTTTTTTCTTCAAGAGTTTTTTTTGAATTCACAAGTTTTTGCTCAATTAATGCATTTCCCTTAAACATATTAGACAAATCATATTCTGTATTTTTAATTCGAGTCATAAGCTCAGCTATCTCTTCTTCAAGCTCTTGTTTGTTTACTTCACTTTGATTTTCCTGATTTTCCATAATATTTTAGTGATTCTGCTGTTTTTATAGATTTGGGTTAGGATTTGGAGATTCTGATGGATAATTTCTATCTCTATAGGTTAGACATCTTATTATAGTGCTATTTGTTTTATCTTCTTCTGTGACATCTCTTGTTTTTTTGTAAGTATTACCTTCTATAATAACTTCATCTGACCCTATTGAGAAAACTCTATATTCTGTTGGAGTTAATGGTTCTGATGAGTTAATTAACCCGCTCCAAAAATCTACAGATTTAATATTTATTTCTAAACTAACTTCTTCTGCCAATTGAGAATCTCTTTTTTCTATGAATCCCATTATTTAACTTTCATTATTTAGTTTATAATATATATTGCTCTTTGAAATATATAATATTTTAGAAAATTACATAGACCACAGCTTTTTAAACAGCTAATTATTCCTGATTAGATATAGAGTTAAATTAACTGAAATTAAAATGAAAATTCGTCAACCCATATGTACTGTTGCAGGTCATGTAGACCATGGAAAGACTAGCTTGCTTGATAGTATAAGATCAAGTAGTGTAGCTGAAGGTGAGGCTGGAGCTATTACTCAGAAGATTTCATTTACTTCATTTACAGCTGATAAACTAAAGGTGGCATGTCCTTTAATTGATAAGAAAGGCATAAAACTTGACATTCCTGGTTTTTTGTTTATTGATACTCCTGGACATGCAGCATTTAATAATTTAAGAAAAAGAGGGGGAAGCTTAGCTGATCTTGCTATTTTAGTTATTGATATCAATGAGGGTATAAAACCTCAAACAGCTGAAGTTATTCAAATTTTAAAGCAAAATAAAACACCATTTATTATAGCTTTAAATAAAATTGATAAAATAAATGGCTGGAATAGTAGTGGAGGAGAACTAGAAATGAGTGAGAGCATTGAAAGACAGCCAATTCATGTTAGACAAATGTTTGACGAAAAAATTTATACTTTAATGGCTTCTATTCAAAATTATGGTTTTGATCCAGAACTTTATTATAAAATAACTGACTTTACAAAACAGATAGCTATGGTTCCTTGCTCTGCTAAAACTCATGAAGGAATACCTGAAATATTAATGGTTTTATGTGGTTTGTCACAGAAATTTCTTAAACAACAGTTAATGCTTGGAAATAAAGCTAAAGGTGTTATCCTTGAGATTAAGAAAGATAAAAATCTGAACTATATTGAAAGTATATTATATGATGGAGTATTATCTGTTGGTCAGGAAATTGCTATAGCTACTTTTGAAAATGCAATTATAACAAAAGTAAAATCAATCCATGTTATTCAGCCTTTAAGCGTTAAATTTAGTTCTCAAGAGAGTGTTTCAGCTGCAGCAGGTATAAGGCTTCAATTAGGTGATAAAATTGATGTTTTGCCTGGAATGCCATTTATGACCTTTGATAAACTGGAAGATGCTGAAAAAGAATTTAAGAAAGAAATTGCTGGCAATATTGAATTAGATAAAAAAGGAGTTATAATTAAAGCGGATTCTTTAGGAAGTTTAGAAGCTATGTTAGTTTTGTTAAGGGAAAGTAATATTAAAGTTGTTAAAGCAGGAATTGGAAGTATAAACAAAACAGACATACTTTCTGCAAAAGCTAACCTTAATATCGATGCTTTAGATGCTGTTGTTCTTGGATTTAATGTTGGGTTAGATGAAGAAGCTAATGAATTATCTAAAGGATATGGGAATATTAAAGTAATTTGTGATGAAGTTATATACAAACTTATTGAGAATTTCCAGAAATTTAGGGAGGAAAAAAACAAAGAAATTGAAAAATCAAGATTAATGGAATTATCAAGAGTGTGCAAATTGGAGATTTTACATCAGTATGTTTTTCATAATAGCAATCCTGCTATTTTTGGAGTAAAAATTGTGGCTGGAGATATTGTGTCTGGAATGGAGGTTATTGATAATAATAATGAAGTTATTGGAAGAATTAAGAATATTCAAGCTGATGGAAAAGGTGTTGAAGAAGCCAAAGAGGGAATGGAGGTTGCTATTTCAATTCCAGGTGTTACATTTGATAGACATTTAAAAGATATGAAATATCTTTATTCTGAAATTTCTGAAAAACAATTTAAGAAATTCAAAGATAACAGAGATCTTTTAAGTTCTAGTGAAATATCTGCTCTTCAAGAGATTAAGCAGATAAAACAAACAAGAAATTCTAGCTGGGGCGGATAAAAACATTTAAATATTGACAATTTTTTAAAATAACATGAAACTAGTACAAAATATGTATGGGGCGAAAGGCGCTAATGGCGCTGGTTGTTATCATCTTTTCTAGTTTTAACTCTTTTAATAATAATCTTAATTCTAGTATAGAATTTAAAAACATTGATTCTTTATTTAATCTAAATTATGGCGATTGTAGCTCAATGGTTAGAGCGTCCGGTTGTGGTCCGGGAGACGGGGGTTCGATTCCCCCCTTTCGCTTCTGAGGATAAAAGCACTTTAAGTGCTGATTTAGTTCATTGTTTCTAATTTTAAGATTAGTTCTAAATTGAATTTTATTTTAACATTGTTTGTAAGGAGGTTTGTTAATAATGAAAGGTACTTTTATTGGATTTAGAAATGGAAAAAGTATATATGAAGTAATAATAGAAAGTCCATATGAAAGTATTCCACTTCCTGAATGTCTTGATTGTCCTTATAGAATTTCAAGTATTGAAAATGAAAAATGGCTTAGGGTAACTAGATATGTTCAACCAGTATCTGATATTAAATCTTGTCAAAGGGATTATTGTATTATAGAAAGACCTGAAAGAAAGAATGAGTAAGGTTATTAAATCTAGAATTGTTAATATGGGAAAGATGGCAAGAGAAACTGTAAAAGGATTTAGAGATATAGAAGGTAGCGAAGCTGAGAAAAGACTTGAGATTCAGAAAATTTTAATTAATGAATTTGAGAGATATGGGTTTGAATTTGTAGAAACTCCTATAATTGAATACGAAGAATTTGTTAAATCAGGAAATGAAAATGATGAAGCTGTGTCTGACATCTTTAAATTAAAAGACAGAGGTGAGAGAAATTTAGCTTTAAGATATGAGTTTACTTTTCAATTAAAGAGAATTTCCCAGAACAAAAAACTTCCATATAGAAGATTTCAAATTGGACCAGTATTTAGAGATGAACCTATATCTGCAAACAGATTTAGACAGTTTACTCAGTGTGATGTTGATGTTATAGGATCTAATTTAAAAGATGAAGCTGAAATTGTGTTTCTTACATTCAGCTTATTAAAGAAATTTGGAATTAAGGCTAAAATTTACTTTAACAACAGAAGATTACTTGATGAGATTTTTAATGCAAATAAAATAAAAGATAGCGAACAAGTATTAAGGGAAATAGATAAACTTGATAAACTTTCTGAGAAAGAAGTTAGAGAAAATTTAAAGAAATTTGGAGCTGAAAAGATGATTTCTATTCTTAAAAATAAAAAAGATTATTTCAAGAAATTTGATTCTTTTAAGGAAATTCAGGATTTAGAAAAATATTGCAAACTTTATGGAGTAAATATAGAATTTCAGCCTTCTCTTGTCAGAGGATTAAGCTACTATAATGGGAGTGTTTTTGAGATAAAATCTGATATCAAAGAAACGATATGTGCAGGAGGAAGTTATTTGGTTAATGGAATTCAGTCTACAGGTATTTCATTTGGTTTAGATAGACTGGTTATTGTTTCTAAATTAAACAGTTTTAATAAAAAAGTTATTGTTCTTTCTTTAGAACAGGATAAAATAGCTATTGGTCTTACTTGTAAATTAAGAGAAAATAATATTCCATGTGTTTTGATGTATGGCAAACCATCAAAGGCTTTGGAGTATGCCAATTCTAAAGATATTGGTTATGTTGTTTTTGTCGGAGAATCTGAAGTTAAAACTAAGAAGTTTAAACTTAAAGATATGAAATCTGGTAAGGAGTTTAATTTAATTGAGAAGGATTTGATTAAAAAACTGAGTTAGTCTCCACCCATATACAGAGTTTCCCAACGTCTCATTAAATGTTCTGGGACACGGATTTTATGTGTTTTAGGTTCTGGGTTTTTTATTCTATAATAAATCCCGAATAATCCACCAAATAAAATTCCTGAAAGATGCGCTATGTGTCCTATGTTACTTGGCATAAATATACCTATTGAATCAACTATGACCCAAATTATTGACGCTATGAACATTGGCATTATCATTCCAAATGCCCAGACATTCATTAAAGGTTTTATTATTGTTAAACATCCTATTATCCCCATTATAGCTCCACTTGCTCCTAATGAACTTGGGTAAAAATTAACAGATATTAAATTTGCTAAAATTCCTGAAATTAAATATACTCCTAGAAATTTTTCACTTCCTATTGTTTTCTCAAGAGCCAAACCAAAAAATACTAATGCTAGGAGATTAAACATTAAATGAAGTAAACTACCATGGAGGAACATTGAAGTTAAAAATCTCCACGGCTCTGTAAATGAGGACTGATTTAAAATCAATGCAGATTCAAATACAGGAAAAATGTTTTGTACGGAAAAAAATACAACTAAGATAAGTGCTATCCACAGAGTATAAAATTTGAGTTTTGGCATTTTATGTTCTTAGATAAATAAAGATGTTTAAAAAGGTTAGTTAGAATTCATCTTTCTTTGTTTTTTCTTTCTTTGCAGCTTCCATTATTTCCTTTGTTGTATCTTCTTTTTTTCTAATAGCCTCTTTTATTTTTTCTTTTTTGTCAGTATCTTGTTCTGTTTTTCTGCTTTTATTATTTTTAGAATACTTTTTTTTATCATATAAGATTAAACTCAGCAGAATAAGAACTTCTACTAAAGTCATAAAAATCATACCCATTATCAAAACAACTCCGTTAGATGAATTTGAGTTTTCTTCATTTGGATTTTCCTCCTCACTTTCAATATTTTCTTCAACTAGTGAGCCAGTTATTCCTTCATCTGTTGAATTTTTATTCCTGTTAAATAATCTATCTAAAATAGAGGTCTTGTTGGTTTCTTGATTTTCTGTTTCTTCTTCAATTATTGTATTGTTTTCTTCTGTAGAATTAAAGCTATTGAATATCCTGTCAAATAGGTTCTTGAAGAAATTCTGAATTATATTTTCTTTTTCATTTTCTTTTTCAGCATCTGCTTCTTCATTACTTTCTGTTTCATCATTTGAGCCGACTATTTTTCCAGAAGTTGACCCTGAAACAGAAACCTGATTATTAGAAATTGTGTTAGTATTAGTTCCTGAACTAGAGGTTGATGAACCTCCTCCAGAATTAGTTGCTTCAGTATTTGTATTTGTATCTGTATTTGAATTATAGCTGTTATTTGTAGATGTATTTGTGTTGTTCTGATTAGTATTATTTTGATTAGTATTTGTGTTGTTCTGCTGGGTAGTGTTTTGAGGAGTATTATTTATTTCTATTTCATTGTTTGATGTATCTAAAGCTGAACAAGATAGTTTTCTTATATTGCATTCGTTAAGACTTTTAGGACAGTAAACTCCTGCTCTCACAAGTTCAACACAGTACTGACAGCCGTTATTACTTGTACACTCTCTATCAGGCATTAAGTCATTGCACTTTGAAAATTCAAGTATTTCTCCTCTTTCTAGACATAGTAGCTTTACTGTTCCTGCAGAAACAAAATTTAATGAAAAAACAACACTAATTAAAATTCCTAATATTAACAGAGTAAGTATTCCCTTATTATTCATAAAAAATCTAAATATATATGGTTTTTAAGCATTATTGATATTTAGATTAAACTAAAAATTCATTCACTGATGGTGGGTAAAAAAGATTTTATTTATATTTATTAAATATATAAATTCTTTTAAATTGCTTATTTGGCTTTATATTATGGATTTAAATATTTCCCAGGAACAGGAAGTTAGAAGAATTTTAAATATCATTATGAGTAGAGATCCTCCTAAAATACTTAATAAAGAAAAAGAAACTTATCCTTTATTTGAATATGGTTATTTTGGAAATACTGTAAAGGTTTGGAGATCATATAATGAAATAATCGAAAGTGGATGGAATGGACTTGTTTCCATGAGATCTAAAAAAGGTATACCTAGGGGGAAGCCAGAATATCATTTACCTATAGAAATGTTGCCTGAAAGAATAAAAGCTTGGGATGAAATGGGGACTCCAGAGAGATTTATTTCTTTTAATGAATCTCCTCCTGATCATAGATTAATACTCCAAGGAGAAATAGGACACTATGCTTATTCTAGAGGGTGGGAATTATTGTATTCTACACTGAAAGAGCCAATGAATAGAGCTTTAGATATGGATTCTAAAATTGTTCAGGGGCTAAAGGCCTTGACTATGTTAAGAACAGCAATTGACCCTCTTAGTTTTATGGATATAGAACACTTAATTAATACTTTCCCAGATTCTGCAATTGAATTTAGTACATTTGAAGTTCCTGTGGGTAATATTCCTGGAAGAAATACTGTTATCTGGGAAGTTAGAAATTATTGATTTGTTTCTTCTTTATCTTCTTCAAAAATGTTTTCTGATTTTTCAAGATCTTCTTTAGTTAAACTTTCTGATTCTTCAAGCATTTCTTCAAATTGAGATTCTATCTGATTTGTGAGAATATCATTTTTATTAAATACCCTCTCTTTGTGAATCCATATTTCTTCAAGATAACTTTCTTGATGTAGCCAGAGTTTTTTTTGTGTATCTAAATGAAGTAATGGGATGAATGCATTTATTTTATCTTCTTTTTTATCTCCTGATATGTTGCTGAACGGAATTTTATCTTGTTTCTGAAACAAGCCAATAACTTTAGAATGCATGTTCTTTATTCTTTCCAATAAATTTACTGATTTTTTAGGCAGAAACAGCTGAGTTCTTTCATATATCTCTTTTTCCACTTCTTTTTTTACAACTCTTCTTTCTTCTGTCTGAACAGCTTTATTTAACGCAGCCATTAGTTCCTGGAGACTTACTTTTTTTAGTCTTGGTAGTGGAGTTCTTGGAACTAATTCAGGTATATCATCAAAATCTTCAAAACCTGTTACTTTTAATTTTTCCTGAATTTCCTGTTTTTTATTAAATAAAATGTCATCTATAGACTTCATGTATTTGTTAAGAAGAATATCTGACTTGATTCTGAGAAGAAGTGCGCATACAAGGAGAACTTTACTGCTTACAACGAAATTAGCCTCTTCAAGTTCCTTTATTTTTACAAGATATTTTTGAGCTAAAACAAACAGGTCAATATCCCAAGGATCTAGTTGTTCAGTATTAATTAAGTCGTAAATTATCTCCTGCCAACCCATTTTATCCTCAAATACAAAAGATTGGAACTGTTCCTGACCTATTTTTTCAGGTTTTTTTTTAATTTCTTTAATCTCTATATTCTTATTTTTATTGTAATTATTCAATGTTTCACTTAACTCTTCAAAAACCATTGTTTAAAAAGTCTCTATTGGTATTTAAATATACTTTAGGATAATTTACATAGAATTTTTTCTTTATATTCCTATTAGTCATTTAATAAGGGTAACAATATAGAAAGATTTATAAAGTAGCGATACATCGATTTTTTATCACCTCTTTTTCCCCATTAGAGGCAATTCAACACTCTCTTTGATGGTTGAATTCCCTCTTCTCGGGGTTTGTAATTATAACTTAAAATACATACCTATATATACTAGTGACGCATTCAATATATATCATTCTTATTAATATAAGATTAACTCGATTAGAGTTTAGTGGAATATACCATTATCAAAAATTATTAGATATTTGGCTCCACTTTTTATATTTATCTTCTTATTATTATAACTAAAACTGCTATAAATATTATTATACTTAAAATTCCCAGAATTGAGGCTATAATTATCAGCATTAATCCTTCTTGTGAAAACATTGATACTCTTATTTCTTTATAGTTTGAATCGTCTTCTGGATAGCTTAGCTGTATTATTTGTACTTTATCTTCATTTGAATTATATTTATTTTCATAGTAGTTTAATATTTCATATTCAAAATTATCATAGTAATTAGTTCTATAGTTAAAATCATCTCTTATAATGTCGTAGCATGGGTGGGATATTCCATAGTAGTTATCTGAATCACAATAATGTCTGTATGTCTCATATCCATCATTATCACAATATTTTACTTCGTTTGGTTTATTTCTTGTTGTACCACAGTCATTCAGGTCAACACAATCTCTTTCTCTTTCACCATATCTACATGAGTCCCATGAAGTACAATCCCAATTTTCAACACACATTGAATTTTGATAAGTATCTGCAGAAACACTAGATATAGAAAACAAAAAACCTGAAATTACTATAAGACTTATTAATGAAAGCCCAATAAACCCTTTTTCCTTCATAATA
>DATDSF010000059.1:0-2562 GCA_035291345.1 Candidatus Nanoarchaeia archaeon
ATGGCACAAGAAGAAAAAAAACTAACAAAAATTCAAAGACTTACTTCTAGTCAGAAACATATTAGAAATATTTGTACTAGTGCACATATTCACCATGGTAAGACTGCTTTTACTGATAATTTATTAGCTGCTGCAGGTATGATGAGCTCTAAGGCTGCAGGAGATTTAGATGCTGGTATGGCAACATGGCAACATGCTGACGAGCAAGAGAGGCTAATGACAGTTGACGCTGCAAATGTTTCTATGGCTCATGAATTTAATGGAGAAGAATATTTAATTAATTTAATTGATACTCCTGGACACGTTGATTTTTCTGGAAATGTTACTAGAGCTATGAGAGCTATTGATGGAACTATTGTGCTTGTTTGTGCTAGTGAAGGAATAATGCCTCAGACTGAAACTGTCCTAAAACAGGCTTTAAGAGAAAGAGTAAAACCAATTTTATTCATTAATAAAGTAGATCGTTTAATAAAAGAATTAAAAATGACTCCTGAACAGATGCAGGAGCGTTTCATTAAGATTTTTCATGATTTCAATAAATTGATAGAAAGATTAGCAGAGCCAGAATATAAAGAAAAGTGGCAGGTTGATATTAATAATGGAAGTGTTGCTTTTGGATCTGCAAGAGATAACTGGGCATTATCACTTCCTTTTATGAAAAAGAAAGGAGTTTCTTTTAAAGATATTTTTAGAATATATGAAATGAATGAAACTGAAAGACAGGAATGGACATGGAAAAATGCCGCACTTTATGAAGTTATTCTTGATATGGCTATTAAACACCTTCCTGATCCAATAGACGCTCAGAAATATAGAATTCCTAAAATATGGAAAGGAGATATTGAAAGTGAATTTGGGAAAAATTTGATAACTTGCAATGCAAAAGGAAAATTAGCTTTTGTTATTACAAGAATTGTTATCGATCCAAGATCTGGAAAAGAAATTTCTGCAGGAAGATTATTCTCTGGAACATTAGAACCTGGAATGGAAGTTTATCTGAATAATGCTGGTAAGAAACAAAAAATACAGCAAGTGTTAGTTTACAATGGTATAAAACCAGAACAGGTAGAAACAATTCCGGCTGGAAATGTTCTTGCAATTTCTGGAGTTTTTGCAGATGTAGGAGAGACTATAACAGTAGAGCCTGAAGTGCCATTTGAAGAAATTAAACATATATTTGAACCAGTTATTACAAAGGCTATTGAACCTAAAAAAATGGTTGATCTGCCAAAACTGGTTGAGGTTTTAAGAAAAGTTGTAAAAGAAGATCCGAGCCTGAAAGTTGAAATCAATGAAGAAACAGGAGAAAATTTAGTTTCAGGAATGGGGGAGTTGCATTTAGAAATTATTGAAAACAGAATTATGACTGAAAAAGGTCTTGAGATTAAGACTTCTCCACCAATTGTTGTTTACAGGGAAACAGTTGTTAAAAAATCTATTGCTGCAGAGGGTAAATCTCCTAATAAACATAATTCATTCTTTATAACAGTTGAACCTCTTGAAGATGAAGTTTATGATGCAATTAAGAGGGGAGAAATCTCGGAAAAAAGATATAAGAAAAGAGATGATAATATGGTCAAGAGAATGAACGAACTTGGAATTTCCAATGATGAAATAAGAAATGTTAGAGATATCTATAAAGGATGTATGCTGTTAGATGAAACAAGAGGAGAGGTACATATGATTGAAGTTATTGATTTGATAATGGATAGTTTTGAACAGGTAATTGACGCAGGACCACTATCAAGAGAACCATGTATGAAATTAAAAGTTTCCATTGATGATATTAAACTGCATGAAGATGCTATTCACAGAGGACCTGCACAGGTTTATCCTGCTATAAGAGATGCTATATCAGAAGCAATGAAAAATTCTGCAATATCTCTTTTTGAACCTCTTCAAGTACATGTAATTGAAGCTCCGTCTGAATATATGAGTGAGGTTACAAAATTAGTTTCTCAAAAAAGAGGACAGTTAATTGATGTTGAACAGGATGAAGTTGGAGTTAAAATTAAAGCTAAGATTCCAGTATCTGAAATGCTTGGATGGTCTAGTGATTTAAGATCTGCAACAGAAGGTAGAGGGGTTTCATCTTTATTAGATCAGTCTTTCGAACAAATGCCAAGAGAGTTACAGAATGAAGTAGTTAGAAAAATAAGAGATAGAAAAGGCCTTGCTGAGAATCAGTAAAGCTTAATTAATAAATTATATAAAGTCCAATTATTTCTTTATAATATGAAACTTACAGTAATTATCAAAAAAGGAGAGAAGCAGTATGTTGCTTTATGCCCTGAATTAAACGTTGTTAGTCAGGGATATACTATTGAAGAAGCTATTGCAAATTTAAAAGAAGCTATAGAATTACATATAGAAGTGATGGGATTACCTGAAGGAATTAACAACGAGGAAGTATTAATTACAAATATAGAAATTGATAATGAAAAAACTTCCCAGATTGTCAAGAACTGTTAGTTCTTGAGCACCTCGAGAATTATAAATTCTCTCAGTGTCAGGTAAAGAAGTTATAAAAATTATTTCTAAAATTGGATTTAAAACAATAAG
>DATDSF010000060.1:0-7580 GCA_035291345.1 Candidatus Nanoarchaeia archaeon
AGAATTTACAAAATCTTCTGCAAATGGGAATAAGAGAAGAGGAATTGCTTTAAGTGGTAATGATAATTTGGGCAAGCCTATAATTTACTATGGAAATGATAAACTGAAAGTTGCTAATACTGGAGACTTAAGAGATGGCAATTGGCATCATATTGTTGGAGTTTATGACGGAAGTAATGCTTTAATTTATGTTGATGGGGTTCAGACTAGTTTAGGAGCTGAAGATATTACAAATACTGGAGGATTTCCTTCTCAATTAAAAATTGGTAATTCTCTTACAAGTAATTCAGATAATTATTTTTCTGGAGTAATAGATGATGTTAGAGTGTATACAAGAGCTTTGAGTTATAGTGAAATTCAGGAAGTTTATAGTTTTGGTGAAGTTACAACAAATGCTACTTGTGTGGATAGTGATGGTGGATTGAATTATTATGTAAAAGGAACTACAAATGCTGCATATCCTGGAGGTGGCGGTGAAGTACTTGGAGATTATTGTAATGGTGGGGTTTTATATGAGTCTTATTGTGGAGAAGTTGAACCTGAGGCCTTATATACACAATATAATTGCCTTAACGGTTGCAGTAATGGGGCTTGCTTACCTGAAAGCAATGAAAGCAATATAACATCTTGTGTGGATAGTGATGGTGGAAATGATTATTACACTAAAGGGTATACAAGTGGCGACTTAAGTCCTTTTGGAGATGGATATGAAGGACAATTTGGAACAGTTTATGATTTTTGTATTCAACTAGATGAAAATGGAATTTATCCATGGATTAATGAATCTGGTTCAGGTAATACTTGGAATAGATATGAAGTTGCCTATTGTGAGAAAAATTGCGCTATTTATGAAATGTCATGTAAAAATAGTGAGATTTGGACTAATGTTCCTACATGTCCTAGTGGTTGCAGTGATGGGGCTTGTGTTGAAAAACAAGGTGTTGCTAAGTATATTATTGAGAAAAATATAAGCAATTTTGTCTTTACTCATACTGGTTTTATGTCTGATTGGGATTTGGATAACTGTGAATTTTTTGAGTTTGAAGGTGGTATAGAAAATCTTCCTTATGGAGATTCTTGCATTAATGAACTTGGAGATTATTATTATAACAATATTGATTATTTAGAAATTGTATATAATAATGTAGACATTTTAATAGAGGTTCATAAAATAAAAGTTAGTAGTGATAATTTTGATAATTTGGTTAAAGGTATCTCAAATACTGGATATTCTTCACTAAATTATGAGAGTATTTTAGGTAATGAAGTTGTGTTATTAACTTTTGAAGATAGCAATAGCGAATCTCTTACTTTTTTATGGCCATCTAATGAAAAAATTATTGGGATTTCTTTAGTAGACAATAAGTATTTATCTGACAGTGATTTGGAGGAATTTTTGGGAGCATATTTAACTAAATTTCCATCTACATTGAGTAAAATTGAGTGTATTCCTCGTTATTACTGCACTGTATCTCCAACTATCTGCCCTTCTAATGGTGTTCAAGTAAAGCGTTGTGAGGATTTTGAATGTAATAGTGGAAGCTATGAAGAAAAGGTGAGTTGTAATCCTGGACAATGCTATGGTTGTGAACTAGATGGAGAATGTATTCCTTATGGGTTTAGAACTCAAGTAACTCTTTATAATGATGAACCTGGAAATTATAATTTGTATTGTGAGATAAATGGACGTCTAGAACAGCAAAAGCCAAGTATTCCAGGAAAAGATTGGCCTAAGTGTCAAAATAGTTACGAGTGTGAAAGCAATATATGTTCAGGGGGAGAGTGTTTACCTGTTTCTCAGGCAATAAGAGATTCTGGCAAGATAGCCCAATTTGTATTTAGCATTTTGTGTAAAATTGCAAATCCTTTAAGTGATGAAGAATATAATCAGTGTATGATTAACTTCTTGGGAGAATAACACTCAAATTATGAAAAAAGTTTATAAAATACTTAAATCAAAAATATTGATTTTACTCTAAATAACTTCAATGATTTAATTGATTAGTTTTAAATAGATAGTTAATTTTATTATTTTATTACGAGATGATTATGAAATATTCTGAGTTGTGTGAGGTGTATGAAAGGCTTGGCGGGACTACTAAAAGGCTTGAAAAAATTTTAATTATTGCAGAATTTTTGAAGAAACTTGCTAAAAGTAAAGGTGATAACAAATGGATATATTTGTTGCGTGGGAGAGTTCTTCCAGATTATGATTCAAGAGAGTATGGTATTTCCAGACAGTTAATAATTAAGGTTATTGCAAAAGCTTCAGGTATTTCCAATGATGCTATTGTAAAAGATTTTAACAGGATAGGTGATTTAGGAGAGGTTGCTGAGAGTTTAATGGTCAGTAAAAAACAGTCAACGCTTTATCATTCTAGTCTAAATGTGGGAAAGGTTTTCGATAACCTTACTAAATTATTTGCACTTGATGGAAAAGGAAGTGTTGATAAAAAAGTAAGTTTGGTTGCAGAACTCTTAAGCAATGCTGATGGTAAAGAGGCTAAGTATCTTATCAGAACTGTTTTAGCTGATTTAAGAATTGGAGTGGCTGATTCTACATTGAGAGAGTCAATTGCAGAGGCATTTTTTCCAAAAGAAAGAAAAGAGATGCTTAATAAAATTGAAGAGATTTATGATTTGGCTAATGATTTCTCTGTTATTTTTGAAGCAGCTATTAAAGGGAAAAAGGCATTTGATGAAATAGAAATTCTTCCTGGAAAAGCTATGAATGTAATGCTTCCTGTGAAAGTAAATGAGATTTCAGAAGCATTTAGAATTTGCGGGAAACCTGCTGCTATTGAACATAAATATGACGGATTTAGAGTTGTTATATCCAAATCTAAGACAGAAGGTATTAAATTGTTCACAAGAAGATTAGAAGAGGTTACTAATCAGTTTCCAGATGTAGTTTCTGTTGTTGAAAAAAATATTAAGGGTGAGAGTTTTATCGTTGATTCTGAGGTTGTAGGTTATAATCCGAAAAATCATAAATATACTCCTTTTGAATCTATAAGTCAGAGGATTAAAAGAAAATATCATATTGATAAACTGATAAAAGAACTTCCTGTTGAAATAAATACTTTTGATGTTTTATACCTAAATGGAAAAAGTCTTGTAAATCTTCCATTTATTGAAAGAAGAAAAATTCTTGAAAAGATTATTCATGTTGAGAAATTAAAAATTAGAACCGCCTATCAGATTGTGACTGATAGTGAGAAGAAGGCTCTTGAGTTTTATCATGAAGCATTAAAAATTGGTGAAGAAGGTATTATGGTTAAGAAACTTGATTCTATTTACAAACCTGGAAGAAGAGTTGGTCATATGGTGAAGATGAAACCTGAAAGTAGAGATTTTGATTTGGTTATTGTCGGGGCAATGCATGGGACTGGAAAAAGAGCTGGATGGTTGACAAGTTATATTGTTGCATGTAGGGGTGAAGATGGTAAGTTCTTAGAGATAGGAATGGTTTCAAGTGGATTAAAAGAGAAAGAAAGTGAAGGAACTACTTATCTTGAAATGACTAAATTGTTAAAACCATTAATAACTGGAGAAAAGGGAAATATGGTTAGGGTTAAACCTAAATTAGTTGTTGCTGTTACATATCAAAATATTCAAAAATCTCCGACGTATAGCTCTGGATATGCTATGCGATTTCCAAGAATAACTGCTTATAGACCTGATAGAAATATAAGAGATATTGCAACTATAAAAGATATTAAAAAAATGGTTGGAAAAAAGAACTGATTTATAAACCAAAAGCTTTATAAAGGCAACCCCTTTATAAAGCCTGTATAATGAAGCTGAACCTTCTTAAAATGTTCTAAAATTAAGGAAATAAAATGAAAAGTAACTTAGCTGTTCAAAATATCGTCGCTACTGCTTCTCTTGGAAAACCTGTGAGTTTAATTAAACTTGCAAGGACTCAAACAAATACTGAATATAATCCTGAACAATTCCCAGGACTTGTACTTAGGGTAAAGAAACCTAAATCAGCTGTACTTGTTTTTTCGAGTGGTAATTTAGTATGTACTGGAACTAAATCAATAGCTCAGGTTAAAGAAGTTATTGAACAAGTTATAAAACAGTTAAGAAAAATTAATGTTAAAATTACAGACAAACCAAAAATAACTGTTCAAAATATCGTTGCTTCTGGAAGTATTGATCTTAAATTAAACCTGAATTTTCTTGCTTTGGCTTTGGAAAATACAGAGTATGAACCTGAACAATTCCCAGGATTAGTATACAAGTTAATGGAACCAAATGCTACTTTCTTACTGTTTAGTAATGGAAAATTGGTATGTACTGGAACAAAAAATAAAGAGCAATTGGATGAAAGTATGATTATTCTTAATAAGCATATTAAAGAAGTTATGAAGGAAAAGTAAAGATAACATATCTTTTTCTGTTGTATTTTCTACTATTAGGTTACACTTTCTCTTTTTTATATATTTTTTTGAATAGAAATGAATATAAATAGTTTAGTCAGATATAATTAATATTCAGGAAAGAGGTGAAACATGGCTTTAAAAAACGAAGAAATTTTGACTGAGGCAAAGAATTTTTTTAATTTTTATAAGAAAAGTCTGTCTGATTCTTTAAGATCTAGTGAAAAAGTTATCTATATTAAGTTTGGTGATCTTGCTGAATTTTCACATGAGATTGCTGAAAAGCTTTTAGAGAAGCCTGAGGAGGTTTTTTCCCTGCTTGAATTGGCTTTAAGCGAGCTTGGATTAGCTAAAAATCCTAGGATAAGGCTTTTAGACCTACCTCAAAATACATTTGTTAAAATTAGGAATATACGGGCTAAACACCTTAATAGTTTTATCTGGATTGAGGGGATTGTCAGACAGGCTTCTGATGTTAGACCTCAGGTTGTTAGTGCTAAATTTGAATGCCCTTCATGTGGAACTATTATTAGTGTATTGCAGTTAGAAAAAAAGTTTAAAGAACCTAGTAGATGTTCATGTGGGAGAAAGGGATTTTTTAAATTAGTTAGTAAACAGATGGTTGATGCTCAGAGACTTGTTTTAGAAGAAAGTCCTGAAAGTTTGGTTGGAGGAGAACAGCCAAGGAGAATGAATGTTTTTCTTAAAGAAGATTTAGTAGATCCTAAAATGGAAGAGAGAACTACTCCTGGTAGTAAGGTAAGAGTTTTAGGTGTTTTAAATGAGATTCCTGTTCCATTGCCTACTGGAAATGTTTCAACTAGATTTGATCTTGCTGTAGATGCAAATCATGTTATTCCATTAGAAGAAAGTTATGAAGATCTTAAAATTACAGAAGAAGACGAATTACAAATTAAAGAGCTTTCTCTAGATCCTAATATTTTCACAAGACTTGCAGAAAATATTGCTCCAAGTATTTATGGATATGAAGAAGTTAAACAAGCTTTGGTATTGCAATTGTTCGGGGGAGTTAGGAAACAAAAATTAGATGGAACAGTAACAAGGGGAGATATACATCTGCTTTTAATTGGAGATCCAGGAGTTGCAAAATCAGTTACATTAAAATTTATTTCTAAAATAGCTCCAAAAGGCAGATATGTCGTCGGTAAATCAGCTTCTGGAGCAGGGCTTACTGCAACTGTTGTAAGAGATGAATTTTTGAAAGGATGGAGTTTGGAGGCAGGAGCAATGGTTTTGAGTAATAAAGGTATTGTGTGTATTGATGAGATAGAAAAAATGGACCCACAAGATAGGAGTGCGATGCATGAAGCGATGGAGCAACAATCTGTAACTATAAGTAAGGCTAATGTTCAGGCTTCCCTAAGAGCTGAAACAAGTGTATTAGCTGCAGGAAACCCTAAACTTGGAAGATTTGATCCATATCAGGCAATTGCACAACAGATTGATATTCAGCCCACATTATTGAATAGATTTGATGTTATATTTATGTTAAGAGATCTTCCTGATAAAGGAAAGGACGATGCAATTGCTTCACATGTTCTTAAAGAGTATCAAGATACAACTCTTAGAGGTAGTATTGAACCTGAATTATTTAGAAAGTATATTGCTTATGCAAAACAAAAAACAACAAAAACAGCTCCTAGACTAACAGATGAGGCTGTTAATGAAATAAAAACTTTTTATGTAACTTTAAGAAATGCTCCAACATCTTCTGACAGCCCATTAAAACCTATTCCTATTACTGCTAGACAGCTAGAAGCATTAGTTAGGTTAAGTGAAGCTAGTGCAAAAACAAGACTTTCTAATACAGTTGATAAGTCTGATGCAGAAAGAGCTATTACTTTAATGAAATACTATCTAATGCAGGCAGGTTATGACTATGAAACTAAGAGTTTTGATATTGATAAAATTGTTACAGGGGTTACTTCAAGTAAAAGAGGCAAAATAATTGAAGTAAAAGAGGGAATTTTCAGACTTGAATCTAAAATTGGTAAATTAATTCCTCTTGAAGAAGTTTATTCTGAGATGGAGGGTAAAGTTGATAGAAAAGATATTGACGAAGCTTTAGATAAATTATCACTTTCAGGAGATATATTCTCTCCAAAAAGAGGATATGTTCAGAGGATTGGCTAATAAAAAGAACCCATGGTTCTCTTTATGAACTCTCCTTACTGACTACTAACTATTAATTATAAAAAGAAACTATTATTCTAGTTATGAACTCTCCTTACTACTACTAACTATTAATTATAAAAGACACCTACGGTTTCCTTTATGAACCTTCCCTTAATTCTCTTAAATTATTTTTATGAACTCTCCTTAGATAAGGCTGGATGCATAGAACCTAGAGAACTTATTAGTTCTCTGGTCCAGAGAATCTATGATTCTCTAGGAACCTGCAAGGTTTTTATTTATGAACTCTCTTCAATTATTTTAAACATTTATTGTTTTCTATTAAATAAACCTTTATTGTTTTCTATTAAATAAACCTTTATTGTTTTCTATTAAATAAACCTTTAAATAGCCTTCAGATTTCTTAAGCTTGCAAATAAAAAAGAGAAAATGGCAGACTTTAAGAGGCAAACAGCATTTAAACTGAAAATAGGAGATATATTTTCAGGCAAGCCTATAATTGAGAATGAGAGGTTTACTGCAATGGAGATAAATGGCAAGGCTATAAGCAGGGTTAATTTAGTGGCTAATGTTGTTGAAAAATATAGTTCTGCAGAAAAAAAGTATATTTCTTTGACTATTGATGATGCTTCTGGACAAATAAGACTTAAGATATTTGGGGATGAAGTTGATAAATTTCATGAGGTAAATCAAGGAGAAACAGTATTAGTTGTTGGATTGTTAAGACAGTATAATGATGAATTATATATTACTCCTGAAATTGTTAAACCACAAGATCCAAGATATCTTTTAGTAAGAAAACTAGAGTTTGACAAACCTAGTAATAAAATAGTTAGCAATAATGATATTATAGAACTTTCAAGTCAAATAATTAAAAAAATTAAAGAGTCAGAGCCTGAAGGAATTGGATCTGAAAAACTTATTCTTGAATTAAAGGATTTTTCTCCTGAATTAATAAATCAGGAAATAAAAAAAGCTCTTGAACAAGGAGTTATCTATGAGCCAAGACCAGGGGTTTTAAGATATTTGGGTATGTGA
>DATDSF010000061.1:0-6900 GCA_035291345.1 Candidatus Nanoarchaeia archaeon
ATCTATAAATGTATGGGCTATTCCCATAGCTACAATAAAAACGACCAGATATATAGGTTCTGTAAATCTAAGCAAGATAGAAGATATTGAAACTAAAAATGCGGCAACAAGATTAATATGTATTCCAGGAGAAAGGCCTGTGAAAGTACCAAAAATTATTCCAATAGACAAAGCTATTAATAATTCAAATAGCATTATTATTTTATGAAGGTTAACCTTAAATATCTAATCTACTTTATTAGTTAATAAAAATTTATTAAATAAAGAGACATGGAAGATAAAACTTTGAAAAAAGGGTTTAATATATATTTGTATTATTGGACAATCCCCTTTTTTATTTTACTTGTTATTTTAAATTATGTTTCAGATTTTGTAACTTTAGGAGAGTTTGACATTGGATTGATGATTTCAATAGTCTCTTTTTTATTTGGTTTTTTAATTACTATAACTTTTTCTATGCTTTTAACTAAAGTATCAACATTGAAGGAAGCTCTTGCTGGCGAAACTGGAAGATTGGTTAGTCTTTTCCTCCTTTCAAAACAATTAGGCCTTAAATTTCATAATGTTGTGAAAGAAAAAATAGACCAGTATACAATTTTAACATTAAGTGATTATACCAATTATGAAGTTGGTAGAGAGAGTATATATTCTATCTATAAAAATTTAAATTTAATGGAAATTAAGTCACCTATTCAAGAAAGACTTTCAAACTCTTTTTTACATCATCTTGGTGAATTTGAGATACTAAGAGAAAAGCTTGAGTATTTAACAAATAGGAGAATTGAATGGCCATTAAAATTTACAAGTTATGTTTTGGGATTTACACTAATTGTCTTGCTTTTTTTAAATAGGGGAGATACATTTGCCAATGGACTTTTTATTGTTTTATCTACAATTATTATTTTTATTTTTTTAATAATTGAAGACTTTGACAATCTAAAAATTGGAGATTATACATACAATATAAGCAATTCAGATCAAATATTTGATTTAATTGGAAATGATAGATATTATCCAAGTGAAATTCTCAGCAGAGTCAAATTGACTAAAGGGAAAAGATATAGGATAGGATTTTATGATAAAAAAACCAAAAAGGAGGTTATAGAGGTTTTAACTTATAATCCTAAATTTAAAAGCAATGTTAACATAATTTCTAGTGAACATTCTAACAGATAACTATTTCTTCTTCATCCAAAAGACAGTTATTGGCTAATATTGAAACTCTCTCTGATTTTTTAATACTGCTAATATAATATGTTTTTGACTCACCATTACTTAAAACAAAACAATTTCCACACTGATTTCCACAAATATATTCACTATTTTCATTATTTTCTGAATTGGAAAATACAAATTTAATGTTATCTATTTGAAAATTATCTGTTAGGCTTCTCTTTAAAACTATTTGAGTTTCATTTCTTTCTGAATCAAAACATGTACTTTCTAAGTTTATTGGAGAGTATGCTTGTAATTTTATACAGTTTGTTTCTGGTGAAAGTGAAACTTCATTTTTTACCAGATTATTTATGATAATACTTAAAATAGATATAGATACTAATGTTAGAAATATTATCAATATACTTGTTATTATTTCTGATGTAGCTTTTTTATTTTTTATTTTTAACATGGCCTAGCTCCTATATCTTTTAATTCAACTTCAGCTAATAGTTTATCTTCTTTTGATATAGATAATTTATCAGCCTGTTTTAATACTGGTATTTTTAGTATAAACTCATGATTAGAATTAAATACTCCTCCTGAAATTTGTTCATCATTACTATCTTGAGCATCTGTAAATATAAATTCTGGGTTAAATTCTCCTGATCCAAGTGTTGATCCATCAATATTATTAATGCTGTATTCAAATGGACCGGAACCTGATGACCCTACACATCCAATATCTAGAGTTTTACTATTAATATTTATTGTTTCTGTTTCTATATTATACAGCCCTGATATCAAATAGTATTCTTTATCTAAACAGCTATTAAAATCATTTTCAGAAACTACATTTCCAGTTATTCTTTTAAATTTAGAAATTTTTTCACTTATTAAAAAGCTGTTAAATGCTCCATATGATTTGGAAGAAAGAGTTCTCATAATCCCAGAATTTATAGATCTGAAATAGTCTGTTTTTGAACAACCCTCATAACAACCCTCATTTAAACTATCAAACTTATTACATTCACTTACACAGTTTTTAGACTTTAGTGGCAGAGTAGCTGGAGTGTATTCTTCTGCGAGGTTTGCAAAAGAATGTCCAAACTCATGAGCTATTACAGATTTTTGATGATTTTTATTTATACTCACTACATTCATGTATGAAGAGCTCCTGATTTCTGAACTCTCAGATTTTAACACAAAAATATAGTCATTTGGACATGAAGAAGCTGTTTTAATTATACTTTTTGAATAACAAAGTATAGCTATGTTCTGATATATTTCACATTCTGGTTCGTAGACTGAAGGTTCTATGTAATATATGTTAAACTCTTCCTTATTTTCATTTAGAGGATAGAAGCTAAATAACTCTGAAGAATACTCTACTGCTTCATTCTCTGATGAAAAAAAAAGCAGGTTTATTTTATCTTCACTATTATATATAAGAGAATTACACTGAATTAACGAGTCTTCTTCAAAAGGGGATGTTTTTGGACTTTGAGTTGAGATTAGTAAAAAAATTAACACTGGAATTATTAATACTAGTACAAGCAATATTATAGATTTTTTTTGCATATTTATTTATATTTTCTTAATTTAAATATCTTTTATCAACTTTTAATATCTATTTTTTCAGAGTTTATTTGAAAATTTCCCTTATATTCATTTAGTGTACCAATAACTCTTAATGTTTCATTTACAATTATCCTTGGATTATTACAATTACATATAACATCTATTTTATCTTTGTTTTTGTTTTCTATAATTATTACTGTAAAATAACTTTGTTCATCTATCTTTGATATTTTGATAACTTTTCCTTCAGTAAGTATTTTTTTATTAAGATCTTTTAGTGATATTTGTGAAATATCATTCATTTTAGGAGCAAGATTTACAGACAAAAAAAGAAGAATAAGTATCCCTAAACAGGACAAGAAAAGAAAGTAACTATTCTTATGGTTTTTCATCCATATTTTTAGAAAACAAAACTTTTAATAATTACCTCTTTTTTTATTAAAGATGGCTGTTAAAAAAGAAATGATTAAATCTAAAATAAATACTAGTGATAAAGAGATTGATGCAAAAATTAATATTATAAAAACTTTTGCAGAAGAAATAATTTCTGAAGACGAGCTAAGAGAGCTTTTTAAAACAAAGAAAAAGATTATAGCATATGATGGGTTTGAACCATCAGGGCAGATACATATAGCTCAAGGAATATTAAGGGCAATTAACGTCAATAAATTGACATCTGTGGGAATTCATTTTAAATTCTGGGTGGCAGACTGGTTTGCAATGCTTAATAATAAGTATGGTGGAGATTTGGATAAAATAAGAATTGTTGGAGAGTACTTTATTGAAGTTTGGAAGGCATCTGGTATGGATATGAAAGATGTGGAGTTTGTTTGGACGTCTGACTTTATTAAAAAACATCCAGAATACTGGGAAACTGTTCTCAAATTGTCTATGAATTCTACGTTACAAAGAGTTTTGAGGTGTGGGCAAATAATGGGGAGAGAAGAGAGTACAAGCAATCCTGCTGCATATGTGTTATATCCTCTAATGCAAGCTGCAGATATATATCATTTAAATGCAGACATAGCTCAGCTTGGTTTAGATCAAAGAAAAGTTAACATGCTTGCAAGGGATATTTTTCCTAAGATTGGACTTAAACCTCCAGTAGCTATACACCACCATATGCTTTTAGGTTTGCAGTTTAAAGAAACATCAGAGAGTGATCCTATTGCCAGAAAAATTGAGATGAAAATGTCAAAATCAAAACCAGAAACCTCAATTTTTATGACAGATAGTAAGGAAGATATATATAGAAAATTCAAAAATGCTTACTGTCCTGAGAAAATAACTAAAGATAATCCAGTATTAGAGTATGCTAAATATATTGTTTTTGAAAAATTTAAAAAAGTAGTAATTGAAAGGCCTGATAAATTTGGAGGCAATATTGAAGTTAATAGTTATGATGAATTAGAAAAACTTTATGTGAAAGGAGAAATTCATCCGCTTGATTTAAAAAATTCAATTGCTAAACATATTGATAAATTACTTACGCCAGTTAGAGAACATTTTGAGAAAAATAAAAGAGCAAGAGAATTAAAAGAAAAAGTTAAGAGTTTTGAAGTTTCAAGATAATCATCTTGTTTTAAATTCTATTATATCCTGATCCTTTAATTCATGGTTAAGGCCGACTTTTTGATTAGGAAATTTTGAAGATGGACCCCAGATATGTATTTCTTTAATACTTTGGGATAACTGCTTTGATATTTTTTCTGCAATGTCTTTTATTGTTGCTGGTGGTTTTATTATCATGGGACTATTACTCGGGGCTTTTCCAGGCTCTTTTAAATATATTCTTAAAAATTTAAATCCTGAGAATATTTTGTTTTTCAATTCAGAAAATCCCTTATTCTCAGCTAAAGATACTAATACAAAATTATATTTTTTAGTTTTTAGAGTTTCTGATACTTTTCTAATCTCATTATCGGTCAACAAATCAATTTTATTAAAAACAATTATCTTCTTACCTTTAAATTTTACTAAACTTGGCTCTATTTCTTGGATTTCACTTATATTTGTAACTATTATTAAAACTAAATCAGTGTTATTTACTAAACCAATATCAAAATTTTCATGTTTAAGGGATGGTTGATCTATTATTTGAATTTGGACTCCTTGATAATCAAGTATTCCTTGCATTGGTGCTTGTGTAGTGAATTTTGCCTCTGAAATTTTTGGATAGGTGTTTGTGAGAGCCTTTAAAATAGAAGATTTACCAGAGTTCGTAAAACCAATTAAAACGAGCTGCATATCATGCTTCTTTATGGTCTCCTTTGAAGATTTACCAGAACTCTTGACCTTCTTTATTTTCTCAATTTTTTCAATTAACTTTATTCTTCTCGTTTTAAGATTTGCAAGCATTTTTTCAGCAGATTTATGTTTTGGACACTCTTTTATCATTTCCTCCAACCAGTGGAGTTTATCCTCGTCTGTTTTGGCACTAAGAAAATTTAACTCTGCTTTTTGGTAGAATGGGGATTGGTTTGTTGAAGCCATTTTATTATATCTATTTGAGCTTGAATATCTTTAAAAATATTATTAGTTAGTTAATTAAATGACTATTGTAGTAAATGTTCCGATTGAAAACAGTTTAGACAGTCTTGGATGCAGAAAAGCAGGGCAAAAAATAATATCTGAGTTTCCAGAGAAGTATTTTTCAGAAAATAATAAAGAGATAGAAAAAGAAAGTATTTCATTTAAAGAGATTAGTCTTGATGGAATTGATGTAAATTCTGTACATGATTTACTTGATAAAGAGATTTTTAATATATTTCATTTAAATAACTTCAAAGAAAAACTTATTTTTCTTGGTGGAGATCATTCACTAACATATTATTCTGCATTATCTTTTTTTAGACAGTGTAACGAGGTTAATGAAAAACCATTTTTAATTATATTTGATGCACATGCTGACTGTAAAAAGGAATTTAATGGTAATTTTAGTAATATTTCGTGGACTAGGGGAATTATTAAGGAGGGTTTTCCAAGTGAAAATATAATTTTTGTTGGATTGAGAAATTTAACTAAAGAGGAAAACGAATTTTTGTCTGATAATAATATTAGATGCTATATGATGAAAGATTTAACTGAATTTCAGGAAATTTGCGATATTATTATGGAACTTGCAAATAAATCTAAAATTTATATTTCTATTGATATTGATGTTGTTGACGCTGCATTTGTTCCAGGAACTGCGAGACCAGAAAGTGGAGGTATGACAAGCAGACAATTAGTTTATTTTTTACATAGGCTTAACATCTTAAAGGGAGTGAGTGCCTTAGATATAGTTGAAATCAATCCTGACAAAGATTTTAAAGATGTTACTCTTAATCTTGGAATTAAAATACTTGGAGAGATTATTTAACCATAAAGATTTTGGAAATCTTTAAGCAAACCAGAATTCTTTATATAAGATTTTATAACCTCTGGAATCTTACAATAAATCAATAATTAAAATGAGAAGCTTTATTTCAATAGATCTGCCTGATGATGTAACAAAAGAAATCACTAAGATACAAAAAGATATTGATAAACTGGGTTTGATTAAGGGAAAATTTACTGAACCTGAAAATTTTCATTTAACTCTTAAGTTTTTAGGAGAAATTTCAAGATCTGAATTAGAAGCTGTTAAAGAAAAACTTGAAAAAATAATTTTCAAACCATTTAGTGTTAAGATTGATAAAATTGGCGTTTTTTCAGAAGATTTTATAAGAATAGTCTGGGTAAGTTTGTCTGGAGACGGACTTTTTGAACTACAAGGAATGATTGACGATTCTTTAGGAAATATATTTTTAAGAGAGTATAATTTTATGGCCCATATTACTATTGCAAGACCTAAGTTTATTGAAGATAAAAAAGTTTTTCTTGAAGAGTTAAATAAAATTTCTTTTGAGAAAAAATCTTTTTTGGTTGATAAAGTAAATCTAAAAAAATCAGAACTAACTACTTATGGGGCTAAATATTCTAACATTCTTACAGTTGAATCTTTGGACAGCATTCAAGTTTCTGTGTAAATATCTGGAATATAAATAATAAAGAATTCACCCATTTATAAGTTTACTGTCTTTTAATATATATTTTATTATGTAAATTATTTTTTAAGCAAATGTTTATTTTATAGATTTTGATGGATAATCAAAAAAAGAAGAAACCTGTTTATACTTTAAA
>DATDSF010000062.1:0-2124 GCA_035291345.1 Candidatus Nanoarchaeia archaeon
TATCTAGGAACTATATAGCTCATTAAAATTGAAATTATAAACCCTAAAAGACCAATTATTAAAATTCCAATTGCAGAGACTTTTGCTACCATTAAAACTTCTTCTCTTGTTGGCTTTCTAAGAACATGCCATACTCTTACACATTTTCTGAAAAAACTTTTAATCTTTGTTTGTATTGAAGGTTTATCTGGATTTTGCGAACTCATGTTTTAGAAAAAAATAGAATGTATTTAAAGGTTGTTATTTGACCTTATGATCTAAAGAAATTTATTCCAAGCTCTTCTGAAAGTTCTGACTGAACTCTTTGCTCTTTTGTTTTTTTATTTAATTTTAGACTTGGTTCTCCCATTATCTGTGGGCTTTTTACTCCAGTTATTATTACCATAACTCTAATTGCCTTTTCCATATCAGGAGCTATTTGAGCTCCCCAAATTAATCTTGCGTTTTCATTTAGCCTATTTCCTATTTCTTCAATTATTGTTTTTGATTCATCCAGACTTAAATCAGGTCCTCCAATAATATTTACCAAAGCTCCTGTCGCATTTGAAATATCAACATCTAATAAAGGATTATTTAGTGCTCTGTCAACAGCTTCTAATGCTCTATTAGCTGAATCAGATTCTCCAACACCTATAAGGGAAACTCCTCCGTCAGACATTATTGTTTTTACATCTGCAAAATCAAGGTTAACTAAACCTGCTTTTGTAACAAGCTCTGCTGTTCCCTTAACTGCATTTGTTAGTATTTCATCTGCTACTTTAAATGAAGTCTGTAATGGTAAATCAGGTACAATTTCAAGAAGTTTATCATTTGGGATTACTATAAGTGTATCAACAATACTTTCCATTTTCTCAAGACCATTTATTGCATTTTCAATTCTTTTTGCTCCTTCAATTGTAAAAGGCATTGTAACAACTCCTATAACTAAAGCTCCTTGTCTTTTTGCTATTTCTGCAATTACAGGGGCTGCTCCTGTCCCTGTTCCTCCTCCTAATCCACATGTGATAAAAACCATATCTGCACCTTCTAATTTTTTTTTGATTTCATGTTCTGTTTCTTTAGCAGCATTTTCTCCTACCGAAGGATTAGATCCTGCTCCTAAACCTCTTGTTAGCTCCTTACCGATAAGAATTTTTTTGTCTGCATTTGTATAAAGTAAATCTTGAGCATCTGTATTTACAGCAATCATTTCTCCACCCTTTACACCAATTTCATGTATTCTAGAAAGAGTATTATTTCCCCCTCCACCTACTCCTACAACTTTAATTTTAGCATTCTGTTTTTTAATTAGTTCTTCTAATTCACGATCTATATCTAAAAGTTCTTGATCAACCTCATGATTATAGGGTATTTTTTCACCTTCTTTTTGAATGAATTCAGCCATCTTTAATATCTAAAAAATACTTAATTTATAAGCTTTATTGCAGTTCTATTTTCATTAAAGCTTATAAATTATAATTACTATATTGAATTTATGAATGATCTTAAGGAAAAAGTTGTGCTTATAACAGGAGGGAGTATTGGAATAGGAAGAGAAACAGCATATAAATTTGCTGTGGAAAAATGTAAGGTAGTTATTACATATTATCAACATAAAAAAGAAGCCCTTGAAGTTGTAAAAAAGTGTTATAAATTAGGGGCTAGCGATGTATATATTACTCAGCTTGATATGAAAAAAGAAAAAGATATCAAAAGAGTTGTAAAAGAGATTGTTAAAAAGTTTAGTAAGATTGATATTTTAGTTAATAATGCTGGAATTGTTGTCTGGAAAAATTTTGAGAGTCAAACTTTCAAAGAGATTGATGAACAAATTGAAACTAATTTAAAGGGGCTTATTAAATTCACAAAAGAATCTCTTCCTTATATTAAAGAAACTATAATTAATATTGCCAGTATGGCTGGACTAAAAGGTTATGAAGAACTGACAACATACTGTGCAACAAAATTCGGAGTTAGAGGCTTTACGCAGGCTTTAGCTATAGAATTAAAAAAGATTAAGGTTTATAATGTAAACCCTGGAACAACTTCAACTAGAATGACTGGATTTACAGGTGTACACCCATCAAAAGTAGCTGATTTAATTGTTAATATCTGCAAAGACAAATACAAATTAAAAACTGGAAG
>DATDSF010000063.1:0-3513 GCA_035291345.1 Candidatus Nanoarchaeia archaeon
GAAAAAATAGTTAAGAGATATGTGGGAGTGCCGGAGCGGTCAAACGGGTCACGTTAAGGCCGTGATAGCTTAGTGCTTGCAGGGGTTCGAATCCTCTCTTCCACATGTCTATAAATGAATTAAAGTTCACAAAGTTAAGTACCAAAATGAAAAGTATAAAAAGAAAAATTGAGAAGAAATTGAGAAGAAAGACTAGTCCTAGTTTAGTAGCTAGCATAATTAATAGTAAGAAAAATTCTAAATGGCATGAAATCTCTGCATTAATCTCAAGACCACGTAGAAAAGAAATTAAACTTAATCTTGATCAGATAAATCAGATAGCAAAAGATAATGAAACTATTCTTATTCCTGGCAAGGTTTTAGGTGAAGGAGAAATTAATAAAAAACTTAAAATTGTTGCTATGAAATTCTCCCAATCTGCTGCTGAAAAACTTAGAAAAGATAAAATAGAATTTTATACTATAAATGAAGAAATGAAGAAAAATCCTGATGCTAAAAATATTCGTATATTAAAATCTGTAGAAAAATAAATGTAAGATGGAAAAAGAAATTGTTATTGATGGAAAAAATGCAACTATGGGAAGATTAGCAAGCTATGCTGCTAAACAAACACTTCTTGGGAAAAAAGTTATTATTGTAAACTCAAATGAGGTTGTAATAATTGGTAATGAGAAAGATATTATTAGTAAATATCAGAGAAAATATAGTCTTGGTGGAAGCAGTCTTAAAGGACCAAAAGTTGCCAAAAGTCCTGAAAGACTATTAAAAAGAACTGTTCGTGGAATGTTACCTCATAAAAAGGGGCGTGGAAGAATGGTTTTCAGAGAAGTTATATGTTATAATGAAACTCCAGAGGAATATAAAGAAGTGAAAAAAATACATGCTGGTAAAGAGAAAAGAGGTAAGTACATTACACTTAAACATTTATTTAAAGTAATTAATTAAAATGGCAAAGAAAGATTTAATGATTGTGAGTGGAAAAAGAAAAACAAGTATTGCTAAAGCATCTATTTTTCCAGGTAGTGGAAAAGTAACAATCAATAATATTCCACATAATAAATTATTTAATTTTCATAAATTAATGATTGATGAACCATTGATTATTGCTAAAAAAAATCTAAAAACTCTTGATTATGATTTAAAAGTTAGTATAAAAGGTGGTGGGAGAGAGAGCCAAATAGAGGCTGCAAGGCTTGCTATTGCAAAAGCTTTGGTTAAGAGAACAAAATCTGAAAGTCTAAGAAAAGCCTATGCAAAGTATGATAAGCATCTTTTGGTTGCTGATGTAAGAAGAAAAGAGGCTAACAAGCCTGGAGATTCTAAGGCCAGAAGTAAAAGGCAGAAGTCATACAGATAATTATATTTCTAATTGAAAGATTTTTAGGATGTTAATCCTTAGGATTAAATCTCTTACATAAACCGAATAACTAGAGGGGTTTTTGGTTCACTGCTCTGGCAGGAATTTTTATCCTAATGGTAAAACTTATTAATAAGAGATATTTACGCTTTAAATGAAACCTCATAAGAATACAATCTTGATTATTGTTTTTTTACTTATTATCTTAATAGTAGCTTTTTACTCTATCTGGTTTTTTTGGAGGGGTGTATGTTCAGCTTCTGGTGGAGGTATTGAAGGTAATACGTTTATTAATAATCAAATAAATGCAGGAGTTGGAATTTATATGGAGAATAATGGTGGAAATGTTTTTTGTAATACTAGCTTTAATTTTGGTGGTTTGATAATTAGTTTCTCTTTTGTGTTAATTTCAATATCAGTAATCATAAACTGGATTATAAATTTATATAAACAGTCTAGTCAAAAATAGTTGGATGGTACGTTAACTTTTACTTCACACTCAACTTTCTTTTAATTAAGCTAAGATCATTCTTTATGTCTCTGATTTCCTTTTCTGCTTTTCTGTTAACTGCATAATCATATTCAGCTCTTAGCCTATCTCTTTCACTAGATCTATTCTGAGACATTAAAATTATAGGAGCTTGAATTGCTGCTAAACAAGATAATAGTAAATTTAGTAGAATAAATGGGTAGGGGTCAAATGCTCCTTTCTGATATTGAATGAAAAAGTAAGTATTTGCAAAAATCCATAAAACAAGGAAGAGAAAAAAAATTATTATAAATATCCAGCTTCCACCAAAATTAGTTATTAAATCTGCAGCTTTTTGGCCGATAGTAAGCTTCTTTTTCCCACCTGAATGAAAAAGCTGTTTTGAATCTATGTAATTACTCTCTTTTTTCATTGTTGTTTATTAATAGTAAATTATCAAAGTTTAATTAAATATTTAAATGTTATTAGGTTTTTTAGGGTATGAAAAAGAGTGTAAAGAGTGTTGTTCTTTCCATTTTAGTGTTAATAATTATAATTGTTGATTTTATTGTTTTATATTATAATGGAAGTGAAATTGGAAACCTAATACTAGAAAATAAAGAGGAAAAAGTTGTTACTAAGATTATCGATGGAGACACAGTAATAGTTGAGGGTGGTGAAACTATTCGATTATTGGGAATTGATTGTGATGAGCGTGGCAAGGAGTGTTATGTAGAAGCTAAAAACAAAATTGAAGAAGTATTGTTAGATAAAACAGTAGTTCTTGAAAGAGATGGAGAAGATGAAGATATATACAATAGAAAATTAAGATATATTTTTTTGAATGGTGAAAATATTAATAATAAGATGGTTGCTGATGGTTTTTGTGTTGCAAGATTTGTAGGTGATTTTTCAAAATATAGAAGTCAGATTGTTAAATCTGAACAGGAAGCTATTAATAATAAGATTGGGTGTAAGTGGAGTTAGTTTATCTTGCATCTATACCAATAGCTTGAGAAATATTTGAGAATCCATCTTTTCTAAGGAGTTCCACAAGAGTTTGATTTATTTCAGAGATTGTTTGTGGTCCTTGAAAAATCATACCAGTTATTAACTGAACAAGACTTGCACCATTTTTAATTTTTTGATAAGCATCTTCTGCTGAAAAAATTCCACCTAAACCAATTATTACTAATTTTCCTTCAGACTTTTTATAAACATACTTTATCAAATCATCAGAAATATCTTTTACAACTTTTCCACTAAAACCTCCTACCATTGGAACATCCTCATCAATTAATTTATTATTCTTTATTTTTGTGAGATTTGAACAAATAATTCCAGAAATATTATATTTAAAAGATAAACTGACAATATCATCTATTTGTTTTTGTGTTAAATCTGGAGATATTTTAATAAAAATGGGTTTTGTTGTTCTGATTTTAATTATTTCTTTTAGAAGCTTCTCTAGTTTTGACTTGTCATTGAATGGCTGTCCACCAAAAGCATTTGGACAGCTTATATTTATAACACTAATATTTCCTATATTTTTAAGTAAATTATAAGCTTTAACATAATCTTTTATCCCATTTTTTACTGAAACTGTATCTTTGGAGTTTGTTTTTGCTATACTTGTAAATATTGGTAATTTGAATTTTTTATTTTTTAATCTTTTAGAGATAATTTC
>DATDSF010000064.1:0-6674 GCA_035291345.1 Candidatus Nanoarchaeia archaeon
TTACATTTCGTCTTTGCAAGATTCGCAGATCATTCTTCCATCTATTTTTTCAAGAATATCATAATTTCCACATTCTTCACATGGTGCTTCAATAGAATTACCTTTTATTGCAGAAAGACTTCTCTGGGATTTTTCTGTTTCTTCTTTTAACTTTTCAAAGCTTCTTGTTTCTTCAAATATTTCTGGCATGAATTTAACTATGTCTTTTAGAGTAATATAACCAATTACTTTTTTATTAGAGATTACAGGCATTCTTCTTATTTTCATGCGGTTCATTTTTTCTAAGGCAATATCTAATGTAGCCTCTGGTTTTATTGTAATTATTTTTTTCCTGGCAAAGTCTCTTACAGGTATGTTTTCAAATTCCTTTGATTTCTTTGTTAAAGCCCAAATAATATCTTTTTCTGTTACAATTCCATGCAACTTTTCTTTTTCTTTAACTACAATGCTTCCAACACGGCTTTTCATCATTTTTTTTGCACATTCCATTAGAGTTGTATCTGGGGTTATATGCACAAACTTACGCGTCATGACATCTCCTACACGGATTTTTGTTGCCATTTTTTTACTTTAAAATAAGATTGTTCAAGTTTATATAATTTGGGAATGTAACTTGGAAAAATATGAGTATATAAATTTTTAAAAATCGAGGATTTTTATGCTCTTTATCTATTAATTAAAGAGTGTATTTATGGCCGAAAAACAACCTATTTATGTATTCCCTGAGAATGTTCAGAGACTTATTGGACATGATGCTCAAAGAAACAACATTCTCGCAGCAAGAATAGTTGCTGATACTGTTAAAACTACTCTAGGACCTAAGGGAATGGACAAAATGCTTGTAGATTCTGTTGGAAATGTTATAGTAACTAATGATGGAGTTACAATTCTCAGAGAGATGGAAATTGAGCATCCTGCTGCTAAGATGATGGTGGAAATTGCAAAAACACAGGAAAATGAAGTTGGAGATGGAACAACTACTGCTGTAATGCTAGCTGGAAAATTACTAGAAAATGCAGAGAAACTCCTTGATAAGAAAATCCATCCAACTGTTATAACTAAAGGTTATCAAATGGCGGCAGAAAAATCCCTAGAAATACTTAATGCAATTGCAATGAGAGTTACAACAGAAGATGATAAAACTCTGAGGCAGGTGGCTATAACATCTATGACTGGTAAAAGTGTAGAGGGTGTAAAAGAAAAATTCGCAGAAATTGTTGTTAATAGTGTAAAACAAATAGAAGATATGGGTAAAATAGATCTTAATAATATAAAAATTGAGAAAAGTAAAGGAGAAAGCATTAAAGAAACAGAGTTGATTTCAGGAATTGTTTTGGATAATGAAAAAGTTAATATCGATATGCCTTCTGTAATAGATCATGCAAGAATAGCACTTATAGACTTCCCATTTGAACTAAAAAATCCTGAGATTGAGACTAAAATAAATATTTCAACTCCAGAACAGCTCCAGGGTTTTCTTGATTCTGAAGAAAAGACTATAAAAAATATGGTTGAAAAAATAAAATCTTCAGGGGCTAATGTTCTTTTTTGTCAAAAAGGAATTGATGATATAGCTCAGTATTATTTGACTAAAAATAAAATTTATGCATGCAGAAGGGTTTCTAAAAATGATCTTGAAAAATTAGCCATGGCTACTGGAGGAAAAATTATAAGCAATCTGAATGAAATTTCTGTAGGAGATTTGGGAAGTGCTAAGAGAGTTGAAGAAATAAAAAAAGTTAATAGTATTATGACTTATGTAAAAGGATGTATAAATCCAAAAGCATTAACTATTTTTATACATGGTGGAAGTGACCATGTTATTGATGAAACAGAGAGGGCTATTAAAGATGCTTTGGGGGATGTTTCAGCTGTTTTAAAAGACGGAATGGTTGTTGCAGGGGGAGGAGCTATTGAAATAGAGTTAGCTAAAAGATTAAGAGAGTTTTCTCAAACTCTTTCAGGAAGAGAACAATTAGCAGTTGAAGAATTTGCTGCAGCACTTGAAAACATTCCTATAACTCTTGCTGAAAATGCTGGACTCGATCCTATTGACATATTAACTGAATTAAAATCAAAGCACGACGAAAATTATAGAAATTTTGGCTTAAATCTTTTTAATGGAAAGGTTGAAGATACTTTTAATGCAGGAATTATAGAACCTTTAAAAGTTAAAACTCAGGCTATATCATCTGCCAGTGAAGTTGCTACAATGATTTTAAGGATTGACGATGTTATTGCCAGCTCAAGCAATAATATTCACAAAAACTCAGGCAGAGATTATTCAAGAAATATTGATGGTATGGGATTTTGACTAAAATTAAATTTAGTTTGTATTTTTAAGACTTTGTTTTTAATTTAGTAACTTTTAAATATATACTTTATCTATTTTATTAATGGCTGAAAAAGATAAGGTAAGTGAACAAAAAGTTAAATGGTCTGGACTATTTGACTTTAAAGATACATATCAATTTATGTACAATTGGCTTAATGATGAGGATTATTGGGTTGAAGAAAAAAAATATATTGAAGAGTTGACTGGAGATACTAAGAAGATTGAGATTGTCTGGACAGCAACTAAAAAAGTTTCTGATTATTTCAGGAATGAACTTAAGCTTACATGGAGAATTGTAGGTATGAAATCTGTGGAAGTTGAAAAAGATGGACATAAAGTTAAGATGAATACTGGAAGTTTTGAAATTAAAACTACTGCAACTCTTATTAAAGACTGGGGAAGTACATGGGAAAACACACCTACAATGAAATTTTTAAGAGGAGTTTATGACAGATTTATAATTGAGGGAAGAATTAGAAGTTATGAAGATAAGGTTTTTGATGATCTTACTAAATTGTCAGAGACTCTTAAAGCTTTTCTAGCACTTGAAGGCAAGAAATAAACAAAAAACATCAGTGAGGTTTTATAAATCTTGCAATTATTTTCTTGGATTGGCTTTGCCTTCAAACCTAAATTAAAGCTTTTTTAACTAGTTCTTGCCCGAGAAGCCTATATTCAGAGTAAAATCTTACAGAAGTTGTAACAAAAAGAGGGGGGTTTGTCATTAAAAGTCTAATTTTATTAGCTAAATTATTATAAAATTATTGGCAATAGTATTAACAAAAGTAAAAATATTATAATTATAACAGTTACTATTATCATTTTACCAACTTCCTTCTTATAAATCAGAACTCGCCTTAAAATGAAAAGTGAAGCACAAACTGCAAAGACTATAAGGAGTAAAAATATAATTTTTTGAAATAAAGAAATTGTAGGCCTGTTATAAATTCCTCCAGTCCATAATGAAATATATACTCCAGGAATAGCTATGATAATTAAGTCTAAGATAAATTCTTTCTATATTTTGTTATCTATCTCATCCATTTTAAACTAATCCCCCATTTAACTTCTTCTGCATCTAATAACTGTTTTTTAAAATATTCATTTTCAGGTTGCCATTTTAATTGTTGTTCTAATTCATCCCTCATATAAAATCTTGGTTTAAATCCAGATTCCCTTATATCTGTAATTAATTCCCTTTCTTGTGCTCTAGTCCATCCATTAAATCTTAGTAGTTGATGAAACCTGATTTTACCATGAATACAATCATATAATGAAATTATTGACTCTGCTCCACAAATATTTACAATAGCATAATCAATAAGACTATCTGCTTCTTCTCTTGTACTAACAAGAGAGTCTGAACCCATTCTAAAGCCAAAATTAAATGAAGGTTGTAAATACATCTTAACAGTTTCAATTGCTTGATTAAATCTCTTAAGTGCCCATTCATTATCTAATTTATTAACATCAAATAACCCTTCTCCACAACCATCTGAATTAACTAGTCCAAAATACAAATTAAGATCAGCATAAGTTTCTGCCATAAAAACTCATAAAAATTATCCTTTTAAAGATTCCTATAATCCAATGTAAGAAGCCTTAATTTTTATGTAATCTTTTATGGGCAAAGCTTCTTGGATTTGTTATAATAAAAGAGTAAAAATTTGGGACAATCTTTATATATTGAATACTCTTAATTAATTAAATGATAATTGGAAAGAGGGTTTTAGTTTTTGCACTTGTTTTATTATTAATTAATATTTCAGCTATTTCTTTTGTCTCAGGACTTGATGTTTTTGTGAGTTCTGAAGAAGTTGTTGGAACTATAATCAATGATCATAATGAACCAGCTGTTTTTAAAGTTACAATAAATAACCAAGGGCTTTCAAATACTTTTGAACTTTATGTCTTTGAGAAATTTTTGATAGAGCCAAGTGAAGTTGTTGTTGCTGCAGGCAAAACCGAGACAATGGAAATTCAATTTTTTCCAATAGGATCTATGAAAGACAATATAGGTCATGTAACTGTTCCATATTATATAAGAAGCAAGGGTAAGCCTGATACAGGAACTCAAGTTGGAAATGTTATAATTAAACTTGTTGACTTTGAAAAAGCATTCGAAGTTAGCGGAGAGAATATTAATCCTGACTCAAATTCCTTTAAATTATATTTCTATAATGTAGAGGATAAAAATTATGAAAAAGTTGATGTTGTTTTTTCTTCTGTATTTTTTGACGATGTTCAACAATCTATTTCATTAAGACCTTATGAAAGAAAAGAGATTAGCATACCGATTGATAGGGAAAGAATAAAAAATTTAGTTGCAGATTCCTATACTATTAATGCGAGAGTGACTGCTAATGGAAAAACCACAGATATAAGTGGGTTAGTTAAAATACTTGAAAAATCAGGTCTGTCTGTAAATGAGTATTCTAAGGGTTTTTTAATAAGGCAAAAAGTTATTGAGAAGCAAAACGAGGGAAATATTCCTACAATCGCTGAAATTCAATTAAGGAAAAATATTATTTCAAGACTTTTTACAACTTTTTCGCTAGAACCAGATAGAATTGAAAGAGCTGGATTTTTTATAGATTATACATGGCAGAAAGAGCTTGGTCCAAATCAGAAACTAACAGTTGTTGCAAGTAATAATTGGATTTTTCCATTTTTACTTTTAATTGCCATAATTGTGATTGCTATTCTTGTAAATAATTATATGAAACAGGATCTTATTATGAGTAAGAGAATAAGTTTTGTTAAAACTAAGAGCGACCATTTTGCCCTTAAAGTAAGTGTTAGAATTAAAGCAAGAAGGTTCATGGAAAAAGTAACTTTATATGACAGACTTCCAGGAATGGCAAAAGTACACGAGAAATTTTCTATTAATCCAACAAAGATAGATCATGAAAGAGGAAGGATACAGTGGGATTTAGGAAGACTGATAGAGGGTGAGGAAAGGACTTTCAGTTATATTATTTATTCTAAAATAAATGTTATTGGTAAGTTTGAACTTCCTGCAGCCACAGCCTTCTATGAAATAAATGGAAAGCCATCACAAGCTAAGTCAAATAGAGTATTCTTTGTTAATAATCCAAAAGAGCATGTAGAAGAGAAGTTTTAATTTTTAGCTAATGTTATGATAATATACTTTTAATTTATCCACATAAAACCATACTTTTAAAAATACCTTTATTCTTTTTCATTTAACCCATCATAGGAATATTTATTAACTTTATAATTTTTATATATTTATGAAATGGGATAAACAAGAAATAATTAATGAATTTAAAAGGATAGAAAAAAACTTAGGTAGAAAACCAGTTAAGAGAGATAACGCAAATCTTTATTTCTTATCAAGAAAGCATTTTGGATCATGGAATAATTTAATAGAAAAATCAGGTTATAAAGTTAGAAGATTTCAAAATCCACAAATTCCAGATGTACTTTCTAATGAGGTTTATTATTTATTAGGATTATTATGCACTGACGGACATATTCAATTTAGGAAAAATGAATGTAAATATAGACTTATTTTATTTACTAGTTATAATGAAGAGAAAGAAATGATCATTAAATTAATTAAAAATATTTTTGACTATAATGCTTCAGTAAGGGAAAAACTTTATGGATTTTCAAACCGTCCAAATTATGAAGTTTATATTTCATCTAAAAAAGTATGTGAGTTTTTTAATAATTTAGGAGTGCCTTATGGAAATAAATCTACATCTTTGAGAGTTCCCAAAGTTCTATTCCACTTAAATAAAGATAAAACATTTAATTTTTTAAGAGGGGTTTTTGATGGAGATGGTTCGATAATTTTTTCTTCAATAAATCAAACATTTAAAATATCTTCAGGTTCACAAAAATTTATAGAAGATATGCATAAACTTATGTCTAAACTAAATATCAATTCTTCAAGAATCACTCATGAAAGGGATAATATCTGGGAATTAAAATTAAATAAGGAAAAAGAAATTAAAAAGTTGTATAATTTATTATATTTGGATTCTAAATTCTATTACCCTAGAAAAAAATTGAAATGGTCACAACGATATATTTAAAAATGTCCTCCTTTTTAGATTTGTAAATCCCCTCATAGCTCAGACTTTTGAGTTTAATGACGAAGAAAGGAGCAATGGTTAGAGCGCCTGGCTGTAGAAAATAAAAAGAACCTACGGTTCTCTTTATGAACTCTCCCTTTATTGGGATTGTAAACTAGGGTGGATTTTCCGTTAGGAAATAAGATGAAACCTGATTAGCCAAGTGTTTGCCTTAAGAGTATGCAGAACCCGGGAGATCCCCAGTTCGACTCTGGGTGAGGGGATTTTTATTTTTT
>DATDSF010000065.1:0-8831 GCA_035291345.1 Candidatus Nanoarchaeia archaeon
CTTATTGCCCCCCAGTGATTATTTTTCTTAAATAAAGCTACTACATGATCCTCATCTCCATGAGTTGTTTCAAAATCAAGAATAAGTGGAGGTTGCCCATGAAATCTCATAACTGCAGCAGCAAACATTGCAGCTTCTATACAATGAGCTTTTTTTGTTCTTAATACCATTCTCGGAGACCTACATGTTTCTCCATTTTCTTCAAAATTTATTTCCAAAGAATTTAGAAATTCCTGTATTTTAACAGGAGTATGTAATTTTTTTATTGTTTTTATTTCCTCTTTATTAAATCCAAAATCCATTTTTTCTTATATTTCTAATTGAATTACATTATAAAAAAGTTCTTGTTTTAATAGAAAGGTTTATAACTTATAGTTTGAGAAAATTTTCATGAGAAATAATCAATCTAGTAAATCAAAGCAGATTGCTCGTACTGCCTCAAAATTTTGGAAAGAATTACAAGCTAGATATCCTGGAATTGCAGACGATTATCGTAATGGAATGACTAAAAGAGATATAGCTAGAGAGTATAGTGTTGGAAAAATGTTTGATGTCGGAGAGCAATTAGCTTCTTCTATTGTTTATTGTGCTTTATCTGGAAATGGAACTTATGAAGGGCTTCTTACAAGAGGTGAACTAGAAAAACTTGGCAGAGAACATAAATATAATGTACTTTCATTAGAAAATTGTTCTATTTTAGGAAGAAAAGGAGCAGTTTCAAAAGGCCAGACTCTCTGGAGTGATGCAGAAAGATGGTATGTTACAGCATTATCTGTTTCCCCTGAATTTAGAATTAACTCTGAAGATTCAAAATATAAAACTGTTCGAGGAGCAGTTGATTTAACTAAAATAGCAGAAGCTGTTAATGAATATTTTCATGAATCTAAACCTGTAAGAAGTTATCAGGCTGTAAGTAATTTAATTAAAAAATCCAAAAAAATATTAGTTAATTATCCTCTTAACAATGTCTTTATTAAAAATAATTAATCTTATAATTAATCTTATTCAAACTGAAAGATATAACTCAAAACTATATTCTTTGATTATGAGAAAATTTAAAAACCCCTTTATTTTACAAGATATAAATAAAGAGGTATTAATGACAAGAAAACTTTTATCTGAGGGGGATTATGAATCGGGTGATGATGAATTACTCAATTCAGAATTATCTGAAGACATCGACGAATTTCCTGTTGATCTTGATGATATAGACGAAGATTAACTCTTTGCTTTTTCTTTTTTACTTTTTCTTTTAATTTTATGGATTAATTTTATAACACTTGCCACATTTTTACTATCTGCATTTATATGATAAATATTATAAACACTTATTTAATACAAATTGTATGTTAATTGGAATAGTTGGTAGGCCAAATAGTGGAAAAAGTACTCTCTTTAAAGCAGCTACAATGTCTGATGTTCTCATAGCTAATTATCCTTTTGCAACAATAAAGCCAAATCATGGAATTGCCTATGTTAAAATAAAAGATCTTGCAGCTGATTTTAATAAAGTTTCAAATCCTCGTGAAGGATTTGTCAAATATGGATGGAGATTTGTTCCATTTGATCTTATGGATGTTGCAGGATTAGTTGAAGGGGCCAGCGAGGGGAAAGGATTGGGAAATGAATTTCTTAATGATTTAGCAGGTGCTGATGCATTTATCCAGGTAGTTGATATGTCTGGAGAGAGTGATGGAGAAGGTAAACCCAGCGAGAACTATTATCCTGGAGAAGATATAAAGATTATTGAAAAAGAATTAGATTTATGGTATTTTGGTATTTTAAAGAAAGTATGGAAAACTTTTTCAAAGACAGTTGAAGCTCAAAAAGTCAATTTTGCAGAAGCTATTTTTAAACAATTTTCAGGTTTAAAGGTTACAGTTGATGATGTTAAACATGTTATTCTAAAACATGGAATTAATGTCGAACATCCTAGTAAATGGACTGAAGAACAGATGTTTGAATTTTCAAGATGTTTAAGGAAAGAAACAAAGCCAATGATAATTGCTGCTAATAAAATGGACAGACCTAATAGTAAAGAAAATCTTGATAAAATTAAAAAAGAATTTGACTATAATATTATTCCTTGTTTTGCAGAAGGGGAATTAAGTTTAAGACAGGCAGATAGGCATGAAATTATTGACTATACTCCTGGAGATGGAAAATTTGAAATTAAAAAACAATTAACTGATAAACAAAAAACTGCCTTAAATGAGATAAAAGCAATAATTGAAATTTATGGAAGCACCGGTGTTCAGGAAATAATGAATAAAATAATTTTTGAAGTTTTAGAGTATATAGCTATTTATCCTGCCGGATCTAAATTAGAAGATAGTAAGGGAAATATACTTCCTGACTGCTTTTTAATGCCTCCTGGTTCTACAGCTCTGGATTTTGCTTATAGGCTTCATAGTGATATAGGTAATAATTTTGTTAAAGCAATTCATATTAAAACAAAACAAGCTGTTGGAAAAGAATACAAACTAAAAAATGGTGATGGTTTAGAAATCTTAATAAGATAATAAAACAGTATAATAAATATTAATAAACAGTTTATTAAATAAAAAATGGAAAAACTAAACGAGGTCTGGAATTTAACTCCTTTACTATCTGGTGATGAAGACCCAAGTATTAATGATAAGCGGAAAGTTATAGAACATAAATATAAAGAATTTGCCAGCAAATGGAAAGATAATTCTTTTATCTCAAGTCCTGAAAAATTAAAAGAGGCTTTAGATGAATATGAGCATCTTGTAAAATTTTATGGAGGTGGAGGTGAAGAATCTTTTTATTTTGAGTTGAGGTCGTGTCAGGAGCAGGATAATCCTAAAATAAAATCAAAAGTAAATAAAATTGTTGAGTTTACGCAAAAATTAGGCGATGAGATAAGATTCTTTAAACTTAACCTTTCCAAAATAACTGAGGATAAACAAAAATCTTTTTTAGAGAGTGAACTGCTTAAAGATTACAAACATCTTCTGGAGACTCTTTTTATAGAGGGAAAATATCTTCTTAGTGAAAAAGAAGAAAAAATCCTTTCTCTAAAATCAAAAGTTGCTTACTCTAATTGGGAGAGCCTTACACAAGAGTTTCTTAATAAAAGTGAATCTGAAGTCATAGATCCTAAAACTGAAGAGTTAAGTGTTAAGAGCTTTAATGAAATTCAGGGAATTCTGCTTTCAAAGGATGATAGTATAAGAAACAGAGCTTCTGAAGAATTTGACAGGATAGTTACAAAATTTGAAGATGTTGCTGAAGCTGAAATAAATTCCTTATTGGAAAATAAGAAAATTGATGATGAGCTAAGAAAAATGCCAAGACCTGATTTTGACAGGCATTTAGATGATGATATTGATTCAGAAGTTGTTGATACTTTGATTAAGGTTATTTCGGATAATTTTAACATTGCAAGGAGATTTTATACTTTAAAGGCAAGACTTTTAGGGAAAAATAAGTTTTTGTATAACGATAGAAATGTAGAATATTCTTCTGCTGATAAAACTTATACATATAGTGAAAGCGTTGAACTTGTGAAAAAAGTATTTAGTAATTTGGATGAAGAGTTTATTGATATTTTTAATGGATTTTTAGAAAATGGACAAATAGATGTATTTCCAAGAAAGGGCAAAAGAGGAGGAGCTTTTTGTACAGATTTTTTAATTAGTTTACCAACTTTTATAATGCTTAACCACACAGGTAATTTAAAGGATGTTTTGACTTTAGCCCATGAAGTGGGTCATGGAATAAATCATCAAATGATGAAAAAAAGTCAGAATGCTTTAAATTTTGGCACTCCAAAATCAACAGCAGAAGTTGCAAGCACTTTCATGGAAGATTTTGTCTTACAAGAACTTTTAAAGGAAGCTGATGATGAACTGAGACTTGGATTGTTAATATCTAAGCTGCAAGGAGATATAACTACTATTTTTAGACAGGCAGCCTGCTATAAATTTGAGCAGGAAATTCATAAAAAATTCAGAGAGATTGGATATCTATCAAAAAAAGATATAGAGGATTTATTTGAAGATAATATGTTTGCTTATCTTGGAGAGGCTTTTGAAAAATCAGACTCTATGAGAAAAGGATGGATATATTGGCCTCATATAAGGGATTTCTTTTATGTTTATTCTTATTCTTCAGGACTATTAATCTCAAAATTCATGCAGAAAAAACTAAAGGAGGATAAGTCATTTATAACTCATATTAAGGAATTTCTTTCATCAGGAACAAGCGATTCCCCTAAAAATATCTTTCTTAAAATGGAGATTAATATTTCTGAAGAGAAATTTTGGAAAGATGGACTTAGTGAAATTAATGAATTACTAGATGAAGTTGAAACTTTGGCAAAGAAACTAGGTAAAATATAAAATGATAATTAAAGTTAAAGTCAAATCTAATTCATCAAAAGACTTAGTTGAAGAAATTTCCAAGGATAATGGGTATCTTGTTTATGTAAAAGCCTTCCCTGAAAACAATAAAGCTAACTTATCTGTGATAAAATTACTATCAAAATATTTTAAAACACAGGATTCTAATATAAAAATAATAAAGGGTAAAACATCAAGAAATAAATTAATAGAATTGAAGGAATAAAATGAGAAATAAATTTATTGTTATGGTTAAATCTGGAAGCTTAAAACGAAGCATAGAGAATTTTGGAGCTAACAGATATCTTGTTAAAACGAATCTTGTTGACAATCAAGAAGTAAATAAAGATGTTTTGTTTATGTTATCTAAGACACTAGGTTTGCCTGAAGAAAGAGTTATTTTAGTTTCAGGAGAAAATAGTGATAATAAGATTTTTCAAATAGTTTAATTTTCAAATAAGAACCATGCCAATAAAATATGAAACAGCCTTAGATATCCAGAAAAAAGCAGATGATATATCTCAAAGTGTTTTTCCTCACATTAAACTTGACAGAGTAAAATGCTTTAGAAGTTATGGAAGTGCTTCAAGAGGAACAATTGCTAGATGCCATGCTCTTGGTAAACTTATGCAACTTGCAGTAGGTGTTAAAGCGCATTATGCCCTGGAATTTATTTCAGAAAGATTTGATAAACTATCTGAAGAAGAGAAAATGAAAGTGATTATCCATGAACTTATGCACATTCCTAAAACTTTTGGTGGTGGATTTAAGCATCATGATTGGGTTTGTGATAAAAACATTAACATCTTTTATAGAAAATACATGAACATTAAACAAAGCGATTTATCAAATTCCCAAATTAATAATATGGATATTAATGATGAGAGTGATGAAAAAAACAAGAGACTTAAAGATTATTTTAGATGGTAGGAAGCTTAGTATTCCTAACGTTGTAAATTCTGGATTTTATTTAAAATTCAAAGGCTTAATGTTCAGAAGAGAGGATAGATTTCAGGCACTGCTTTTTTCAAATTCCAAAAACAGAGGAATACATAGTTTTTTTGTGTTTTTCAAATTTTTATGTGTTTGGCTCGATGATAAAAATAAAGTTGTTGATTATAAAATTGTAAATCCATTTAATCTATATGTTAAATCATCTGCAAATTTTTCTAAAATACTTGAAATTCCATTAAATAATTCATATAAAAAAATATTAACAAAATTTAAATACTAAAAAAAGTACTATTACAGGATATAGAAAGTATAAAAATAGTATAGGTGAATATAATGGTAAAAAGGGTGAAGTTTGGAGTTTCTAAAGTCCAACAACTAAATAGAATTGCTTTTCCAACTTCTTTGCTTGAAAATATTAAACTGAATATTGGAAACAGCGTTGAAATTTATTTAGATATAGATGAAGATGAAATAATTATAAAGAAGGTGAAAAATGCAAAAAAGTAAACTTTTATCATTTGTTTTAATTTTTATCATTTGTTTTATTAGCCTGCAGTTTGTTTTTGGATTTCAGGGCAGTTCTTCAAGTTATACAACTGACAATAAGCAAGATACTTTTACATCAACTAATTCTACCTCTGCATCTGGAAGTTTTACAAATAGATTTATTGGAGGTATACAGGCTGTAAGTCAGTATGTTATAAATAGTGTTGTTGGAAGATTTGGTATTCTTGAGGAATCTCAATTTAACCTTGCAATAAATATAACTTCTCCTCTAAATAATCAAGAAATAATAAGGGGAAATGATGCCTCTTCAGGAGAAGATGATAAAGGTTCTATCCCAGATAGTATTAATATTAGTGCTAGAGTTTATGATGAGACATCAAATACTGGTTTTAATAATGCTGTCTGTTATTTTTATGATAATAATATTTTCTTTGGAAATTCTTCTACAAATAGTTCTGGTAATTGTTTTATGAATTATACAAAAAGTTCTTTTAGTGTTGGCATTAGAAATCTAACAGTTAATTACAGTATATCTACATCTGACACAAAATCTGTTACTTCTTCTCAGATTAATATTTCTATTGTAAGATATGTATCAAGCTTAACTATGGGTAATCTTAGAAGTAATGGAAAATATTATGATGGAGATAATGCTACTCTTAGTATAGCTATAACAAAAGTTAATGTTAGTGGAACATCTGACTATGATCCTCAGAATATAAGTGCTAATGCAACAAATGCTGCCCAGACAGTTTATCCAAATGGGGTTAAATTTTATCCAGGAGTTAATATTACAAGAACTGGAACAGGAGCATACACAACTAATGTTAGTGTTAATTATAGTTTTGGAAGTAATGTAAGATGGGATGTTTTAGTTAGTGATAGTAATTATACAAGTTTGATAAGTACAGCTGTTCATTCTGATGAGGATATTTGTTCAGCTGATTTTGGAGCTTTTAGTGAATGGAGTACTTGTTCTGGAGGAACTCAGACAAGAACAAGAACAGATAGTAGCGGGTGTAGTGAAGTTGAGACTCAGAGTTGTGATATTGGAGATACTTGTTTCTTGCCGGGTACTAAAATTTCCACACTTAATGGTTATAAAAATATAGAAGATGTTAAAATTGGAGATAAAATTTTATCTTATAATGAATCTTCTGAAGAGACTGCTGTTTCTGAAGTTTTAAACACATTTACTCACGAAACAGATGGCTATTTAATTATTAATGAAAAATTAAAGTTAACTGGAAATCATCCAATATTTCTTAATGGAAAATGGGCGAGAGCAGACTCTGCAAAGTTAAATGATTATTTAACAGATATAAACGGGAGTAAGATCTTAATTAAATCTATAAAAAATATAGACTCTGATGAAACTGTTTATAATCTTGAGGTAAAAAGTACTCATACTTACTATGCAGAAGATATAATAGTGCATAATAAGGGTGGTTGTTCTTCAAATGGATTTCCTGATTGGAGTACAATTCCTTGGGGATTGTGTATAGATGGAGTGGAGAGTAGAACAAGAACAGACAATTGTGATAATTCTGAAACTCAATTCCAAGATTGTGGATGTGAACCTAACTGGAACTGCGGATTATGGGGAGTTTGTAGTGGAGGAGTTCAAACAAGGACATGTAATGATTTGAATCAGTGTGACTTATCAAATAGTTCTTATACAGAGTCTCAAGCATGCACTTCTAACCTAGTTGTTAGTTATACTCCACAAAATTCAAATATTGATATTGCTAATGGAACTTCAATAAATTTTAATGTTAATGCAGATGGTCAGGGAATAGGTGCTATTGATATTAAATGGTATCTTAATGGTAACTTTCAATCAGGAGATTCTGGAGTTGATAGTGTAAGCAGTAGCTTTAACAGGGTTTTTTATTCTAGTTCATCTGTTAAAGCAGATGTTATAACATCTTCTCAAACTCAGTCTATTAGCTGGAATATAAATGTTCTTGGCAATGTGACTGGATCTTGTACAGAGAATTGGTATTGTCAATGGTCAACTTGTATGGAAGACGGATTTAGATATTCAGATGAGTGCAGTGACTTAAATGCATGTGGAACAGATTTGAACAGACCATTTAAACAAAGTTGTTCATGTACTCCTAATTTTGAGTGCAGTGAGTGGAGTGAATGTACTGCAGGATATGATTTTTCTAATGTTTTACAGGGAAGTATTATTAGTAATGGCACTCAGACAAGAACATGCAGTGATAAATTAGGCTGTGAAAATAATACAATTGAATCAAGAAGTTGTGTATTAAAATCTTTAATAGAAGTTAAAAAAACAACTTGGTGCTTCCAAGATTATATTGAAATTTATGATAAGTCTTCAGGGCAATTATTAAGTAGAATAAAAGATTATACTTCTTTTGGAAATAGAAAGGTTGATATTGGAATTTTGGGAACTGATTTTGAGGGTTACTGTAATTTTTGTTATGATGGTGTCAAGAACTATGATGAAACTGATATAGACTGTGGTGGAAGTAACTGTCCTGTTTGTGTTGAGAAAGGAGAGTACTTTGACTGGCAACCTTTAGTTAAAAATGGATTATGGTCTTTGATTGGATCTATTATAATTATAATCTTATGGATCAGAAGAAAAGATTTAAGTGTTAACAAACTAAAAAGTGTGGTTAAAGAAAATAGATTATTCAGAAAAGCTGAAAGAGTTAAACCAGTTTCAAGAGAAGAATTAGTTAGAATTAGACTTCCAAGCATTAAGAAGTTATTATCAAGAATTACTATTCCTGCATTAAGTGTAAAATTCAGCTTTGGAAAAATTAAGAGAATAAGAGAAAGAGGAAGAATAAGAAAGGAAATTAGAAAGGTAGAGAAAGAGGCGAGAAGAGCTGAAAGAGAAGCAATAAAAACTGAAAGAGCTGTAAGAAAACCTAGATTTATTTTCTTCTCTGACTTAAGAAGAAAAATAAAAGAATGGCAGGAGAGAAGATATTATGATACATCTAGATTGGAAAAGAAGTTATC
>DATDSF010000066.1:0-6560 GCA_035291345.1 Candidatus Nanoarchaeia archaeon
CTTAGCCTCTGCTGCACCTGCATGTGAACCAGCTGCTGGAGCTGCTGCCATTAAACTAGCACTTTCTAGTTCTTTGTCAATGTCCACACCATTCAAACTTGCAACAAGAACTTTTATCTTGCCTTCATCAACTGAAGCACCTGTAGCTGAAACTACCTTTTTTAGATGTTCTTCATCTACTGGCTTGCCAAGTTTGTGCAACAAAAGAGCTGCATATATGTATTCCATTTGTTTATTCCGTTATCTCTGAATTAATTTGGTTATTTTCTTCAGAAGTATTAATTGAGTCTGATTTTAATTCTTGACTTATTAATTTAGCTAAAGCACTTTCGTGACTTGCAGCTTTAGCAAATATAAATTTAAGTGTTTCTTGTGTAGGGTATGCAATTGAAACAGCAAAAGCCATAGATCTGGAGAATTTATTTTTTATAGATTCAAGAGTTCCCTTTTTATCAATTATTAAACTACTGTAAATCTTGCCTGACTTTGAATCATAAGCTACTACTGGTATAAATCCAACAGAAAATGGAGTAATGTTAAGCTTACCCATTATGCTTACAGCTGCTTCACTTATTGACTGACCTTTTTTTACAATAACTTTTGGTTCTTTTATATCAATTTTACCAGCTTTAATTTCAATCTTTATACCTAAACTTCCAAGTTCACTAACAACAGGGCCTGCAGTTAACTCTGTTGGACCAGGTTCAACTTCAATATCTTCTTCTGCAATTTGTCCTGCTCTTGCCTTTACAGGAGTTTGATTATCAGATAGAGTTGAAGACAAATCAAAAGCTTCAGTTTGTGTAATTAAAACAGCAATGTCTTCTTTTATATAATCTTTAAGATTTTTAATTTCATTTTTTTTAGAATTATCAATTGCTCTATTCAAAAGACTTTTCTTTGGAACTATAACCTTAACTTCATTTGAAATGGATTTTTTTATTTTCTGAAACTGTTTAGATGGAAGACTTTTTATTGAAGCAAACATTACAGTATTATTTTCATCTATTAGTTTAGTTATTTTTTTAACAAGCTCTATCTTTTCCTTTGGAACTTTATGTGCTTCATTTGTTTTACTAGATTTTACTTTCACCATATTTACATCTCCACCTTAATTGGTTTACTCATTGTAAGCTTCACCATTACAGATTTAATGTTATCTTTATTATTTGGAAGTTCATTTAACACAGCAGTATAAACAGCCTTAATATTATCAATAATTTGTTCGTCTTTCATTTTTTCCTTTCCAATAAGAAGTTTTATAGTAGGTTCTTTTGTTTGAACCCTTACAACACTATTTATTTTTCTTATAATTTCTTGAATATCTTTTTCAGTTTCATTAACTATAATTCCTAACTTTGGAGAAGGCATTTTTCCTGCAGGACCTAAAGCTCTTCCAAAAGATGTTGCTACAGCAGGCATATTTGCAGCAGAGGAAATAAAAAAGTCATACTTTTTTACAAGTTTTTTAAGATCTTTTTTTTCCTTGTAAGAAGCAAAACTTACCTTTGAGATTGTATCAATTAGAGAGCTTTTATTTTCTAAAAAACCACATATTTTCTTCTCGTTTATTTTATGTGGTAAACTAACAAATATGTTGATAGTATTTTTTCTAAGATCGTATTTTCTTAGATTAATAATTAAGTCTATACCTTGTTCAAATTTTCTTCCTTCAGACTTTCTAAGCTCAGTTAAAGCTTGTTCTATTTTCATCATTTTATGATTTGTATCTATTTATCTACTACCTATGCGTTTCGATCTAGAATAAAGACTAAAACGATGTAGTTATTATTTTAAGGAAAAGCAGGGTTTATAAATATGTTGTTTATATATAACAACCTGAAAGAATAACTAGTTCTAAATAATAATTTACAAGATTTAATTCACAATATTTAAATACTAATCTAATTCAGAAGTCTGATGAAAGAAAATAACAAAAAAGTCCCAGTAAAAGATGCTTTAAAAATTAACAAAAAAATAGTTAAGATTCTAGTAATTGTAATTGCTGCAATCATTATTATTGCTTTAGTAGCCTACTTTGGTTATGGATATTATTTAGGAACAAAAAAGTCCCAGGAAATTATTACATATAAACAAGATGTATATAATTCAATTCTATGTGAATTTAACTGCCCTCTTACTGAACAGGAATTTAATGGAAAAAAGCAATTACTGCCGGAAGTTGAGTGTGTAAAAACATGTTCTGAAGAATTTAGGGGAAAAAACTATTCACTATCAACTGCAGACAGAGAATTCCTTATTAAGGACGGGTTTTTAACTCAATTGTCTACAATAGTAACCTCGTGTCAAAATCAGTCAGTAGATGTAGTAACTAAAAACCTTAATATATCTAAGTTTTCTTCTTGTGCTAGAACAAATTTAGAGCCTCTAAAAGAAAAATATCCTTACTTGGATAATTAATTTATTTTTCAAGCTCCTTAAGATATTCCTTAATTCTATCTATGCTTGGTTGAACTAAAAGCTTCTCAATTCTTTGTTCAAATAGAGTATGAAGATGTTCAAACTCAGATATAGAATACAAATTTTCTTTTTTATCAACAAGCATAACATCTCTTAATCTTTTTAACTGTCTCCTAATATTTGACTCTGCAACACCTCTTATTTCAAGATTATGCTTTTTTCTCAGTTCTTCAACTCTTATCTTAATTTGGTCAGAAGTTAGTTTACTTTTCTTTTCTTTTTCTTCAAGAAGAACAAGGAGTATATCAACAATCACATCTCTTCCGTCTCCAGGCTGTAATAGTCCGAGAGAAAGGCATATTTTCTTAACAAGCTGCCTCTTGTCAATGTTATATGGTTTTTCATATTTTCTTAGAGTTATTTCACTTAAAGGTATATCTTTCATTTTCAAAATTTTTATTTACAAATTGTTTTAGTATAATAGTAATTAATAGATATAAAACCTTATAAATATAATTCTTTTACAGATTTCATGATTAATCTAAATAGGAGAGAGGTTGCTGGATGCATAGAAACCTGCTGGAGGTTTTTATAATGGAATTAGTTGCTTTGTTAAGTTCTGGGAAAGGTACATGGGGACAGGTATCTGGTTTAATGAAATATGGAGAATGGGATAAAATATTGTTAATAGGTGGGGATTTTGCAAAGGATTTTACATCTGACAAAAAATTTGAATTTATTAAAGTTGATCTCGACAAAAAATTAGCTGATCTTAAAAAAGAAGTGATGGAAAAACTAAATGGAAAGATAGATGATTTAGAAGTTGCTTTAAGCATCGCCTCTGGTGATGGAAAAGAACATATGGCTATTATTTCTGCCTTACTTTCTTTACCAGTAGGAATAAGATTCGTTGCCTTAACAAAAGACGGGATAATTTACATTTAATTTAGAAATAGAATATTAAAATAATAAGTAAAAAATAAAAAAATAAAAAGGATAAATTGCACAAAAATATTAAAAAATATTAATTAGCTAATTTATCTTTTCTTTTTCTTTGCAGCTTTTTTCTTTGCCATTTTTAATTTACCTCTTTTTTTATTGATAATATAAGAAAACAAAAAATCATTTATATATCTTTCTATTTTTCAGAAAAAATTCATTTAAGAAAAATTCTTAATTAAAAATAATTTTAATTTACCGTCGGCAAATTAAATGAATGAAAATGCCCAAAATACCATAATTATTCCAAGCAGTAAAAGTAAGAACCAAGTTACATATTTGAATGCTTTTTCAGAAGCATCTTTAGATTTTGTAAAATGCAAGATAGTTAGATAAAATACTCTTCCTCCATCGAAGAGTCCTAATGGAAGCATATTAACAAGGGCTACACTAATATTTAGAAAGATCATCCACCATAAAAGATCATAAATGAAATCACTTAAATCACTGCCAATTCTGTTTTCATAATATACATTTGGATTTCTTATCTGGCTGATAAACCCATAAAGCAGAGATTTAATTAATCCATTGTTCGGTTGCAAAAAACTTACGCCAATTATTGCCCTTCCATCTCCACTTTCTGCTAAAGTAATATTATATTCTCTTGTCTCTTTTTCTAATTTTGTCTTAATAACTATAGTATTTCCGGGTTTGTATTTACTTAGTTCATTACTTAAATCATCTTGATTCCTTATTTGTATATTGTTAATTTCAGTTATTGCTCCATTTAACCCAGCATTCACAGCAGGAAGATCTTCATAAACAAAAACAATTTCTTGAATATTTTTAACATTTGCTAAAAATGCCTGATTATTAATTAAATAAGATTTGTTATTTACTTGGATTTTTGTAAGATTATTTTCATTTGTTTTATTTAAATTAATAATAATATTTTCAATATTCGGGTTATCCAACACATTTCCATTTATTGTTTGAATTTGGGAAATATTTACTGCAGAATAACCATATGAGTTAAATATAACTCCAGATGGAACAAATAATAATAAGAAGAATAAAACAAGAACTATAGTGAATATTATAGACATTATAATATTTGCAAAGGTGCCAGCACATAACACTGACAACTGGGCTTTGATTGATTTCTTGTTCATTTGTTTTTCATCAGGTTCAACAAATGCTGCTAAAAAAGGTCCTAAGAACCCAAATCCTGTTGATTTTATTTTGATATTATGAAATTTGGCAAAAATTCCATGAGCAAACTCATGACTTATTGCTATTATTGCAAGAATTAAAATCCAGTATGTAAAATAAAAAGGAGGCAAAAAGTCTATGTTAAATATTTCAGGAAGGTATGGGATAAGAGGTATTACTGGTGGAACTTTAACAGATTTTACAATTTCCGGTGATGATACATAAATATAAGTTATCTGAAAAAATAAAACAAGAATTAATATCATTAACATAAATCCACAAATTATTGAAATATATTGAAGAACGTTTAAAGATTTTTTATATTTTTTAGCAACATAGTCTATAGCTTTTATTCCAAATTGTGTTCTGTACAAATATAAAATTCCTTCTCTTTTGAGATTTTTTCGCCTTGTATAAAGAAACCAGACGATAAATAAAGTAAAAATTACTAAAAAACTTATATCGTAAATGTAGAAGTTTGCCATTTTAATCTTTATAATTCACCTAATAATGATTTATTTCCTTTTAAATGCTCTGAAAGATTTTTTCTTACAATTTCTACACTGGACTTTTTTATCTAGAATTTTCTTAGGGGCAACTCTAATTTTGGTTCCGCAATTTTTACATAGAAATACATTCTTAAAAAGTCTATTTTGTGCGATAGGTATTTTTGCCATTTTATTTTTCCTTGTTTTTAGTATGAGTGTTCATAATGGATACTTTCTTTATTATCCTAATATCCTTTTAATTATTTTTTTCCCTTCAATATCCCAATATTCAACCTGAATTCCCTCTTTCAGTTCACCACTAACATCTTCCGAATTTGGAGATGGTAAATCAAATGTTTCAAAACTTTCTACATCCATAACATTTACACTATTTTCTGCCATTGATAAAATTTGTGCTTTCTTTTTTTCTATCATTGGAACTTCAAATCTTTCATGTCCTGGTCTGGCTAAAACTCTTTTTTTGCCATCAATAATTCCCACAGCTTCCATTCTTACTTTCGCAGATCCGTGTTTACCTGTTTTACTAACATCAAGACTTCTAACAATACAAGCCTCTCCATCTATTACTATTACAGTACCTACTTTAGCAGCTGTAGCATCAATTAATTTATAAGCCATTTTATAATCTTACCAAGAAGAGAAAAATAGATTTATAAACATTACCTTTATTTGATTTAAGAACATATTATGGCAACAAATAAAAACGATTTTGTAGAACTTGAATTTATAGGGAAAATTAAGGATGGTGAAATCTTTGACACAAATATAACTAAAGAGGCTGAAAAAATAGGTATAGCTATTGATGAAACATCATTTATTATTTGTATAGGTCAGGGAATGGTTATTCCAGGCTTAGACAAAGCACTTGAAAACAAGGAAACAGGTAAAAAATATTCTGTAGAAATAGCTCCAAAAGAAGCTTTCAAAGACAGGAACCCATCACTTGTAAAGCTTATTCCAATTAAAGCATTTAAGGAAAAAAATGTCAATCCTTATCCTGGGATGACTCTTGCTTTAGATAATATGCTGGTTAAAATAATAAGTGTTTCAGGAGGCAGAGTTTTAGCTGATTTTAACAATCCATTATCAGGAAAAATAGTAACATATGAATTCACAGTTAAAAGAAAAATAGAAAATATAAATGAGAAAGTACAGGCAATTACAGATTACTTCATAAAAAAGGAAACTAAATTTGAAATAAAAGATGAAAAAATTATTTTAGACATTGAAAACAATTTCGTACCTATTACAAAAATACTTAACAGCAAGTTCAAACAAATAATTAATTTAGAGTTTGAAGTGAAAAATAATTAAACATAGTCTCTTACATTAAAATCACTTCCAGTTTTTAATTTGTATTTGTCTTTGCAGATATTAACAATTAAATCAGCTACTTTTGATGGGTGTACACCTGTAAATCCAGTCATTCTAGTTGAAGTTGTTCCAGGGTTTACATTATAAACCTTAATCTTTTTTAAT
>DATDSF010000067.1:0-9504 GCA_035291345.1 Candidatus Nanoarchaeia archaeon
TCAACATGACCGCATTTTAAACACTTAAATAAATACACATTGGCTTCATCACTATATGAAGCTCCTAAATCATAAACCTCGCACTCTTCATATCCACATTTTTTGCATTTGTGAGGAAATCCTATTTCTTTGACTTGTTCAATTATTTCTGTATTTTCATAATTCTGTTTTTCAAATTCTTCGTTATTCTTTGTTTTTTCTGTTGTGATTATATCTGAATGGACTTCTTTAACAAATCCACACTTACAGATACCAAATTTTCTCCCTTCTCTTGTATGCTTTATATCAAGTATTTTTCCACATTCTTCACAAAAAAGTTCGTGTTTCATACAACTTAATTGAAAAAGAGTTTTTAAAGTTTTAAATATTTTTGAAAAGATTTATAAGCTTATAAAGAGTGGATATTTTAGAAGTCCCTTGGAGAGGTATTTATTTATAATGGATTTAAAAAGAGCTACATGGATTGGGGTTGTAACTTACATCATCTCATTTATTCTAGGCATTAGTATAATGTATCTTCTTGGAATTGATCCTTCACAGGGCTCTGAATTGCCAAATAGTGTGTTATATATTAATATTATTATCACAATTATAGTTGCTGGATTTTTTACATGGTTTTATTTTAAAGTCAAAACTGGTAAAGGTGTAAAGGTTAAGCCAAGTGCTAAAGAAGGGGCATTATTCGGAGTGGTATTAATAATTGTTGGGTTTATACTTGATTTAATAATTTTTGGAATTTCATCTGTTGCAACAGATGTTGAACAAAATATAATAAAATACTACTCAAATCCATTGTTCTGGGTAGCTCTTGTTTTATTTTTAATCACCACTACAGTAGTTGGGCATATTTTGAAAAAAGTCAAAAAATAGCTGGAACTTATATATTTATAAATTAAATTGTTTAATATATTAACATGAAAAAGAGGGATATTTTAGTAGTTTTGTCTATTGGGATTTTTTTGGCTCTTGGAGTTTCAGGAATTTATGCTCTGAGCTTGGGAAATGATGTTAATGTAAACATTGGTATAAATAACTCAGAAAATAAGAGTGCAGATGTAGCATATTTGTATAAGTCTGAAAAGCTTATAGATAATAATATAGTTAAATTATTCAACAATTCAGGGCTTATTGTAGAGTTTGTCAATGAAAAAGACTTTGAAAAGAAATTAACTGGAGGAAATTATAATGTTATATTTGTTGGAGATGAAAGATTTTATAAAAATATACCAATTGAAAAATATAATAGTATAATTACAAATTACTATCTTGGGGGAGAGTTAGGAATAACTGATAGAGATGGTGTGAGTAAATTAAGTTCAAGAGAGCCTCTAAATGTCAATTTTAAAGGAGATTATTTGCAGGTATATACTTCAGCTATAGATTCTAACAGAAATTATCTTAATTATTATTATCTTGATAAAAACAACAAAGTAAAAACTTTGATGAGATATGCAGGAACATATTCAAGTGGAAGTGGAAGTAATTTTGGAGATGTTATTTCTTTTATTGAGAAAGGAAAAATTTTGGGAAATGGAAAAACAAGTGAAGGAAGAGTATGTTTCTATGGAATTGTGCAGAGTGATTACTGGACTGAAAATGCAAAAAGGCTTTTTGATGATTGTTTAGCTTTCAGCTCTGAATCTCAAGATAGTGAAGTAATAATATGCTCTGCAAATTTAGAATGTAATGATGGAATTAATAAGACTAATGATATATGTATAAATCCTGGAACTACATCAAGTTTTTGTTCAAATGAAGAATTTGAATGTGTAAATGATTTAAGCTGTAATGATAATAATCCTAACACTCGTGATTCATGTGTTGCAAATAGCTGTTCTTATGAAATTATTGAAGAGGTTTCTATTGAAGATGTTAAAGAGAGTTCAACAGCTAATTCAATAACTATTAATTTTTCAGTTATTAATCCAGGTAATTTATCTATTAAAAATATAATTATAAAGAAGAATAATGACTCTTCTATTTCACTTTCTGGAAGTTCAAGAAATTATGTATTTAATAATTTGAAACCATCTACAAACTATACAATTTCTGTTAAATCAAAAGATAGTCTGGATAGAGAATCTGACGAAGTTGTTCTTGTAGTTTCCACAAAAGCTGTCGTGATTAATGGAAACTCTTCTTCAGGAAATAGTACTGGAAGTAATTCTTCATCTGGAAATTTAAGTTCAGGTAATAGCACTTCTGGAAGTAATGGTTCTGGAAATCAAACAAATAATAATTCTTCTTCAGGAAATACTGGTAATTCAAGCAGTGGAAATAATAGTTCATCGGGTGGAAGTAATGGAAATTCAAGTTCAGGAAATAGCACTTCTGGAAATCAAACAAATAATAATTCTTCTTCAGGAAATACTGGTAATTCAAGTAATGGTAATAATAGTAGTTCTTCTGGAAGTAATGGAAATAATGGAGGAAGTTCTAGTGGTGGAGGTTCTTCTAGTGGTGGAGGTTCAGTTAGTACAACTACAACATCTCAGCCTAGTGTAAGTTTATCTCCTGGATTTTCATTCTGTTCAACATTATGGGAGTGTTCTGAATGGGAATCATGTATTAATGGCCAACAAACAAGAACATGTACATGGGATCAAACTAAATGTAAACCAGAGGAAGCTTTAAGACCAAAAGAAAGACAGGCATGTACTGATGATGGTAATGGTGGAGGAAGCAGTGATGAAGAAGATGTTGGAGCTCAGGAACCTTCTGGGGGAAATTTGGCACTAACAGGAGCTGCTATAAGAGACCTTGCTGGAAAACCTGCGACATGGATTGTTATAATACTATTAATTGGAATAATTGTTGGAAGTGTTTATTATTACAATAAAAATAAATCATCTGTTCCAGAAGTTAAAGCTAAGATTGTTAAAGCTAAGTAATATAAAGATTTATAAATTAGGATAAATTATTTTATATGTCTTAAAATGAAAAAGGGTTTTGTTTTTTTATCAACTATTCTAATATTATTTATATGTTTCATAGTTCCATTTGTTTCTGCTGAGGAAACTCAGATAAATATTGAAACTCTATCAAATCACGATGTTTCTATATTAATATTAGCTGATTCAGAAACATATACCTTGCTTGAGATGTTTAATAACAAACCTTCAGGCCAGTATGGAAATGTATCTGTTATTTATGCTTCATCTGGAAGAGCTAGTATTAATCTTCAGATTATTGTAAAACAAAATGGCGAGCAGGTTATGTCTGAAAAATTTACAGAAGTTAAGACTGGTAGTCCTGTAAATCTTCAGGTTCTTCCTGAATGGGTTAAAAATCCAGTAGTTGTTAATTCAAATTCATCTGATATAACTAACTCAAGTGAAGTAGAATCAAATGAAACTAACAACTCTACTTCCCCATTAGTTTCTCCTGATGTAGAGAGTGAAACTGAAAATAAGACAGGAATTAATTTTCTTAACGCTAATAAATCATCAACAACTGCTGGAGTCAATACAGGATTTTTAGTTTCTGAGTTCGGGAATATTTTTGTTAAAAATAAATTCTTCTGGATAATAATTGGAGTTGTTCTTATTGGAGGGGCTTTAATATTTGTAGGTGCAAGAAAATTTGGTTTTAAGCATGGAAGAAAACATTCAAGATCAAAGGTTGTTAGAATAAAAACAAAACATGGAGAATCAATTAAATTAGAGACTGCAAAACCTGTAAATCCTGCTGATTTCAGTCTTTCTGATGTTGAGAAAAAAATACATGATATGGAAGAGGAAATTGGAAAGCTCAAAGGAAGTTCAGACCCTAAGAGACAAGAAAATCCATATTCAAATACTCAGAAAAACCAAGATGGAGATACATTTAAGGGAAGCAGTATTTGAGTTTATTAAATAAATATTCTTATTTGTTCTATTAATTTTAACAATAATTATGTTTTTAAACCTATAAAAGTTATATAAATTTTACTTAGAAATGGCAAATAATAAAAGAAAAATAAGAGCTGGAACAAGCGGAGTACTATCTGGCAATGGGATGGTTAAAAGATATAGTGCAGATGAACTTGAAAATACTTTTTTATATGGTCTGGATGTTAAATCTAGAGTTATACATGTATATGGGGAGATAGATGGAGATTCTCATAGAAAATTGCTAACTGGTTTATCTAATTTAAATACTACAGGTGAAAGTCCTATTGTTGTTATGTTAAATAGTGAAGGGGGATCAATTTTAGATGGATGGGGGATGTACGATGCTATTAGAAATTCTAAAGCTCCTGTAAATATTGAGGTCTATGGTCAGGCATTAAGCATGGCAGCTGTTATACTTCAAGCAGGACAGGTAAGGGCTATAAGTAGAGGATCAACGATTATGGTTCACGATGGTTACAAGTATGAAGAAGGAACACCAGTAAGATCTTCTGAAAACTGGAATGAATTTATGAAGAAAAATAGAAGAAGATTTTATGAAATATTCAGTGAAAGAACAGGAAAATCAGTTAAATATTGGGAAGGCAAATTTACAAATGATAGTTTATATGATGCTGAAAGAGCTTTAGAAGAAAGAATAGTGGATAAAATTATTGAACCTTCAAGACACATACCATTTACATCTTTAAGAAGAGCTTCTATCTAATTCATTTAAGAAAAGTAATAACCATTCTAGTATTTTTCCAACAACTAAATATTAATAAACGCTTATTTTTATTGATAAATATCGCAATTTGTGATTAAAAAAGAGTCTAAAGGAGGGCTTATGAGAGAGTATAAAATTAGAGATGCTATTGAAGAGATAAAATCAAACTATGATATTAACGAGGTTATAAAGGAAAGAATTGGAGAACCGCAGAAAAGAGATTTCTATCACTGTCCATTTCATAATGAAAAAACACCTTCTTTTCATGTTAATCCTACAAGCCAGACATATTATTGTTTTGGATGTGAAAAAGGAGGAGATGTTGTTAATTTTATTCAGGAATATGAGGGTTTATCATTTAATGAAGCTGTAAGTCTTTTAGGTGAAGGTATTGGAATTCATTTAGATTTTACAAAACAACAAAGAGATGAAAGAGGAGTTAAGGATAAACTTTCAGAGATTATGCAAGGAGCTTTGAAATTTTATATGGATAAGTTAAAAGACCCTGTAGATGGTCGTAAAGCTAGAGATTATTTAGAAAAAAGAGAGATTGATATTGAAACAGCAAGAAAATTTAGACTTGGATATGCTCCAGATGCATGGGATTTATTAGTAAATCATTTAAGAGGATTAGGTGTAAGAGAGAGATGCTGAAACTTTAGGGCTTATTAAAAAAGCTGAAACTTTAGGGTTTATTAGAAAAAATGAGGGAAATGTGTATGATCTTTTTAGAGATAGATTAATTATTCCTATAACTGATATGCATGGTAAGGTTATAGCTTTTGCCGGAAGAAACTTAAGAGAAGATGATGAAAGAACTCCAAAATATATTAATTCTTGTGCAAACCCATTATATGATAAGAAAGAAGTTGTTTATGGAATTGATCAGGCTTTCAAACCTGCAAGAGATGCAAAAGAATTATTTATTGGAGAGGGATATTTTGATGTTATCCAGGCCAATAAACAAGGTATTGAAAATATTGTTGCAACAGGCGGAACTTCATTAACTCCAGATCACATAAAAATCTTCCAAAGTACTTTTAGAGGGTGTGATATTAATCTTGTTTTTGATGGAGACAATGCTGGTAAAGAAGCTGCAATAAGAGCAGGAATCAAAATTATAGGCAGTACTCCAAGCTATATTTGTCTTTTACCAGATGGAAAAGATCCTGCTGATATTGTTGAAAGTGGAGAAAATTTGCGAGAGTATTTAGCTAAAGAAGATAGAAAAAGTTTAGCAGAATTTTATATAGAAAAAAGAATTGAAGATGGAGATATTTCTAATATTACAGGAAGATGGAAAGTCCTTAGAGTGATTGAAAAAGAAGCTTTGCCATATTTACCAGATAAAGAAAGACTGTTATTTATTAGTGAGCTTTCAAAATCATTAGGCCTTGATTTTAATGCAGTATCAAGCAGTATTTCCAGCAAGAGTACATCTCAAAAAAATTTGGAAAAACTTGAAGATAAATTATTATGCCAAGTTTACCATACTCATGAAAAATCCAGGAGAATTTTAAGGCAGAATCTACACTCTAGTTTTGTTTCATCTCCTGAAAAAAAAGCTTTTTTAAATTATTGTCTTAATAATGGTCAAGATTTTTTAAGTGATGGAGATTTATTTGATGATGCTGAAGATTTTACTAGAGAAGTGTATAGGTATTCTTTAAGTGAAGGAATTGTTGTTGATGAAAAAAGATTAAGGGGAACTGTTTCAAGTGTGTTTAAAATTGCAGATGAATTAAAAATAAGCGAATCTATTGTAGATGTTGAAGATGTTAGTATGACAATGGGTGAAATTAAAGTGAGGAGATTAAGTCTTGAAGAACTTTTTGATGATGCTAAAAATTCAGGAGTTAAAGGAACCATACTCCTGCATCAAGTAGATAGATTGCCAATGATTTTAAGAGGATCTAAGTAAAAATGAGAGTTCAAAAAAGGAATATTCCAAAAGCTAAAAGAGAAAGAGAGAAAGTTGGAGATTATGAAATTTTAAAGCATCCTGGAGGCGGATTTAGTGTTTTTGGGCCTGGCTTATCTAAAAATGGTTTTTATTTACCAAGCGACTCTAAAATAACTGAAGAATATCACTATCAAGCAGAACATAAAGAAAGAAAAGGACACTCAAAATTTCTAACTATGAAAATAAAGCTTCGTGCTTTACTAGAGGGAGAAAAGCCGAATTATACTGTTGGTAAAAAAGCTTTAGGATTACCCACAAGATCTGATGAAGGAATGGTATTTAGATTAACAAGTCTTGATGAAATTAGAAGTACAATCAGAGAATACTGGCCTGAAGATAAAGTTAATGAATTTATTGAATCTGGAAATGAGATTCTTGCTCCTGAAGAATTTGGATTAGGAAGAATAAAGGATTTTTCTATAAAACATCGACGGCAGTTTCATGCATCACACAGAACTCATGGAGGACTTGAAGAAGTAATGAATTCTATGGGAGAACCTTATGATGGTCTTTATAGAAGAATACAATTAAGGAGAAGTGGGAAAAGAGAAATCAAACCAGAAAAGTTAAGAGAGAAAATATTAAAAAGATTTTATTTAGGTCTGCCTGTAAATAAAGCTTATCTGCAAAATTCTGATTTACCATCTGAAAATGATTTATTATATGATGTGCTTAAGCTTGCAGGGCAAGAAGGACATTACAATTATACGCAGACTGTTATGGCTCTTACTGGATTAAAAAGGAAAGATATTGAGGTAAGTGTTAAAGCAAGAAAAGAAATCGCAAAAATAAGTGAAGCCTTAACAGGGTTTTTATTTTCATGGGCTCCTTTAGTTGGTGTAGATTTGGAAGATATTATTAATGAAGAAGGAGAGATAGTTAGAAATTATGATAAAGGACGTACAGATATTCTAAAATTTAACTACACAGATAATCATGGGGAAAGGGTTTATGGTTTACCGGATTTAAGGATAGGAAATACAGCTATTGAAGTTAAGAATGGTTTTTTTGTTCCGACTAAAAAAATGGTTGAAGATTTGGTAAGAAGATATGCTCATGAAAAAAACAAATGGTCTGATGGAAATAAAATGACTGACAATGTTTTAGTTTTAAACCAAAGAGATAGCCTTTATTTAAAATATTTGGATGAAATTAAGGATGCAGGAATTAGAGTTTTTAGATTTGAAGATTTTAATGAAAGACTTAAGGAAGTTATTAGAAGAATAAAAACTGATTTTAAAGGTGAAATAGCTGAATTTAGACCAAGAATTCATAGTTTAGATTATTTAGTTGATATTCATGAAGAAGTTTCTTTAAGACCTGCAACGCTTGTAAGGGGAGAAGATCATGAAAACACAATTGGGAAAAATGTTAATGAAAAAAGGATTTACAGATTAATTTCTGATCTGGATGGAAGAGCTTCTACAGATATGGTTGTTAAAAAGTCGTCAGACAGCAAAAATAATATCCATAGGGCTATTTCAAGCTTAAGTGAAAGTGGATTAATTAGAGGAAGAGTTAATGGTTCAACAACTTATTGGTCTGCTGTTGAACAACCGACAAACTATACTTCAAGATTAACTTGGAGTCTTGATTCTTTAAGAAGACTTAGTGATTTAGCTGAGAAAATTAAAGAGGATAAAAGCCAGACAACTGATAAAAGGAAAGAACCTGCACCATATGTTAAAAAAAGTCTTGGAAGTCTTGGAATTCATGGTGAGAGAGTTGAAAAAAATAAACATGGAAAATATGTTGTTATTGAAAGGGATTCCAGTGATTTTAAAGACAGCCCTATTGGAAGAGCTTTGGAAAAATATATGCCTAATATAAAAAGAAGAAACATGAGAGAGGCTTTATCTGTTCTAAACCCTGAGGCTGCAGGTCTTTACAGAGATAATGTTATGGTTTTTGATGTAGAAAACTGCGGGTTAAATATGGCTAATCCTATATTTATGATTGGTATGGCTCATTTAAATCATGAAGTAAAACCAGAGATATTATTTGCAAGAGATCCTTCTGAAGAAAAGGCAATTTTATATGCATTTCTTGAAAGAGTAGGAGAATATATGGAGAGAGATCATTCTGGTTTTATAACATATAATGGTGAAAGTTTTGATGTTCCAAGAATAACTTCAAGAGCAAGACATAATGGATTATTATTTAATGGAAATTCTGATCTTGGAGAGTGGTTTGGAAAACAGCATTTTGATTTATATAAAATTGCTAGGAAGATTAAAGGGCGATTTGGATTAAGAAGAGCTCAGTTAGCTAATATTGAAGGGGCTATTTGTGGGGAAAACACAAGACAGGAAGATGTTTCTGGAGAGATAATTCCAAAAATATACAGAGAATGGCTTTATGGTGTTGATGAAGCAGGAAATAGAATTGATGAAACAAGCTGTTTAAAGAATCTTGCCCAGGTAACAGATCATTTGATGTATGATGTTTTAAGTCCTATTGCTTTCTTAGGCTATCTATGTTCTGAAAAATCATCTTAATAAGTTTAACAATATTTATAAACAAATTAAGTTATATTCATTAAACTAAAATAAAAGAGGTAAAATGGAAGTAAGAGAGATAATGAGCAAGGCTGTTGTGACTGATGATAAAGCAACATTGAGAGATGCTGCAAGAATCATGTCTGATAAAAACATAGGAAGTCTGATAGTTGTTGTAAATAATGTAATAAAAGGTATTTTGACTGAAAGAGATGTTATGAAAAATATTAATAAGCTTGACAATAAAATTACAAGCATAATGAGCAAAAGAGTAATCACAATTGACGCATATTCTGATGTTCAGGAAGCTGTAAAAATAATGACTGAGAGAAGAATAAAAAGAATACCTGTTCTTAAAGATAAAAAACTTGTAGGCCTTATAAGCATGACTGATTTGATTGCATATTCTGATGTTGAAGAAAGTGATTTCTTTCTAAATTGATAAAA
>DATDSF010000068.1:0-4917 GCA_035291345.1 Candidatus Nanoarchaeia archaeon
TTCTGCTAGATATTCTTCCATCATTTGATGTGAAAGGTTAGACTTGTAGAGAATATGTGTGGGCTTTATTTTCCCGTTTCTACTACGGATTACATTCAGAATATCTCTTATTATTTCAAGTTTATTACGTTTTTTCATAATAATTCCTTTACCTTTATTATTTTCTGGCAATTAGTATTAATCTTCCTAGTATCATTAAATATGCAATTAGTTCTGTAATATGGCCTGCAACATAATATACATAATGATTTATTGCAAAAATGAAATGTATATGGCTTGCTAAAAGAAGCACGAAAGCTATTGGAATTAAGAGGTTTTTATGCTTTTTTGTTTTAAGATAGTGTATAAAAAAATGTGATATTAGGAATATTAAAAATATAGCTGATAATAAATGGAAAGTTATTGCTTTATTAAGACTGAATGTTAGAGCAACAATAGAAATTATAATCATTAAAGCATATATCTTATTGTTATTTGTCTTTAAAGTGATGTATGCAAGAGTTGCCAATCCTATTAGGGTGAAAAGCATGTAAACGTAAATTCCTACGGAACCTATTGAAACAAATTCCTGGAGTGTAAGTGCCTGAACTCCACTTGAAATTTTGTCTAATAAAAAAAGATTTACAAAAGCCCAGACAAGGTATGATACTGCTATGAATATAAAACCTATCCCAAAACTTTTGTATTCCTTTTCTTTACATAAATTGTATATTCTAAATGAGTAGCTTGCAACAAGTATTGTAATAAGAGCAAAAGCTATTTCAAGACCAATGCTATATGAAAAGAACCAGTTTGGAACCAGGTATATATTAGCCATTTTATAACCTTTTTATAATAATCAAGAGGATTTTTGCTTTTTAAGGCTTGTGAATTAATTCTCTTTATGATTTTTCTTAATTTTTCTTTAACAAGTGCTTAATAAAGGGTTTTCTTCAATATTTCATAAAGACAACCTAACGGTTTTCTTTATCAAACTTTCCCTTATGGGAAAAACGGAGGAGAAAAATGAAACCAATCAACAACATATCAAAGGAAAATAAAGACATAAAAAATACAAAGAGATTTTATGGCAAACCACCGCCAAATTATCCCTCTTTAATTTTTATAAATTATCATACTTATTCTTTGGCTCAACCCTTTATCTAAGGCGCCTTCGGGCGCCTGTTATAATTACCAGCAAAATAAAATTATCTAATAAACATCCATTTAACTTTATCTCCATCACCAACTTTCATGCCTAATAATTTCTGCATTTCTGCAAGATTTAATTCTCTGCTATCTTGACTCTGAAACCCGTATTCATCTGGAGAAAAAGTCATTGAATCTGTTATTAAAATATGTTCATTCCATGTTTTTGGAAGATGTCCAAGCTGTTCTTTGCTTTGATGATAGTATTCCTTTAACATAAATACTGGATATTCGTTTATTGATATTTTTTCATAAACAGGTATATTTAATGGAATAGAATTTGCTTCAGAAACTTTATTGTAAGCAAATAATGAAGCCAATGTTATTCCTGAAACAGCCAGTAGTTTATTTAATTTTGAATTAGTTTTCATTTTATTATTATAAATTTTACCTAGAACTATTTAAAAAGTTTTTGTCAGTATATTATTCAAATTAACTTATTCAACTTCCCAAATTTCAGAACTTTTTTTTCACATATGACAAAAACATCAAAAGTCTTAAGATTTTTTTCAGGTATAAAACAGTTACCATCACTTAAATACTCATTTATACTTGTGCCTTCGATCAATGGAAGAAAACTTGGAAGAATTATAACTTCTTTAGATTTATATTTGCCAAGCAAAAAACATTTATATTTTTCAGAGCGTATCTTTTGGTTGTCAATTAAGTTTATTGCTGGATGTAAATGTCCCATAATAATATAGCTTATATTTTTTGAGAAGAGTTCTTTTATTTCTCGATCTCCGTGAATGAATATTATATCCTTATAGACATAATAATCTAAAAAATCCTTATCTTTTATTATATTCATTTTTTCATGATTCCCTTTTATAAGAATTATATCTTTTCTTGAAATATATTTTTCAAGTAAATCCAAAAGGTTCAAAACAATATTTCTTTCTCCTTTATTAAATGCAAAATAATGTTTTATATCTCCAAGAAAAACAATTTTATTCAGTTTTTTAACAGATTTCAGTGCTTGCTTGATGTTTTCTTCTATTTCATTAAATGTCTGCTCTATCTGTTTCTGAGGAAAATTTACACCAAACTCTCTTAACATATATTCGTAGCCAAGATGCATATCTCCGAAAACAAGTATTTTATGCTTAGGTAAAAGCAAACACTTATTTAGGAATTTAAATTCTTTTTGTTGTTTCATATAAATTCTTAGAATATTTAATTTATAAGGTTATTTTATTTTTCTCCTATGCTTTTCAGATGAAGTTCGTGAACTCTTTTTAAAAATTGTTGCTTGTCCTCTATTTTTATAAGATCTGTGTGACCCTGAAGAATGAGGTTCATGGCAAATGGACTTGGTAGTTTAACGTCAAGGAATTTGATTTCAATTTGGTTTGATTTTATTAGACTAACTATCTTTCTTGCGTTTTCCAAATCCATAAGGTCTTCTAAGATTTCCCTTCTAGCTTCTTTAAGTATAGGGAAGTTTTTTGATACTTTTTTAACGGCTGCTAATAAAAAGTGAGATTTCATCTGCTGTTTACCTACTGTTTTATTATGCCCTTTATAATTTCTTAGTATCATCAAAGACCTTGTTGCACAGTGCCTAAATCTTCTTGTTAAAATATCTGTTCTTTCAACAGCTTCTATCAAAACTTCTTCAATATTTTCTGGAGTAATGAATTTCAGAGCTTTTTCTATTTCTAGTTTTTCCCCCGCAAAATAAAACCCACTGTCACTTACACCTATTTCTACATCTCTACTTCCAGCTCTGCCCATTAAAAATCCTAATGATCTTGAAAGAGCATCATTAACTCTACGACCATACATACTATTTACAAGAAGATAATTTTTTTCAGCTTTATATCTTTCAATAGTTATTTTTTTTGAGTGCGGTATTTCTGAGAATTTGTATTGTTCATTAAAATAATTAAATAAGCTTTCAGATATTTCGTTTGTAACATATAAATGAGATTTTATGAACTCTTTTATTTCTGTTTTATTTTTTTTAGAATGAAATTTTTCATACATTAAATGCCTGAATCTTGCTATTTCTACAGCTGAATCAAAACTTAAAGGCAACATCTCTGAAAACCATGATGGAATTGTAGGGTTTTTATGAAGAGCTGGTCTTACATATAGGTTCATTCCTCTTACATAAGAATATTCATATTTACTCCCACCTAAAACAAATACATCTCCTTTTTTCATTCTTTCCATGAATCCCTCATCTATATGGCCTATTTTATTTCCATCACCACCTCCTGCCAGAGCAAGTTTTACAGCTATATAAGATTCTTCTGGAATTGTTCCTATGTTTGTTAAGTATATTACACGTGCTAATTTTCCTCTTTTTCCTATCTGCTGAGTTTCCGCGTCATACCATATTTTTCCGTAAATATTTGATTTTTCCAAAGCATACTCTCCTGCAAGATAACTTATAACATCATAAAAATCATTTTTACTTAATTCATGATAACAATAACTTTTTTTGAGCAATTCAAATATTTCACTAACATTCCATATTTTGTATATTGCCATACCATATATCTGCTGAGATAAAACATCAAGGCAATTTTTTGGAAATCTTATTGTATCTATCTTTTTTTCAATCATTTCTTTTTGTATAACGCTAGATTCTACAAGATCATCACGGTCCATTACTATAAACCTGCCCTTTGCAGTATCATGTAATTTATGTCCTGCTCTTCCTAATCTTTGAAGAGCTCTTGAACTTGCCTTTGGAGAACCTAGCATGATTACTAAATCTATATAACCTATATCAATTCCTAATTCCAGGCTTGTGGAACAAACAACTACTTTTAAATCGCCTCTTCTTAAACGCTCTTCAATACCAAATCTGTGTTCTTTGCTTAGCGAAGAGTGGTGAGCAGCTATATTATCCCCATATTCTGTTGGAAATTTATCTTTTAAATGTGAAACTACGCGCTCTGTTCCAGCTCTTGTATTTGTAAATATCAGAGTTGTTTTATGTTCATTTATTAAATTGTTTAATAAATGGTAAGTTTCAATATGGATATTAGTATCTTCTATTAAATCTTTAACAGGGGTTAGTATTTGAACATCTATTTTCTTTTGAAGAGGTATTTTTGCTATCTCTACTTCTCTATCTTTATCTATTCCTACAAGAAACTTAGCTACTTCTTCTAAAGGAGAGATTGTAGCACTTAAACCTATTTTAACTGGAAACACTTTTGAAACTTCATTCAGTCTTTCTAAACTAATACTTAGATAAGTTCCTCTTTTATTATCAAGGGCGTGAATTTCATCAATAATACAGAATTCAACAGCTCTTAAACTTTCAACAAAAACCTTACTAGTAAGTATTATTGCTAAAGATTCAGGAGTTGTAATAAGTATGTGGGGAGCTTTTTTAGTCATCTTTGCTTTTTCAGCAACTGTTGTGTCACCTGTTCTTAATCCTACCCTTATTTCCTGGAGTTTAATATTTTTTGAGTCTGCTAAGTCATTTATTTCTTTGAGAGGCTCTATTAAATTTTTACTTATATCTGTTGCAAGTGCCTTAAGAGGAGATGTGTAGACAGCATAAACTCTATTATCTAACTCTTGTTTTTCTGCTAAAATTACAAGATAGTTTATAATTGATAAAAAAGATGTTAGTGTTTTTGTTCCACCTGTTGGAGCTGATACAAGGATATTTTTTCTTTCCCATATTGCAGGAACTCCATATAACTGAGTTATTGAAAACTCTTTAAATTTTGAGAAAAACCATTCTTTAACCAATGGATG
>DATDSF010000069.1:0-6315 GCA_035291345.1 Candidatus Nanoarchaeia archaeon
TTTTATAATGAAATGTCCAAAGTGTAATGCTGAAATAACACTAAAAATAGGTTCGAAAGTTATATCAAAGGGAGCTAAAGTCCTTACTGGAATGACAACAGTCCTTACATTAAGATGTGATAAATGCTCGCATATATATCAAACTCCTGTAATAAGTAACTCATTTATTTCTATTAAAAAAGATGATAAAAAATCTAATTAATCAAGGCCTAGTCCAGGTAATTTCATAATAAGTTATACCGCCTTCACTGTCAACTATGGCAACTAAAAGATTTTTCTTAGTGCTATGAGCAACTCTATTTTTGGCTGAAAATTCGTGCCATGTTAATTCCTGATTTTCCGAAACAGGGTATAATATCCATTTAGAATGCTCCTTTCCGGGCTTGCTTCCTTTTTCATATACTCTAAAATCTGCACCAAATTTAAGCGCACTTTTTAATAAATAACCCCTATCTCTTAAATCTTTGAAAACCAAAAACTTTACTTGAATTTTAGAATCAATCTTCTTACATTTCTCCATAAGTTTGCTAAAAGTTAATTTTTTTGAATTATAACTTACTTGAATTTTGTTTTTTTCAGCTAAGTATAAAGCTTCAACTAAAGAGTAATTTATCTTTCCACTAATATGTTCACCAAAAAAACTTCTGCTGTAAAGATCTACTGCTTCCTTTGAAGAACTTATTATGCTCTCCCCGCTTAAGACAGTATTAATCAGTTTGGTATTTTTTTTAGTTTTTTGAGGTTTAACTTTTTTACTAACCATTATTTAAAAAAAGAATCTGATTATTTAAAGTTTAGTCTAAATAATATAAAAGAAAAAAGAAAAAAATATAAAATAAAAATTATCTTTTCTTTTTCTTAGCAGGCATATCAGATTTCATTCCTTTATTTCTTGACATCCAACTATGCTTATGCCAAAGTTCATGTATTATCAACAATATCGCTGCAATAACAACAATCCATTTTGATACCATGTCTCCCAGCAAACTTGGCCACAAAGCTAGTATCAAAATAATAATGCCAAGCACTATATTGCCAACACTGCAATTACACTTCATTTCAACCTCCTTTTACTTTTAATTATTAAATAATGTGGCTTAATAAATCTAACCAAATACGAGCTATATGTATAAAACTAAGCTAGAAAAGTTTAAATACCAAAAGATTAAGGTTTAAGTATAATCATGTAAAAAATGGGAAGAATAAAATCAACTCTGATAAAAAGAACAGCAAAAACTATACTTAAGGAAAATTCTCAAGTAAGTACAAGTTTTGAGGAAAATAAAAAAGTAATAAATGAAAATTATAGTATGCCTGATAAAGGTACAAGAAACAAAATAGCAGGATATATTACAAGGTTAAAAAGAGCTAGTAATGTTCCAAAACCAAGACAAAACCAAGAAAAGAATTAGAGTGATGACAATATGGCTGAAAAAATTAGAAAAGAAGGGGAAAATATAAAGTCAGGGACAAACGAGATATTTATAGGAAATAAACCTTTTATGAAGTATGTTATTGCTTCTCTTATGCAAATAAAAGAAAATGGTACTTCAATAATAATCAAAGCTCGTGGAAAATTTATATCTAAAGCAGTTGATGTTTCAGAAGTTGTTAAAAAAAATCTGAAAGAAAAGGGTATGGAAATAAACGAGTTAATCAAAACAAGCACTGATGAATTTGAAGATCCAAGTGGTAGAAAAATACATGTTTCTACAATGGATATATCCCTAACTAAAAAATAGATATTAATTAACAGTTATTTTACTTTCTTAACATTAAACTTTTCATTAATTTCTTCTAAATTTCGTAGAATTTCCTTAAGCAATTTATTTTTTCTTATATTAAAAATAAAATTTACAATCCAGAATATTAAATATATCCCTATCAACCCTCCTAAAATCTGCATAATAGTTATAAGAAGTCTGAAACTATCCTCAACATTTCCTCCAAAAGTAGAAGTTATATTCTCAAGAGCCATAATATATTAAGCATTAATCAATTTAAAATCCTTTCTAAATAGCTTTTTAAACTATCTAAATTTGTTCTTTTATATGGCTATATAGTTCAGCGGTAGAACGCCTGTCTCATAAGCAGGAGGTTCCGAGTTCAACTCTCGGTATAGCCATTTATTTATATTTTAAACCCATCTCCTTTCCTTCTTGGAAGCATATGAAAATGGGCATGCATAACAATCTGTCCTGCTATGGGAAAATTATTCTGAATTATGTTAAATCCCTCAACACTTTTATCTTTAAAATGTATCTCTGCAACAGCTTTGACAGCATCTAACAATTCTCCGCCAAGTGTTGATGGTAAGTCCAGGAAATTAACGTAATGTTTTTTAGGAATAATTAGAGTATGACCTTTAACTTGAGGGTTAGCATCAGGAAATGCAATGAAATTATCATTTTCATATATTATGTTAACTTTAATCTCTCCACTGATAAATTTACAGAATATACAATCTTCCATTTTATTGATAATCCAATCTACGCTTGTCAATTTCAGCCAAATTAGCAAGATGTACAGCCCTAACATTTTGTCTAAATCTGGTTTTTGCCAGCAATTTTTCTAAAGAAATTTTACCTTCTTCCAAAACATGAGTTTCTTCAGGTTCATAACCAATCATTCTTTGATAAGCACTTTTAATAATATTAGTAATATAATCTAACATTTTAATAGAAAAAAACTGAACTTTATAATCTTTATTATCTTTAGACTATACTTTAAAACTATTTCCCTGTCCAAATCATATTGCCACCATCGTTAAGAAATTTATCTAAAATTTCAAGTTCCTCAAAAATACCTGAAATTAGATCATAATCCTTAGCTTCACTTAGATTAACCCATTTATAATCAGTCAAAGCGTCACAAAGCTTAACATCTTGATCTAGATCATTGGCTTCTCCAAATAAACTTACAATCAAACATGGAATTCCATCCGGCCTTATATAAACTAAACTAGTTACATAACCTAAATTTTTTATTTCTAGATTAACTTCTTCTTTAACCTCTCTTCGTAATAAATTCTCAAAAACATTATACCAATGGTCTGATGTATCTTTTTTTCTCAGAACATAATCTAAAACTTCAAGTTTGCCTCCGGGAACTGTCCATTTACTAGGAAATGCTTTCTCCCAATCAGCTCGTTTAACTATTAAATATTTACCATCTCTAACAATAATACCTGTAACGACAATGTAATGCGTCTGATTTTTATCATACATAAAATAAATTAACTATAATTATATTTAAATAGTTCCTCAAAAAAATTGACTAAATGATAGAAGAGCAAATATTAAAATTATTTATAGAAAACTACAAATTAAAATTTAATGATATTGAAAAGTCTCTTAAAATAAGGTCTAATAAATTAGCATATTATTTAAAAAAACTTAAAGATAAAGGTATAATTGTAAGGGAGAAAAATATATACTCTTTAAGTAAAGCATCTGAATTCCTAATCCCGTATCTTTCTGATAAAAAATCTCCATTACCAGTAATATTAATCCATATCGGCAATAAAAAAGAAGCTTTTCTTTATTATAGAACTAAAAGACCTTTTAAAAATAAATTAGGGCTACCAGGTGGAAGATTAGAAGAAAACGAGTCTATAGAAAATGGTGCTAAAAGAATCATGTTTGAAAAATTTAAAATTAAAATCAAAAATCAAAAAATAAAATCTATAAGTCTAGAACATGTGAAAACATCAAATAAAGTAATCTACTCTTTTCTCTTAATACTTATATCAGCTTCAGTAAAAGATAAAATTAATTTAACAAATATAAAAATAAATAAAAAAAGAATCATCTCAAGTGATTATAAACTTTTAAAAAATATTCAAACATACAATAATAAACTTAAAATAAATACAATTTATTCAAGAGATTAAAGGAAGTTTTGGATTTTTAAAGGAGATATCATAACCAGAAGAATCAAAAATTCTTTTTATAATTAATAGTCGGTAGTAAGGAGATGTCATAAGAAGAACCATGGGTTCTTTTTATGTGGGCCTGTAGTTTAGTGGTAAAACGGTCGGCTGGCAGTCGATAAATCTGAGTTCGATTCTCGGCAGGTCCATAAAAATTATTTTGTGATTTTTACAAATTATTTTTAAAAATAATATTAATTTTTAAGTGATAAAACACATTTTATTTTTCCCGACGGTAAAAAAACAGGAGAAAAAATAAATTTCTTAAAAAATTGAAAAAATAAGATAAATTTATAAATAGAAATAACTTATAAATAAAAAGAAAATAAAACATAAAAACAAATTTAACTACATGATTTTTAAAAATCTAAATTTATTCTTTAAAAAAATTAAGAAATAGTTCTATTTAAAACTAAACAGGAGGATACAATCAAAATGGCAAAGAAAAAAGCTGCAAAGAAAAAGAAAAGATAAATAACCTAAATTTTTTTATTTTTTTTATTTATATTAATGTTCCCAATTTTTCAAATTCTATTTCTCTTTTTATTAATTTTCTTAAAATATCAGATAATTCATTGATTTTTACCCTAATTTGTTTTGTTGTGTCTCTATCTCTTATTGTTACAGAATCATTTTTAATGCTTTCTTCATCGACAGTTATGCAATAAGGTGTACCTATTTCATCATTTCTTGCATATCTTCTCCCTATACTTCCACTTTTATCATAAACAACATTCCACTCTTCTCTTAATTTCTCGACGATATCAACACAAATTTTCTCATAATCCTCTCTTTTAACAATTGGAAAGACAGCAGCTTTAATAGGAGCAAGTTTAGCAGGAATTTTTAAGACAACATAATCTCTTTTCTTGTCAAAAGTATATGCCTTAGTTAAAATAGCCATAAAAACTCTTTCCATTCCAAATGTTGGTTCTATAACTCTAGGTATAACTTTACTTTTAGTTTTCTCATCAAATATACTCATATCCTCTTTACTTTCATTCTGATGTTGTTTCAAATCATACTGCCCACGATTGGCATTTCCTGCAAATTCATAAGACCCAAATGGAAACATATAATCAAGATCAAAGGTTGCAGAAGAATAATGGCTCAATTCATCTTTAGTATGTTCCCTTATCTTTATTTCATTCAAACCCAGGGATCTAAACCAGATAATTTGTTCAGTAAGCCAGTAAGCATGCCATTCATCAAGCTTTCCCTTTTCCAAAAGCTCTTTCATTTGAACTTTTTTTAAATCTGATTTTCCAGATTTCTGAGTTTCTTCATCTAATAAATAAAATTCTGTATTAAGATGACTTTCCATTAACAAATCACATTTCTTTTCATCAGGATGTATAAAAAATTCAAATTCACCTATATGAAACTCTCTGCTCCTAAACATAAAGTCTCTTGGAGCAATTTCATTTCTGAAACATCTTCCTATCTGGGCAATTCCAAAAGGTAATTGTAATCTTGAAGTTTGTTGTATTAATTTAAAGTCTAGAAACATTCCCTGAGCTGTCTCCCCTCTTAGATAAGCATCTAGAGGATTCAATGCTCCTATTGATGTCTTAAACATTAAATTAAATTCTCCCTTAATATCATATTCTCCTCCACAATTATCACAATTCACCTTTCCAACTTCACTTTTATCAATTTTTGTTGCTCTTCCACATTTTTTACATACAACAGCCATATCTGAGAAGCTTGAGATATGTCCACTTGCCTTCCAAGTTCTAGGATGACTAATAACACTCGCTTCCATTCCAGCCATATTATCTCTTTTCTTTACAAAAAAATTCCACCAATTTTGTTTTATGTTATTAAATAATTCAACTCCTAAAGGTCCAAAATCCCAGAATCCACTTAAACCTCCATAAATATCACTTGATCTAAAAACAAAACCCTTTGCTTTGCAGAAATTAGCAAGCTCTTCTATACTTTTCAATCCATTATCACTATGTTCTATATCATCCTGAATCATAAAAATGCTTTCATTACCATTATTTATATTGTTTTCTATCGCAGAGTTTTTGTCCAACTGAAATTTATTTTTAAGTTCTTCTAACTTTTTTTCAGCATCTTCCCTGTTTTTTCCACCATAAGAAAGAGTTTTTGATTTAACTTTACCACTCTCAGATCTGTAGCTTTCCTGTATATAATAATACTCTTTACCAGAAATTTTTTTCTTGACAATAAACATGATTTAAACACTACAAAATCATATTTAAGCCTTTTTAATCAAAGAATAATATACTTCTTCTAAATCAGATATACTTTTTTCAATGTCATATTTTCTTACAAGAAGAAAGCTGTTTCTCTCAAACTTCTTTCTAAGTTTACTATTTCCAAAAATCTTAATTAGTTTCTTTGAAAGACTTTTC
>DATDSF010000070.1:0-3626 GCA_035291345.1 Candidatus Nanoarchaeia archaeon
TCCTAAAAGTCATTTGAAAGAAATTAATAGATTAACTAAGTTAACAGGAAGCGAGACTTCTTTACATGCACCTATACTTGATCCATCTGGTTTTACACAGCAGGGATGGGATGAAACCAATAGGGAGGTAGTTGAGAGACAATTTACTAATATTATTGAAAGAGCTCATGATTTAGATCCTAAAGGAAATGTTCCTGTTACAATACATTCTTCAAATACTTCTGGAACAGAACATATGCTGGATCCTGAAGATAAAAAAAAGGAACTAATTCAGAAAATGATTGCAGTTAACAGAGATACAGGTCAGTTGACTCCTTTGATAAGAGAATTAAAATATTATCCTGGGCAGGTTGGTGAAAAAGGAGAAGGTAAAATTTCAGAACCAGAGGACTTGTTACGTAGCATCAATCATACAGACTGGACAAATAAAATTACTAATCTTGCATTTTATAAAAAAGAGGCTGATGAAATGTTACAAGGGGCTGTTGTTGATTTATCTCCGGCAATTATTAGATCACAAGAAACAGGAGAGTTTGGACTTAATCCTAATAATCCTAATGAAATTAAGGCTTATGAAAGAATGAAAAGAGCTGATTTATTTTTAGAGAATGTTCAGACTTCATTTACTGGTATTTTTGATAATGCTTATAAATATTCTGACAATCCAGAAGTGAAAAAAGAGCTGAAAAATATTTCTGATGAATGGAAAAAATTTAGTAATGAAGCACAGAGCGGTAAATTAAATCCTATAAGCTACATTACTGAAAAATCCAGAATTATTGATATTTCTTTGCAAAGACTTAGTGATTTAGAGCGTAATCAAAAAGTTAGAGAAAAAGGGGACCCATACCCTAATATGTTTATTCCAGTTGAACAGTTTGCAAAAGAAAAAGCATCTAAGACTTTGGGAAATGTAGCGTTTAATGCTTATAAGAAATTTGGAGAGACAGCACCAATTGTTAGTATAGAAAATCCTCCATATGGTATGACAGTTTCTAGAGCTCAAGATTTGAAGGATTTAATTAAACAATCAAGAGAGGTTTTTGTTGAGCAAGCTATGAAAGAGCATCATATGAGTAAGGGTGATGCTGAAAAAGCAGCTGAAAAAATTATTGGAGCTACATGGGATACATCGCATATTGCAATGTTAAGAAAACAAGGATTTGATAATAAAAAATTAATTGAAGAAGCTAAAATAATTGCACCATTTGTTAAACATGTCCACTTAAATGATAATTTTGGTTCAACACATACTGATTTGCCACCTGGTATGGGAAATACACCTATTAAGGAAGTGTTAGAAGAATTTGATAAAAAAGGATTTAAGGGAAAAAAAGTTTTTGAGGGTGGAAATTTTTTCCAGAATTTTCAACAGTCTCCACATCCTTATGTTTTAGAAGGGTTGGGAAGTCCGATATATACTAGTGGAGAAGGTCCTACATGGAATGAAGCTTTCGGCAGATATGGAAGTTATTTTGCAGGATTTGGAACAACACTTCCAGAACAACACTTTTCAATGTATGGTGGAGGATTTTCTGCATTGCCTACAGAATTAGGTGGACAGATTCAGAGAAGAGGCTCTGGTTTTTCAGGAACTCCGATGGAGTAGCTAGAGAAATCAAATTCCTTTTAACTTTCAATAACATTTAAAAATTAAACCTTTTAAAAAAAGGTTTCCAAAAACGAATAACCTTTTGAAAAAATATTCCAAACCAATACTTTTAAAAATTAAATTATCTTATAATTGTTGTAAAAAAGAGTAATTAATCATGGCTAAGAAACATCTTTCTAAACATAAAACTGGAAAAGTTAGTAATACTAAATTAAAATTTACTAAAGAAAAAAAATATCCTACACTTGATTTGAAAACTGAAAGGGATATCGCAATGGATTTTTCTCTTAAAGCTTATAAAAAATTTGATAAAATAATAAAGGCAATTGTTTTGTTTGGAAGTTCTGTCAAAGGAAATGCAACTTCTACTTCAGATGTTGATATTATAATTGTTGTTGATGATGCTTCTATTTCATGGGATCAGGAACTTATAGCATGGTATAGGGAAGAACTTGCTAAAATTGCTTCATCACATCCTTATACAAAAGAACTACATATCACAACTGTTAAATTAACAACTTGGTGGGAAGATTTATTGAAGGGAGATCCTGTTGTTATAAATGTTTTAAGATATGGAGAGGCTGTCATAGATATTGGAGGATTTTTTAATCCACTTAAGGCTTTACTAATACAAGGAAAAATAAAATCTACACCAGAAGCAATTCATAATGCCTTGCAAAGAGCTCCTGAACACTTTAACAGAAGCAAATTTGCCGAGCTTGGAGCTATTGAAGGTTTATTTTGGGCTATGGTTGATTCTTCTCAGGCTGCATTGATGGCTTATAAAATTACTCCTCCTTCAACAGAGCATATACCAAGTTTACTAAAAGAAATGTTTGTTGATACAAAAATGCTTAAAATAGATTATGTTAATTGGTATAGAGACTTATATGTTTTTCATAGAAAAATAGTTCATGGTGAAATAAGAGAAATTAAAGGAAATGATATTGATATCTGGCAAAAAAGAACAGATGATTTTATCAGAGTAATGGCTGAAATAGTTAAATCAAGTATAGAAGTAAAATAAACAAAAATAAAAATTGTAATTTAAGCTGCTCTTCGCATTTCGCTTCTTTCTGACTCAGAAGCTAACATTCTGCCAGTTACTAAATAAGCTCTCTCTTTTTCTTTAGAGCTTGCTAAATCAACATTGTTAGCTACATAACTTCTTACCTTATGTGGATTTACTTCTCCATTTGTATTTGCAAAACCTAATTCAAATTCCATTCTTAATGTCGCTACATATGATTGGAAAGCATTTAAAACTCTTTGGGGATTTGCATTAGCATCTAATGCAATTAAGGATCTTATTTCTTTATCTTTTATTTCTCCTAAATATACATTTAAATCAGGATTTTCAGGATTTGCAGCAGCAGACATTTTCATAAACTTTTTGTGTTTTTTAGCTAAATCTGTATCTTCTTTTGGAAGTGTTGAATATAAAATCGGAAATAGTTTATCTTCTGGAATTTCATTTAAAGCAGATTTAAAATTTCTATTTATTGTTCCTTCTAAAAACGCTTTTTTCTTTTTTTTACTATATAATTTTGCTGCTGGTATTGCAGATTCTAGTGGAGCCATTAGATAATATTCTTGAGGAATTGCTGGTTCCATTTCATGTATTCTTGCTCCAAGAATTGCTCTTGGCTCTTGATCATAAGCTGTCTCTTTATTTAAAAGAGCTTCAACTATTGATTCACTTTCATTAAATATTCTGAATTCTTCTTGTATTGTATTTTCAAGGTTCATTTTAACTTCTTTTTATGATTATTTTTATATAAAATTCCAGTATTTAGAGTTTATAAATCTTTCTATCTGTGTCTACTAAGTAGGGGTGACAAATGGTAAGATTTATAAATCAAATTAAATATGAGTTTAAATGAGAGAATTAAGAAATGCTTATAGCTTATGGATGATGGGTGATATCGGAGAAGCTAATGTAGTTAATAAGGGAAATAATGATATTCCTCATCCTATAGATCATGCAATTAGTGAAGCAAAAATATTAGGATAT
>DATDSF010000071.1:0-6066 GCA_035291345.1 Candidatus Nanoarchaeia archaeon
AATTTTAAGAGTTTAGTTGAACAGGGATATTATAATGGTGTTGTATTTCATAGAATTATAGATGGTTTTATGATTCAGGGCGGTGATCCAACAGGAACTGGAATGGGTGGACCTGGTTATAATATTAAAGATGAATTTACACATTCTGGCGGAAATAAAAATAATAGGGGTACTTTATCTATGGCTAATTCAGGGCCAAATACTGGTGGAAGCCAGTTTTTTATAAATCTTGTAAATAATAATTTTCTAGATTCTAAACATCCAGTATTTGGAGAAGTTGTAGAAGGAATGGATATTGTTGATTCTATTGCTAAGGTGGAAACAAATGCTGATGACAGGCCTTTGGAAGATATAATTATTATTAGAGCTAGTATTGTTAATTGATTTTATTTTTTTGTTTTCTTAATTATTTTTTTCTGAACAAATTCGGCTTTTTTTCTTATTTTTTTCAATAATCTTTTTGCCCATACAAATTCAGCTGCAAGAATTACAAGACCCAGTATTATAATTAAAATTCCTGGACCGGGTAATACTAATAATAAAAAACCTATTGATAAAACTGTCAGACTTACAATTACCACAAATACTCTTTTTACCTTTTTAATAGTATTCATAATCTTTTTAAGTATGCAATCTATTAATATTTATCTATATATAATTAAAATGGCAAGAAAAAAGAGAAAATACAGTACAAAAATAGATGCTGCTGAAAGAAAAGAAGCTGATGGATTTTTAAGAGTTATTGGTTTTATTGTTAAATCTCCTTATTATCTTGTTAAAAAATTGAAATCTAACATTGAGAAGAATAAAATTGAATCCAGAAGAGAATCTATTTCATCTGTTTTTGAAGACTTTAAAGTTATAGAAACTTTAAAGGGAAATTATTCTAACTGGAAAAAAACTTTATTTAATTCTGATAGTAAGATAGGCATTATAATTGGGGCAAGAGGTAGCGGAAAAACAGCATTTGGAATAAAGCTTATTGAAAATATATATTCTCAGAAAAAAGTTAAGTGTTATGCAATTGGATTTAAAGCTGAAGATTTTCCTTCTTGGATAAACGTTGTTAATAGTGTTTCTGAAATAACAAATAATTCTTATGTTTTAATTGATGAAGGGGGAATTTTATTCAGTTCTAGAGAGTCTATGAGTAAACCGAATAAGTTGTTAAGCGATTTAATTTTGATTGCAAGACATAAAAACCTGAATATTATTTTTATTTCCCAGAATTCTTCAAATTTAGATGTTAATATATTAAGACAGGCAGACTACCTTGTACTAAAACAATCATCTTTATTACAGAAAGACTTTGAAAGGAAAATAGTTCAAAAAATATATTTGGAAGTTGAAAACAAATTTGAAAAACATAAAAATGTTGAAGGGGTGACTTATATACATAGTGGGGATTTTTCAGGATTTATTTCAAATTCATTACCATCTTTCTGGAAGAGTGAAATAAGCAAGTCTTTTAAGTGAGTAATTTTGACAATAAATATGTTTTTAAATCCATTTTATTATTTTGTTATATGAAAGATAAAATACCGAAATTTATTCAGGAAGCTTTGAAGCTGGCTGATATTAAGATTAATGGTAATAGAGCATGGGATATTAAGGTAAACAATTCTAGAATATATGATAGGGTTTTGAGATATGGGAGCCTTGGTTTAGGAGAGAGTTATATGGATGGGGACTGGGATTGTAGGGCTTTAGACAAGTTTTTTTACAGAATTACAAAAGCAGAATTACAAGAAAATATTAAATTTTCTCCAGAAATAGCATTTAGATTTTTAAAAGCTCTTATTTTTAATCAACAGTCAAGATTTAAATCTAAAAGAGTTGCTCAGCAACATTATGATCTTGGAAATGATCTTTACGAGGCAATGCTGGACAAAAATATGCAGTATACTTGTGGATATTGGAAAAATGCAAAGACTCTAGATCAGGCTCAGGAAGCTAAATTGGAATTAGTTGCAAAAAAATTAAAATTAAAGCCTGGGATGAGTGTTCTTGAACTAGGTGGGGGTTTTGGAGGACTTGCAAGACATCTGGCTAAGAACTATCAAGTTAAAGTTGAAGTATATAATATTTCAAAAGAACAGATAGAGTATGGTAAAAAAATATGTAAGGGATTAGATGTTATTTTTCATGAAAAAGACTATAGGGAGGCTAAAGGTCAGTTTGACAGAGTTGCATCCATTGGGATGATGGAACATGTTGGTCCTAAAAATTATAAAACTTTTATGAACGTAATTCATAGTTGTTTGAAAGATAATGGAGTTGCAGTTATTCATACTATTGGGAGAAATACAGGCCTTAATGTTAGTGCAGGAGATCCTTGGATAATGACTTATATTTTTCCGGGAGGGCATTTACCTTCTTTATCACAAATAACCGGAACTGCTGAGGAATTATTTGTTATTGAAGATGTTCATAATTTTGGTCCTGATTATGACAAAACTTTAATGGCATGGTATGAAAACACAAATAAGGGATGGAATAAACTTAAAGATAAATATGGGTCAATGCAGAATGGTAAATTTAAGAGAATGTGGGATTATTATTTATTATGTTGTGCAGGAACATTTAGATCAAGAACTATTCAGCTTTGGCAGACTGTTTTAACAAAGAAAGTTGAAGAGAGATATGATACTGCTAGATAAAATTATTTCTTTAAAACACATTTCTCATAGAGATTAAGAAATACTTTGTTTTTGTCATATTTATTCTTTAATTCAAAATACTTTTTACCATTATACACTTTCCAAAATTCTTTTTCAGGAAAGTAAGAACTAGAGTATAGGGATTTCTTACCATTTAAATTTAAAACTTTTTTTTCTATTAGTCTATTATAATATCCTTCTTTTTCCTTTCCCTTTAATTGTACTTGATCCCAGAATCCAAAATTAAAGTATAATTTATCAGGATTTGTTATATAGAGATCAAATTTTACACTTTTATTATAAGTTTTTGTAGGACAAACCCATATAGGCCAAATTTTTATTGTTTTCATAAAAAACTCTAGAAATTTGTATGCATTTTCCAAGGGAATTTCAACATCCTGTATAACAGACTCACTTTTTATTTTTTTTATTGGTAATTTATCTATTAACTTGTATTTTGCATTTAAACTCATAATTTTGTGATAAGTTTTTGAATTCAGGTTTCTTTTTCCCCAGAAAAATCTTATAATTGGTTTTTGAACTAAGAAATGTTCCGAACACCAAAACCAGTCAGTATCCCATCTCCACAAATAATCATTAGTTGTTAAGTAATCTTCATTTCTGTTTTTTATTGATTTATAGAATATTTTCATATAAGTATAATTGTTTGTGTAAGGAGCTTTATCTGTGAATTTACCTACAATTATGTAACTTTCCTCTTCTGAAAATACAACTCCATCTAAAAAATCTAGATTTCCTTTTTTTTCTATTTCGTTCATTTTATGAAACATTTTTTCAGGGTTTATTTTTATATATGTTAAATGAACAAATTTCTTTACAGGAATTAATTTTATCTTTAATCTGAGAACATAACCTAAAGTTCCATATGAATTTGGATAGCCAAAAAATAAATCAGAATTTTGTTTTGCATTACAAATTATGGTTTTTCCTGAACTTAGTAATATTTCAGCTTCTAAAACTGTTTCGTGAACAAAACCATATTTAAAAGAGGTAGACTCTATTCCTCCTCCTGTATAAGCTCCTCCAACTGTTATAGTCTTTAATTGTGGAACAACAGATGGCATGAAATTATATTTAAGAGTTTCATTGACTAAATCTTCATATGTAGTCATGCCTTCAACATTAACTATTTTGTTTTTAGAATCAATAGAAATAACTTCATTAAAACTTCTTACATTTAGTCTAGGTTTATTTATCTTGTTTCTGCTTCTAAATAAGTTTGAAGTCTTCTTTTCTATTCTTATTGGCCCTTGTTTCTTTAATTCATTAAATTCTTTAACTAATTGTTTTTTCTTTAACTCAAATTTTTTAAGATTATCCATTTTGATTATTTTTATAAACCTATTATGTTTAATAAAGTTATTCTTAAAAACTTAACAATCAGCAATATAATTGTAAAATGCAGAAAAAAGAGCAAAAAATGCAGAAACCAGTAAAACAGATATATTTCAAGACGAGAGAAGAATGGAGAGCATGGTTAGATAAGAATCATCTTAAAGAGAATAGAATAGCTGTTATAAGATATAAGAAGCATACAGGAAAACCAAGTCCTCTTCACATAGAGTTAATGCACGAAGCTATTTGCTTTGGTTGGATTGATACAACTGCTAAACGACTTGATGAAGATAGATATATAATTAATTTTGCCAGAAGGACTGATAAAAGCAAATGGAGCGATAATACTTTGAGATATGGAAAACAGCTTTTAAAAGAAGATAAAATGTCTGTTGAAGGAATAAAAAGATATAAAGAAGGGCTAAGCAAACCTACACATCACCATGGTATTCCAGATAATCCGGATGTTACACCTGAACTTATGAAAGAACTTAAGAAGAATAAACTTGTGGAGAGATTTGAAAAATTAGCTCCATCATATAGAAAGATGTTACTGAGATGGCTTTATGGAGCTAAACTTCAAGAAACTAAGAATAAAAGAATATCAATAATTATCAGAAATATTAAAGAAGGACGAAAAGATATTTTTAGTTAAGTAATAACATAGGTTTAAATACCCTAAAAAATCTATATTTATGTAAGATAATAAAATAAAATATTATTTAATCATTAATTTGATTAGCGTTAAAGATAAGCTGTTAAACTTTTAGTTTAATTCATTCTTATCTTCTTAATAAAGACAACCCATGGTTTTCTTTATCAAACTTTCCTTTAAGGAAATAAAACGTTGCAGAAATGTAAAATAATTTGTTATTAATTATTTAATGGATATTAAAATGGAAAAATTCATAAACTTAAAGCTTAGCAAGGAGCTTTTAAAAGCGATTGAAGATGCTGGCTTTAAAGAACCGAGTGAAATTCAAGTGAAAACAATTCCTCTAGTTTTAGAAGGAAAAGATGTTATAGGCAGTTCATCAACTGGAAGTGGAAAGACTCTTGCTTTCGGGGCAGGAATTATTGACAAATTAAAAAAAGGGGCAGGTATTCAGACATTAATATTAACACCAACAAGAGAATTGGCTCAGCAGGTAACTAATAATTTAAAGTTTTTTTCTAAATACAGTCATTTATCTATTGCTGATGTTTATGGTGGTGTTGCAATGGGACCTCAGGTTGAAGCTTTAAAAAAGTCAGAAATTGTTGTTGGTACTCCTGGTAGACTGTTAGATCATTTAAATAAAAAAACTCTTAATTTAGACGGAATAAAATTCCTTGTTTTAGATGAAGCTGATAAAATGCTGGAGATGGGATTTATAGAAGATGTTCAAAAGATAATCAATGAGTGTTCAAGAGAGAGACAGACATTATTATTTTCTGCAACAATTTCAGGAGATATTGAAGCTCTTGCAAAAAGATATATGAAGCATCCAGTTTATGTCGAAGTTGAGAGTTATGTTGATGCTTCTAAACTTAAGCAGATATTTTATGATGTTCCTCAGGAATCTAAATTCTCTCTTTTAGTTCATCTGCTTAAGAATGAAAAATCTGGTTTGGTAATGGTTTTCTGTAATACTAGAAGAAATGCAGACTTTTTGGCAAAGAACCTTTCAAGATATGATCTAGATGGTTTAGCAATTCATGGTGGGTTATCCCAGAACAGAAGAGATTCCATTCTTAAAAGATTTCATTCACAAAATGTTTTAATTTTAATATGTACAGATGTTGCAGCAAGAGGATTACATGTAGATGGAATTTCTCATGTTTACAACTATGATACCCCTAATACAAGTAAAGAATATGTTCATAGAATTGGTAGAACTGCAAGAGCTGGAAAAGAGGGAATTGCAATTAGTATTGTTGCAAAAAGAGATTATGATAATTTCAGAAGAGTTTTGGCTGACGATTCTTTAAAGATTTCACAAGAAGAATTACCTGAATTTGAAACACTTCAAGTTAGGTTTAATGAAGGAAGAAGTGGTAGAGATAGTGG
>DATDSF010000072.1:0-5419 GCA_035291345.1 Candidatus Nanoarchaeia archaeon
TTTTGTTTTAAACTCGCCTTTGTTCAAAAAGCCATTAAAAATAAAATCCCACAATATAATAGGAGAGAAAAATAACTGGAGAACAGAGGTTATTTTGAGATGAACGGAAATAAAGAAGTTGGAATAACAGGAGAGTTATCTGCACTAATAAAATTAAAAGAAAATAAGGATTATTCATATTTTATCACATGGAAAAGTAAAATGTTATACAGTTTTTTAAATGTAATATTTCCTAAAAAGGTAAATCATATAATGAGTTGGAGATTAAACCTTTCAAAAGAATTTGATAAAATGGTTAAAGGTCATAAAATAATAATTGATTTGGGAGCTGGGTATTCATTAAGGGGGTTTGAGTTATGTAAAGATAATCTAGATGTGAATTACTTTGATGTTGATTTTAACAATATAATAAAAACGAAAGAGAGTATCTTAAAAAAGATATGCAGAGAAAAGCAAATTAACTTACCCAATAACTATAAGCTAATATCAGGAGACATTCTTAATAAACAAACATGGAACATTCTTAATAAAATAAGCTCAAAAAAAGATATTATTTTAATCTCAGAGGGAGTGGTATCTTATTTTAGTTATAATGAATTTAATAGTTTTATGGTAAATATTAAAGAATTTTTAAAGACCCATAAAAAAGCAACATTTTTCTCGCATGATAAAACAACTCCTGACAAAAGTATGGCTTATAAAATAATAAGACTCTTTATTAGTCTAATAACTATAAATAAAGCAAAAGAGGGATTTAAATCAAAAAAGGAGCTTGCAAGTTATTTTAAAAAACATGAATTAAAAAGTAAAATTTATGATAAAAATAATCTGTTGTTTTATGAGGTAAAATTGAGATGATCCTTATTATCTCAACATGTAAAGAGAGTCTGCATGAACTGGAATTTGTAAAACCAATTAGTGAGATTTTACAAAATAATAAAATTAAATTTAAAATTGTTAACTATAAAAAAATAGACAAAAAATCAATAAACAGTTCTGATAAAATAATAATAACAGGCACAAGTCTTGCAGATAATGATTTTATTAATTATATAAATAACTTTAGTTTCATAGAATCGTATAATAAACCAATGCTTGGAATTTGTTCTGGAATGCATATTATTGGTTTGGTTTTCAAGGGAAAATTAAAAAAACAAAAACAAATAGGTCCTATAGAAATATCACTAATAAAAGAATTTTTAGGTTTGGAACCTAACAAAAAACATCAAGTCTACTCTCTTCATAACCTATATGTAGATTTCTCTAAAATGAAAACTTTTAAAGTTTACAGTTATGTCTCATGTCCACAAGCTGTAAAACATAATTCTAAAGAGTTATATGGGGTTTTATTTCATCCAGAAGTAAGAAATATAAAAATTATTGAGAATTTTCTAAAGCTTTAGAAATTTCTTCAATCTCAGAATCTGACAGAACACCATCATATACTGTCACATTAGATATTTTTCCTTTGAAAAATTCTACATTGGTTGTTATCGTATTTCCAACATTTATTCTATTATCAATTACAATGCCTTGATCTGTATAAAATGTACCTACACTTTCTCCATTTAAATAAATCTTTGTCTTTCCACTTGGATTGTATGTAAATGCAAAATGACACCAATTCATATAACATTTCTCATTAGTGATGTTTCCATAAAAAAGACTATCACCTATCTGAACATATATTCTATCTTCTTCTTCAAAATCTCTGTATTTAAATCTAAAACCACTCACATTATTTTGAGTTGAGGTTGAAACAATACCTAGATTATTTCTGCTTTTATTATCTGCAACAAATGTAAATGCACTTACACTAAACCCGTGCGTTGCATTTATCTTTTCATTTAATTTTAGATAGTCAGTACCCTTAAAATAATAGACATTTCCAAAATTATCATCATTAGTAATATAAACTGAATATGAATCATTCATAAGTTTTGAAGAATTATCTGTATTCATATTAAATATAACCTGTGAATTATATCTTGGAGCTATGTAAAGAATTGCTCCCACTAAAATCAAAGCAGCTAAAATACCAATTACAAATATAAAGTTATAATTCCCCTTTTTTTTATTAACCATAATTTAAAATTATAATCCTCTATTTAAAAACATTATGCAATGAAACTATTTGTGAAAAACAATAGTTGAAATTCAATTTTCAGGATCACTTCCGTCTTTATAATAAACAAACTTTATTTTTGATTTGATTTTTTCTATATTCTCAATAATTCTCCAGCTTTCCATAAGTTCATCACTTCTTGTAAATAATCTTTTATCATTCTCTATAACATCTTCCAGAAGCTCTTCATATCCTCCAACTGTATTTACACCAAAACGCTTTGAATGCATAAAATCCAGAGAAATTTCAGAAATTTCATCACTATCAGGTTTTTTTGTATTAACAATAAGTTTAATGTCCTGTTCAGGCTGTATGTCAATTATAATCTTATTTTCAGGCAGATTGTCTATTTTGTTTAATATTATAACTATCTGACCATATCTTTTTGGAAGTTTTTTTCCAGTTTTAAGATAAATTTTAACTCCTTTCCAAATCTCATTATCACATGTTAAACCTATTTTTGCAAAAGTTTCTGTTTTAAAATCACTTATATTATTTTTTTCCAGTTCATTTTTATAGCTTAAATACTGTCCAATTAAATGTTCCTTAATCTCAGAGACCTTAATTTTCTTTAACACCTTAACTTTTTCATTATGTATAGATTCTGCTGAAAAATCTTTAGGTTTGTCCATTAGTATTAATGATAAAACCTGCAGAAGATGGTTTTGAATCATGTCTTTTATTGTTCCTGTCTCATTATAAAATGCCAGCCTATTACCAACACCAATGTCTTCGTCAACAATTACCTCTATTTTACTGACAAATTTAGAGTTTAGTATACTAAGAAAAAGAGGGTTTGTAAATTTTAATACATTAATATTCTGTATACTATCTTTTCCTAAATAATGATCTATCCTAAATATCTGATCTTCACTGAATACTTTATGAATTTCTTTGTCTAATTCATTGCTTGAATCTAAATCATTCCCAAAAGGCTTTTCAAAAACAATTCTTGTAAATCCACCTGATTTGTTATTTTTATGCAAGCCATTATTTTTCAGTTCATTTACTATATTTGGGAATAATTTATAACTTGTAGCTAAATAATAAATTCTATCATTTTCTTTATCTTCATATTTATCAAGAAATTCTTTTAATTTTTTTCCGCTATCCTTTTGGGAAAAATCAGCTCTTAAATATTTAATTCTTACATTTTCAAGTTTGCTTTTTACTTCTTTTGTCTTTCCATTCAAGTCTAAGGAGTCACAAATTATCTTTTTATAATCTTCATCACTCAAATCTTCTCTTGCTATCCCAACAATAAGGGAATTTTTAGCTATAATACCATCACTAATAAGCTCTGCAAAAGCAGGGAATAATTTTCTTTTAGCTAAATCCCCTGTTCCTCCAAATACAACCATAGTTAATTTTTCTTTCTGCATCATTAAAGGATAAAAAGCATTGTTTTAAAGATTACGAGAGCATTTAGGTAAATGTAGTTACTTTCTAGTTACACATCATAGAAAGGTTTAAATAACATATTTCTGGCAGTTTATACATAGATTATGTATAAAAAATGGAAAATTCCAAAGAAAACACAAATAAAGAGTTTACAATAACAAAAAAGATAGCCAAGCATGGCACTCAATCTATCATAGTAATACCTAGAATTCTTGAATCTCAATTAAAACCCGGAACAATAACAAAGTTAACAATTGAAATCTTGGAAAATGATTTTAATAATAAGAAAGGAGGTAAAAAATAATGAAGATAATAACATATGATAAATTAAGTGAAAAAATTGATTGGTCTAAAAAATATAATCCCGGATGGGACAAGCCTGATTTATTTAGGAAAATTGAAGAAAAATATGGTTTATATAAAGGATATTCTGGTTGGCACAGCGAGCTAGCTACAATTGATGCAGCTTTTTCTCTGGTTGGAGGAAATAAAACCTTTTTAGATTTAGGATGTGGTTCAAATAGCAGACATGATACTTTTGATGAAGTAAGCAGATTTAGAGAGCCATGGCTTTGTAGAGCATTAAGTGAATTAGGAGTTAAAGTTATAGGCATAGACATTGGAAATTTAGATGGAGAGGAATTTGAGCACTATTCCTTAAATCTTTTGAATGAAAATGCTCTCTCATTCTTGCCAGATAATTCAATAGATATTGCTCATGAATTTCAGTTCTTTGACTCACCGTTTTTACATGATATGATTTCTATAACTGACAAAGAATTGGCAGAAAAAGTGAAAAATCCAGAGATACCTTACTGGTCTGCAGGAGATCATTCAAAATATTGTTTAGAAATAACAAAAAGAGTACTCATCCCTCAGCTTCAAAGAATTGTAAAACCAGATGGTTATTTTGTAACAACGGAGGTTGAAAAATAATGGCAATTGCAAGACAAGAAGCTTCACAGGAAAGATTAGATGATAAATTAAAAGATTTAGAAATGTCGCAGGAAGACTATCAAGGATTTATGCAAAGAGGATATGAACCACTTAGAAAACTAGGTGAAGGAAATACAAGGCCTGCATACTTGTTAAGATACACTTCAGGGGAACAAGGAGAAGTTAGTAAATTAAGAGTTGGAAAACCTTCAAAAAAAGAAGTTGATCCAAATTCACCAACAACAAAAATAAACAGGTCTAAAGGAGATTTAGACTTAAGAGAAATAAATATTTCAAATCAAATACATCACCCATATATTGCAGAAACAATAGACAGTTTTTTAATGGACGGCAGAAGAGTCAACATAGAAGATTATTACGAAGGTGTTGATCTTGAAACTCTTGTTAAGACTGCTGGACCATTAACTTCAGAAAGATTTACAACAATTACTAATCAATTAATAGAAGCTCTCTCTTATCTGCATGAAGATAAAAGGATACTACATCGTGATATAAAACCATCAAACATAATTGTAACAAGAGATGGTAATATTAAACTGACAGACTTGCAAACAGCAGCAAGGATTGAAGATATTCATGAAAATAGTATGATGACTAAAGGAGGCACACCTTATGCACACATATATCTTACTAATGCTATCGCAACAGGAAAAGCTGCAATGGCGACAGAAACAACAGATGTTTACTCTTTAGGTGGAACTCTTTATTTTGCATTAACAGGAGAAGAGCCTACTCCTTATGCATTAGTTCCTTGTGAAAATGGAAGATTAGTTGAATTAGAAAATGAATCATTTAAACTCTCTCTCAAAAATCAAGAAACAGGCCAAATAATGGAAAGAATTGATTTAAACACCCATAAAAAATTAATTAGTAATAAATTAAAAAAAGTTCCAAAAAAATACAGAAAGCTATTCCAAAGAGTACTTTCAACAGACC
>DATDSF010000073.1:0-9301 GCA_035291345.1 Candidatus Nanoarchaeia archaeon
TGATAACATACAAATACAATAGAATTTCTTTTGTTTCCTGCAAAATTTTTTAAATATTCTACAGATGCTCCACCAACTAACATTCCAGAAGTTGCAAGAACAACACACGGACCACCTTCAATAACTTCTTTTCTTTCAAGAGAAGAACCTACTCTTTTGAAAACTTCTGAAACAAATGGATTTTTATCCTGAAAAATTTGTGCTTTTACAGACTGACTTAGATAATCAGGATATGCTGTATGTATGGCATTTATATCCCAGATCATTCCATCAATATACACTGGTATAGGTGGAAGTTTTCCTGATTTTATTGCATCATCTATTATAAGCATTGTTTCCTGGGCTCTTCCAAGACCTAACTCTGGAATTAAAACCTTACCTTCTCTTTCAATTGTTTTTTTAATTATTTCTAATAAATTATTTTCAGATTCACTTCTTGGAGGAAGAATATCATTTTTACCTCCGTAAGTTGATTCTATTATTACTGTTTCAACCCTTGGGAAAGAGGTAATTGCTGGATCTAATAGACGTGTTTTCATATATTTAATATCAGCCCCATAAAGAAGATTGTGAGCTCCATTTCCAATATTTATGTGAGTCATTGCACTTCCAAGCGCATGCCCTGAGTTGTAAAATGTAATCCTTATGTCAGGAGCTATATCAGTTACCTCATTAAAATTTAAGCATATAGAGTGTTTAACCATTTCTTTTATATCTGTTGAACTGAAAATTGGTGCTGCAGCTTGTTTATATGCTACTCCAATAAAGTCCAAACCTAACAAAGCTGCTATATCTCTTGTTGGATATGTCATATATATTGGACCTTTATATCCCATTTTATATAAATAAGGAACTAGACCACAATGATCAAGATGTGCGTGGCTGAGAATTACAGCATCAAGAGCTGAAATATCAAACTCAGGTACATCAAAATAAGGGAATTTCTCTGCTCCATGAGATGCAACATCCACTCCGCAGTCCAAAAGTATTTTTGATTGTGGAGTTTGTAAAAATAAACAGCTTCTACCAACCTGACGGCCAGAACCTAACATAGTAAGTCTTACCCATTCTTCTTTTTTTTCATTTGTCCAGTCTTTGTATATTTTCTCTCCAGTTAAGTTTAGGAATTTTCTTCTATAACTATTATTTGCATATAATGCCTCCCTAACACTTTCAGTAATCTTGCTTGGAATTGATGAAGATCTTTGAACCTGAGGTATCCAAAAGCTTTTATTTTTTATTTCCTGAAGAATAGATCCCTGCTTTCCAATAACTAAACCTGGTTTCTTAGCTTCAATTACAACAAGACTTCTAGGCTGATCAAATATTATGTTTGTAAGTTCTGCTTCTACTGGAACTGTTTCTTCAATTACTTTTTTTGTTTTTTCTTGAGTAAGTAGAAGTTTTTCATCAGCTCTAAGCTCTATTCTTTTTTTAAATTTATTAACTAATTCTTTAATCTTAGGTTCTGATTCTTTAAAAAAATCAGCATCATTTGTATAAAGAACTATATTTGCTGCTTCAAAACCAGCATCTACAATACATTTTGGCAATTCCTCAGTTATACTTTTTAAGATGTCCATTATAAAAGACACCTGCGGTTTCTTTCCAAGAAAACATACTTGTTTTCTGGACCAGAGAATTTATAATTCTCCTGGTTATGAAACTTCCCTTTTGTTTCTATGCATCCAGCAACCAAATTATCAGAGTCACTGAGGTCAGAAAAACCTTCTGCACTACATTTTAGTATATTTAGATTAATACTCATTTTATTTTTTCAGAACTTTTATATTGATTAAATTTAAAATAATAAAAATATTACTTATAGACTGATTGTATCTCTTGACTGACAGCCTTTTTAACTCCTTCCTTTGTAAAAGTAAATATATCTATTCCAAATCCACTTGCTGTATCTCTCTGAGTTGATGCTTTTAGGCATTCTACAGCTAACTGGACTCCTTCTTTAACTTTAATATCTTTTTTATATCCTCTTTCTAACACTCCAAGAATATAGGGCATTCCACTTGAGAAATTAGCATCATAATCTTTTACTTCAATTATACCACCAGCAGGTTCTATAGAATATATATGAGCTGAACCATCTTCATCAACACCTGCAACTATTGTTCCAACAATACTTGGAACCATTGATGGCTGTCTTATTCCTCTGTAAGTTAACATAGCCAAAAGATTTGCAGCCTCTCTTACACTTGAAAGCCTTTTATTTTTAATTTCTTTTATCCTAAGTTCTGCTCCTAAAAGTTTTATTGTAAACTGAGCATCTGAAACACTTCCAGTCATTGCAACCATTATTCTTTCATTAATTACAAGTATCTTCTGGAAATTTTTGTCAACAACCAGATTGCCTGCTGTAACTTTTCTGTCAGCTCCAAGAACAGCTCCATCAGTACATACTATGCTTACTAGACTAGTACCTGTTTTTAACATCGAATCTTTTATTTCTTTATTACTTTCTATCATTTTATAGAATAATCTTGTAATAGTGTACCAAGAATTTACATTATTTCTATAAATCAGATATTTATAAATGTTTCTGTGGGGAAAAATTTATAAGAGGTAATCAAATAATAAACAAATGATTAATTATAGAACTATTGATAGCCTTAAATATAGCTTAATGCCTATAACTCCACCAAATAGGCCTGGAGATCGTAGAAGAAAAAAAATAGTTCCTGAAGATTCTGACAAAGATAAGGCTCCTGTAAAAGTGCCTTATGTGCCTCCTTACTATGATCCAAGAATCAGGAGAGAAAGAATAAGAAATCCAGGATTTCCTCCTAAAATACCTGATATAAATTATAAATATTTAATCTCAAGCGATATTTGAAACCCCATCTTGTTTTTTAAGCCTTATGATGTTATCGACAAAGCTTTCTATTTTAGGGTCATGACTTACTATAATCAGCTGTTCAAAATTAAGTTCTTTTAAAACATCACGCATTTTATCCAGTTGCTGTTGAGAAAAGCCATCTGTAGGTTCATCTAATATTACTATTCCTTTTGTTTTAATTTCACTTAAGAAAGAATTTATTGTCTGATTCAAAGCTAATCTATAAGCCAAGGCAATTGCTGTTCTTTCTCCACCTGATAAATAGTCATAGTCAAGCTCGTATGCATTCTGTTCTATTATTGGAGTGAACTGTTCATCTAAATGAACAAGAAATGTATCGGGAACTAAAATTGAAAACCAGTCATTAAAAAGCTTTGAAAACTGCTCTTTAAGACGAATCATTACATTCTTTTCTATAAAATTTACCATTTCTAAAAAGTCAGAACCAAGCCAAGACTCTAATTCAATTAAATATATCAATTCTAATTTTAATTTTTCTTTTTCATCAATTTCTTTTTCAAGAAGCTGAGTTTCTCTGTTAAGCATTTCTATTTCCTTGACTATCTGGGCTTTTTTTATTTCAATTTGTCTTTCCTTAAGAATTATTTCAGCAAGTTCTTTTTCTCTTGCCTGAATTATAGGTTCAAATTTTCTTAATTCTGATACTAATTCTTTGAGATTGAGAGTTTGTTTTTCTAAAAGGTCTATGTCATTTACCAGAGAAATTTTAAGTTTTTCCAAATCTTCTATTTTTTTTGAATCCTCTTTAATGGTCTGGATTTTTATTTTTAGGACTTCTAAAGATAATTTTGATTTTTCAAGTTCAGCCAGTTCAATTCTCAAAGAGTTAAGAGATATTTCTTTAGTCTGTTTTTCATTATCAAGATTTATTTTTTCGTTTTTTATTGAAGATATTTCGTTTTCTGTCTGAGAAAAAATGCCGTGTTTATGGGTATCTTCAACTTTTTGCATACAGGTAGGGCATATTTTAAGATTAGAAATTTTTTCCTTGACTTTTTCAAGCTCTTTTGCTTTAGATGTTAAGGCAGATATTTTTGTTGAAAACTCTATTATTTCCCTGTTAAGATTTTCTTTTAATGTATTTTTTACAGATAACTTACCTGTTATATCAATAAGAGCATTTTCATCAAAGTCCTTTGTAGCTTCATCTAATCTTTTTTTAAGACTTTCCAAATCTTTTATTGATTTCGATAATTGGTCTTTTTTTCCAATTATAAGTATGTTACCTTTTTCAATTTCATTTTCAATTGTTTTTTTCTCATCAACTTTTGATTTAACCTCAAGTATAGCTTTTTCCTTTTCGTTTTTTTCTCTAATTATCTGTTCAATAGACAGCTCAATTTCTGGCAGAGTTGAGTTGATTTCTATAATTGTTTCTTTTTTAGATATAAGCTTTTCTTTTTTAGAATCAAGATCTGACAATTCTCCCTGTTTTAACCTTGACATCTCACGCAGTTTTGCAGTTAATATTGATAAATTTTCTTTTATTCTCTTGTATTTATCAATTCCAAAAACATGTCTTAAAGTGTTCAACCTTATTTCTGGATTTTCAAGTATAATCTGTTTCATTTCTTCCTGAGGAGTATAAACTGTAAACCTGTAAAGGAGATTTGTTTTCTTTGCAAACTCAAGAGGATAGTTTAATAGCTGAAGAGTTGTATTTTTAAGTTCTGTTACTGCTTTTTCTTCTGTTTTTCCGTCAATTGTTATAAAAGCCTCTTCCTGACTTATTGTCTTTTTTCTCTTTAGTGTTCTAGTAATTATAATATTCTTACCTTCAATCTCCAGTTCTAATTCAACTAAACCAGAATCTTTTCCATTCTTAAGCAAAGACGAACCTTTTTGTCCTGGCTGTAAACCAAATAGAGCAAATTCAATTGCAAGTAAAATAGAAGTCTTACCTGAACCTATATCTCCTGCTAATAATGTTGATCCCTGAGGGAAAACTACCTCTGAATTGTCATAACTTCTTATATTTTCAATTTTTACTCTTTTTACCCTCATATTATAAAAAACTAGTTTTGTGTCAATCTCCACTATTTGGCATTGACTATATTGTTTCCCCCGTATTTATTTTAATCATTTCCTTAGCCTAAAAATTTAATACTTTTTTTAATTCGCTTAAAAGTCTATCGTGAAATATCTGGTTTCTTTCATCATCTTGTTTTTCAATATTTAGGAATTTCATTAAATCCTGCACTTTGTTTTCAAACCCCTTAGGAGAATTACCTGATGATTTTACAACAAATTCCTTAATCACACTTTCCTCAACATCGTGCATATCTTTCACTTCTAGATGAATTTCTGATTCTTCTATTTTTAATCTTGACATATTTTTAATTAATGAATAGCTTCCTTTTTCATGGGCAAATTTTTCTATTTCATTAAATTTTATGTCAGATACTTTTCCCTGAGTTAATTTACCGCTTAATTTCAAGAGAATAATTTTCTCCTCTAGATTATGTTTGTTTAACTCAGATATTATTTTTTCTGTGGCAGTTGATGTGCTTTCAATAGTAATATTTACTTTTAGAACATCTTTTAATTTAATAACAATTCTTTCTCTTTTTATTTCATTAAGGTCATTTATCTCAACTATCTGGAATTGCCCATAAGACAATTCTTCAAGCTCTTCAAAATTATTTGGGAAAATAGGTCCTGAATATGCAACATCTTTTCTTGAAAAATCAACATGTAAATGTCCAAGAGCATAGTAATCTGCTTTTGGTAGCTCACTCAAGGAAATTGCATCCATAGGGAGATCACCTATGGCTTCTCTTAAAGCAGTGTGTAAAAGAAAAATTTTGAAAAAACCAGGAGTTTCATTTAAAACAACTCTCCTTAGATCCTGTATTTCCAGGCTTGACTTTTTTCCAGGATAGCCATAAAGTGCATAATTTTTGAATATAGTTGGCTGAAGAATTATTTTTTCTTCTCTTTCTTCAAATTTATGCACATTAGTGCAAAAACCTGCATGTTCCAAAACTTCCAAAAATGTTTTTCCTGCAACACTATAATCATGGCTTCCAGCTATTAAAAAACAAGGAATGTTAGCATCTTTTAATCTTTTAAATTCTGCAAATGCTCTTTTTAGTATTTCAATTGGAGGATATGCTGAATCAAATAAATCTCCAGTAATTAAAACCATGTCCATTTTTTCTTTTACGACAAAGTCTAGTGCTTTAGAAAAACTAAGCATATTCAGTTCCTGTATTTCAGGATATCTCCATCCTCCAAGATGGCAGTCACCCATATGAGCAAATCTAAGTGGCATAATTCTCCTCTTTTTTAGTCATATTTTTCTATAGAACTGGGTTTTTATAAAGATGATTGTGGTAAAATTTAATAGACTTATTATATCAGTAAGTTATTTTCCAGATAAAAAGAGCTTCTTGAAATATTTTCTTTGATGATAGCTGAGTTACTGAAAGTTTTTCCCTATCTGCGATTTCCATCCATTTTTTATGAGGTGTTAAACTAGAAGTTAATAGAAAACATACACCTTCTTTTTCCATATAGTTTTTTAACTTACTCAGAAATTTAATAATTGTTTCATCACCATACTTGCCACCGGTTGTATCTTTCTCCTTATCATGTTTACTTTCTGGAAGATAGGGTGGGTTGAATATAACCAAGTCATATTTTATTTCTTTATTTAGTTTATAGAAAAGGTCTGATTTTATTATCCTAACTCCTAACTTTCTTGCTTCTCTTAATGCTCCTGCATTAATATCCACTGAGTAGATATTTGATTTTTTTATTCCATTGTCAATGCAAGTTTTTGCCTGAATTCCAGAGCCTGTTCCCATATCAAGAACTTTCATTTCTTTTTTTATATTTTCCTGAATTTTACCAAGATAAGAAGAAACAATTTCTGCAATAAAATAAGAGTCTTCAGCTGGCTGATAAAAATAATTGTTGTCTTTCATTTAATTTCTAAACTCATTGAGAATTTAATACTTTTGCTAACCTAAAAGACTTTCTAAAAATCCTATGATGTTGTCTTTAAAGAGAAGAACTGTAATTAAAATACCTATAAGTATTATCAAAACTAAAACAAGGAGAATTATTTTCCATGGAAAATTTGATTTATTATTCTGCCTTTCAAGAGCTTTTTGATAGTTAGTTCCTTCAATATGGCTATCTCTCAATTGATTTGGATTATTTTGGTAAGGAGGTATTTGCTGAGTTTGTGGCTGAGTTTGATTTTTTTTATCATTAATATTGTATTCTTGTTTAGCAGAGGTATTTGAGTTTTCTGGAGTTTTAGGCATTAAATCTCTGAGAGTAACTCCTCCTGTAACATAATTAATAGCTTCATTTATTTCTTCTATAGAATATCCTGCATTAAGGAGAGAGGTCCTTGCCTGTTCAATTGAGTAACCTCTTGCTACTGCATTTTTTAATCCAGCAATTATATCCAAACGCACCATCTTTTAATTTTCTAAGTATTTTATAGTTTATTAATGAAGAATTGGTTTTTATAGTTTACTTATAAATTATCTACTTTATTTCCACTATACTTCCGTTCTGGCATAGATGAGCAGTCTTCCCGTACTGATATCCCATTTCCTTAGCCAGCTCCATTGCAGGAGTTGTTTTGTCCAAACCCCCATGAGATGGAATTATATGTATGGGTTTTAATATATTAACCATATCCCTTAAATCTTCTCTTCCTCCATGGCCAGAAACATGAACATTGTCAAATATTCTTACATCAAATGCTTTTAGTTTTTTCTCCATATTTGCTCTGTTTGAAATGTTTATTGGAGTTGGAATTATTTTTGAGGAAAAAATTACACTATCTCCTGCTCTTAGATTTAATGGAAGTTTTTTATTTACTAAGCGATCTAGTATAGAATTTGGTTCTGCCTGATGTCCTGTACAGACTAATACATACTGATCTCTTCGCTCATCTATATTTTTTAGAATTTTTTTAACCTGATTAGAATAACTCATAATCTGAATATCTTTTTCAAATGGACACATATTAATTCTTTTTGATGCATTCACATATTTAGCAAGTGACCTGCCCATAAAAACAACTTTTCTGTTTATTTTTTTGGAAAATTCAACTATGCTTTTTAGTCTTGCTATATGCGACGAAAAAGTTGTTATAACAATAGCTGCATTTCCGTGATCTACTGTAAGTAAAACCTCCTCGACCATTGCCCTAGCAATTTTCTCTGAATGGGTTTTACGGTCATCTCCTGAATATAATGAATCTATTATCAATACTTTTACTCCTTTTTTAGCCCACTCTCTCATTTTTTCATAGCTTGGAGGTCTGCCAATAACTGGATTATTATCAAGCTTATAGTCATTACCATAAACAATTATTCCGTCTTTTGAATGAATGCCGACTATTGCTGAATGTATTGTTGAGTGAGTTATGTTTAAGAAATCAACTTTAAATGATTCTTTAAGCCCTTGAATGTTTATTGAGCTGTCTGGCTGAATATAAACCATTTTATTTCTCAATTGAGTTTTAGAATCTTCTAAAAGTGTTTTGAGAACTTCTATTGTAAATGGAGTCCCCAAAATATCTGCTTTTGGATATTTATGCGCAACATGCTGAACAGCTCCAACATGATCTAAATGAGCATGTGTTATTATAAATGCCCTGACTTTGTCTTTGTTTTTTTCAAGAAAGGTATCATCTGGAAGAGCTCCAACCTCTCTTAATAATTTTGGTGTTGGCTGTTTTGTTGATTCCTGAAGATCTATAACAGCTGGCAAATATAAACCACAGTCAAAAACAAAAATATCATCCTGAAACTCTATGGCAGTCATATTTTTTCCGACTTCATTATAACCGCCTATTGTGTGAATTTTAAACATATTAACCTAAATAGAAAATAAAGAGATATTTAAATAACTTATTATTAGTTTATCATATTTATCTTTTCCCTTAACTCTTCTAAACTATTAATATTCTCCACATCTTCTATTGGAAGATCATTTTCCAAATTTGCAAAAATTGCTTTTATACTATGCTGTTTACAGAAATCATAACTTGCTTCTCTGCCACCTCCAAGATATATCACTGGTTTACTATGTTTTTCTATAAATCTGCTGAAAACTAATTCTTTGTTATCTTTCTCTTCTGGAAATGAATATTCTATTATATCAAATAAATCTTTTATATTAGCTATTTCTAGAATTTTTCCCAGAGCCTCTTCTGTATTTGTTGTAACAAGGGCTAATTTAAATTTATTTTTTATACTTAAAAAATAGTCTATAACTTCATTATTGATAACTTCAGGATATAATTCTATGTAAGAAACAACTGAATCAAAATAAGTTTCTCTTGCTTTTTTTGTTCTCTCTTCGTCTGAAAGATCTGGATGCAATTCCTTCATAATTATGTCAACAAATCTGAAAAATTCTTTTTCCTCTCTTTTAGGATCATTTTGTAATAATTTTTTC
>DATDSF010000074.1:0-3885 GCA_035291345.1 Candidatus Nanoarchaeia archaeon
TCTATTTGTATTTTTCTTAAAGCATTTATCAGACCTGTTGGACGTCTAGTAAATTTAACAGCTGTTGCATCTGCTGTATACTCTCTTTTTCTTGAAATTGCTAATTGAACTAACTGGACAGCTATAGGAGCTAAGATAGCAAATAAAACACCTAATATTATAAATAATATTTGAGCTCTTCCGTCTTTTCCTCCACTATCTGAATTTGCTCCAAACCAAAAGCTATGAAGAAATATTTCAGCTATTATTGCAATCATTCCAACTAAAACAGTTACTAGAGTCATAAATCTGATATCAAAGTTTGCTATATGCCCCATTTCATGAGCTATAACTCCTTCTAATTCATCTTTATCTAGTTTTTCCAATGCTCCTGTTGTTAAACATACAACTGCATTTTTAGGATCTCTACCTGTTGCAAATGCATTTATCTGAGAGTTTTCCATAATATACACTTTTGGCATTGGTAACCCTGATGCTAGAGACATTGATTCTACTGAATTAAACAGACTTCTGTGTTTTATTTTATCTGCTGGTTTTGCTCCTGCTGAAGAAATTGCTATTTTATCACTATAGTAATATCCTACCCAAATATATGTTAAGGAAATTAGTATAGCTAATATCATTATAATTGTGAAATATTCAGGACCTAAAACTAAGCTTATAATATATCCAAATAATATCATCACTAAAAAAATTCCTATTAATAAAAATACAGAGTTTCTTTTATTTCTTGATATTTGATCATGGAATGAGATTCTATTTGATTTTTCCATATTATTAGGTATGCAAAGTAATTTATAAAAGTTTAGAAACGCAATTAATTTTTAGAACTTAACCTTAACTAGTTTTCTTTCTTCTGGAGCTATTTCAACAAAAGGCCTTGCCTTTACGTTATATAAACCAGCAAAAACTTTCCCTGGGAAAACTTTTATAGAGTTATTAAAGTCAAGAATAGTATCATTATAATACTGCCTTGAATAAGCTATTTTATCTTCTGTTGCTGATAATTCTTCCTGTAATTGCTTAAAATTTTCATTAGCCCTTAACTGGGGATAGTTTTCAGCTAAAGCAAATATTGATTTTAATGCAGATTCTAACTGATTATCTGCCTTTACTTTTGATTTAAGGTCTTTGGCAGCTAACAAAGCTTTTCTTGCATTTGTTACATCAGACATTATTCCCTTTTCATGCTTGGCATAACCTTTAACAGTTTCAATAAGATTTGGTATTAAATCAGCTCTTCTTTTAAGCTGAACATCTATCTGGGATAGAGCATTATCTATTCTATTACCTTGTATTACAAATTTATTATAATAGTAAACAAAAATTAGAATAATTGCAAGTATTATTGCTAGAGGTATTAGCCAAAGCCAGATTGTCATATTTTAGTAAACTTAAATGTGTTTATAAAGTTTATTAAACAGGTCTTTAAACAACTCTTAGAGAAATAGGTTATTTTTCTGACATTTGTAAAAAATAAGAAACATTGGTAAAAAATGAAGCCAATGATATAAATAATTTAATTTTTAAGGAGCGAGTAGTTATTGCTCTTCTTGTTTCTTCTTCATGAAACAATCTTTGCAAAATACTGGTCTACCTTCTGTTGGTTTAAAAGGTACTTCGCATTCATTACCACAGTTTGAACATGTAGTTTTGTGCATTTCTCTAGGCCCAAAATCTCTTCTAAAGCCGCCTCCGCCTCCGCTTCTTCCGCCTCGGAATCCGCCTCGGTCTCCGCCACTTCTGCTTCCACCAGATCTATTGAATCTTTCCATTTTCTTGTGTCCTCCTTACATCTTATAGAAAAAGTCTAAACTTTTTTAAGGCCTTTCTATATATTTGATGTTTTTAAGAAAAAATACGAGTATATAAAGCTATTCTTTTATTTCAATCCCCAGAAACTGACATTAAATTCACCTTTATGAGTTATTTGATTAAAAATTATAGAATCTATAGAATAGTATTTTATTTTTTTATCTTCTTTTAACCTTTCAATAGCAAGAATTGCTTTAGACATATCATCTACAGATATAGTTTTTATTATCTTAAGGTTATTTTTTTCAGCCTGATTCTGATTTATTTGTTTCATAAGCTTTAGATTCAATGGTAATTGATATATTTATCGGATTTGAGTAGCAATAAAAAATACCCTTCTTCAGTGTAATAATTAATTTAAAAGATATAAATTTATCCGTCTTTAGAAAAAAGATGGAAAAGAAGAGTGTTATTTTTGGTGGATTTTTTTTAACAATCTTAGTTTTATCTGTATTTTTAGTTTATGCCCAGGAAAATAATGATATTGTTATTTGTAATGGAGAAAATGATTTATTACAGATGAGCACTTTATGCCCACCTGTCTGCGAATATGATTGCATGGTTCCAGATACATTAGGAGATGTTGAGACTGAAATAATTTTTCCTAGTTTTGGCAATGAAACAAACTTAAAGACAATTTTAGAGTCACAAGGATATTTCTTTAATACAACTAATGATCAATCAAATATCCAGGTTTGGAATATAACTAGTGATGCAATAATTGAAATTAAAGTTCTGGGCAAAGTAGCTGCTGCAAATCAGGCTTTTGGGTATTATTTAAACCACAATACTTCAACATTCACACCTATTTTTGAAGCTGGAGATCATCCGTTATACAATGTTCCTTTATCTCCGGGCAATGATACATATCAAATATCTGTAAATGCAGGAGAAGTACTTGGATTTGCAATGGATTCATTTTATGGAAATTCTGTAATATATTATACTGAAAATGAGTTTAATCCAGGTCAAAAAGATCATGCAGTTATGTTTGATCTTTGTAATGAATTTATAATTGGATTTGAAAATAGTGGGAATGAACCAGACTATCAGGATTTAATTGTCTCTGTAAAATTGATTGAGTGCAATCAAGTCTGTGAAGATAAAGATAATGATGGTGTTTGTGATGAGGAGGATTATTGCCCTAATTCAATGCCAAATGAACCTATTGATAGTTATGGATGTGATATTTTTCAGTTCTGCGAAGGATTTAGTTGTGGACCTGATTGTTTGCGTGCTGATTGGTTGAGTAATGAACCTTCAGATAGATATCCAAGAGATTGCAAAGTTGTTCTTACACACAATAATGGTATACCACAACAGCCTAAATGTGTTCCTACTGAGTTTTCTTCTATGTGCGCTGGTTAAGTTTAATCTTCACCATCTTCAAATTTCATTTCATGCCTGTTTTCCCAAGCTTTTTTTCTCTCTTTAGAACATGAATCACAGTACTTTCTTTGATATCTTGGATTTGGATGTGGTTTATACTTAAATAATTTCCCACAATCTCCACATTTCTTTTCTTTTTCCATTTTATTTAATAATTAATTTAAGTTATAAATGTTAGGATTAGAGTACATTGTTAATTATTTTTAATTAATTTGAATAACCATAAACCTATTATTGATGTAGTAAATAACTGGACTAAAGGACTTAATCCAATTCCAAATATTGTTGGCATTAAATCTGTGTAAGCCCATCTTCCATTTGATAAAGAATAAATTTCTATGATTGTTGCAATCAATATTCCTGATAATATAATTATAGTATAATCTAGTTTATGTGGATTTTCAATCCAGCTTATACTTTTATTAAAAATAGAGATAATGAAAAATATTAGAAATACTAAAAATAAGTCTGCAAAGCTTGCAATAATTAAATGGGTAGTTGGTGGAATACCTGTTAAATCTATATATAATCTATAATGCGAAAATTCCCAGACAATGTTAAGCCCAAGAATAATTATGGCTAAGATAATCAGCTTTGATTTTTTCATTTAATTAATATTTAGAATAACTATTAAAATCTTTACAAATTTGAATGGACAAGATTAAGGAAACTATTTAAATC
>DATDSF010000075.1:0-7940 GCA_035291345.1 Candidatus Nanoarchaeia archaeon
CCGAGGGGATTTGAACCCCCGACACCTGGCTTAAAAGGCCAGTGCTCTAACCAGACTGAGCTACGGATCCGTCGTTCAAAAAAAGATTTTTATGTTTTTAAAATGTTTGTTATTCTTCAGATCTTTCTTTTATTTTAATAATTACATAATATCTATGTTTACAGAAAATTAACACGCTTATTTTGAATTATTTTTTGTTATTAGACAGGAGTACTAGCAAGAAAAGACAAAAATACATAAAAAGCGAAAAGTTTAAAAGGGGACTTTTAATATTATTTAGTATTATAGAGTTGTAAACTAACAGCCTCTTGATTTACCGTCGGTAACCTAAATATTAATTTATTATATTAGTTGATATGCACGTCCTCCAGCCCAAACACTCAAAAATAAGCAAAAAAGAAGAGGAATCTCTTCTTAAAGATATTAATATTTCTAAAACTCAATTGCCTAAAATAAAGGAAACTGATGCTGCTCTTCCAGAAGGATCTGTTGTTGGTGATATTATTAAAATTGAAAGAAAGGACAAAAATACTGACGAGGTTTTTACATATTATAGAGTTGTAGTTTAAAGGGTTTAAATTAATTAAAATGGCTGAAGGTTTAAAATTGAAGTTGAGAGGAAAGGATGAAGATGAACATATAGTTATACAAAAATATCTTTCTGATAATTCTTTAGTTGAATCAAACTTAACTTCTTTTAATAATTTTATTGAAAAGAGAATGCAGGAAATTGTTGAAGAGATTTCTGAAAATATAGAAAATGATGAAGATATGGAGATAAAACTAGGGAAAATTAAAATTCAGAAACCAAATGTTATTGAGAGTGATGGATCAACAAGCTTGATTACACCTGCAGAGGCTAGATTAAGGAATTTGACATATTCTGCACCTATATTTCTTGAAATTTCAATTAAACAAGAAGGACAGATAGAAAATCAGGAAGTTGAAATTGGAAGAATTCCAGTCATGGTAAGAAGCAAGGCATGTAATCTTTATGGCATGGCTAAGGAAGAACTTGTTGCAAATTACATGGATGGAGAAGATCCTGGTGGTTATTTTATTGTTAATGGAAATGAAAGAATTATGATAATGACTGAGGATCTTGCTGCAAACCAACCATTTGTTGAATCTCCAAAAGGAAAGACAACTTTGAAATTATTCTCTTCAAGAGGAGCTTACAGAATACCGATATCTGTTACAGAATCTCCAGAGGGACTTCTTGAAGTTTCTTTTTCAAGATTTAAAAATATACCTGCTATAATACTTCTTAAAGCTCTTGGAATGATTAAAGAGGCAGATATAGCAAAATATATCGGCAAGGAAAATGATCTTATTATTGTCAACCTTTATGAGTTTGCAAAAATTGCTGATATAGAAGAAGCTATGATGCTTATTGCTGAAAAAACAGGTGTTCAGGGAACTAAAAAAGAAATTCTAGACAGGATAAAGCAAAGACTTGATTCTTACTTTTTACCACATATTGGATTGAAAAGAGATAAAAGAATAGACAAGGCAATTACATTATGCAAACTCATCAAAACATTTATGGTTTTTAAAGAAGACCATAGTTTAAAAGTTGATAAAGACCATTATTCAAACAAAAGAGTCAGACTTTCAGGAGATTTACTATCTGATTTATTCAGAGTTAATCTTAATATTTTAGTAAGAGATATAAGATATTCTATGCAGAAAACTCTTAAGAGAAAAAAATTCTACAGCATTAGAACAATTGCAAAATCAACATTATTTTCTCAAAGAATAAAATCAGCTATTGCAACTGGGAGCTGGATTGGAGAGAAAAAAGGTATAACACAAAATATGGATAAGACAAACTATTTATCAATAATCTCTCAGCTTCAAAAAGTTTCATCAACACTAAGCGATGAACAGACAAACTTCCTTGCAAGAACTCTTCATCCAACACATTTTGGAAGATTCTGCCCTGTAGAAACTCCTGAGGGAACTGAAATTGGATTAAGAAAGAATCTTGCTATAATGGCCAGAATATCAACAAGAGTTAATATCAGTGAGGAAGAGGTTACAAAAGAATTTGAAAAATTAGGTCTTGAGAAAGACAAAAATGCTATTGATGTGTTTTTCAATGGAATTTATATTGGAGGTATTGACAATCCTAAGAAATTTATCTCAGAAGTAAAACAAAGAAGAAGAGAGCAGAAAATACCAGGAGAGGTAAGTGTAAGACATGATGAAGAATTAAATCAGATAAATATTTTCAGTGATACTGGAAGAGTCTTAAGACCTCTAGTCATTGTTGAAAATGGAGCTTCAAAACTAACAACTGAACATATTGAAAGACTTAAACTTGGAGAGATGAAGTGGGACGAATTAATTAGTGGAGGAATTATTGAATATATTGATGCATCCGAGGAGGAAAATTCTTTTATTGCATTAAATAAAAAAGAAATAACAAGTGAGAATACACATGTTGAAATTGACAGTATTGCATTCCTTGGACCAGTCACTAGTGTTGTAAGTTTTGGAAATCATGATCAGTCTTCAAGACTTATAAGAGGAAGTAAAACACAAAAACAGGGTCTTGGGCTTTATGCTTCTAATTTCTTATGCAGAGTTGATACTGATGTAAGTATTTTACACTATCCTCAGAAACCAATTGTAAGAAGTTTTATTTATGATACACTAAATATTTATCCATCTGGACAAAACCTTGTTGTTGCTGTAATGCCTTATGAAGGATATAATATGGAGGATGCAATTGTTGTAAACAAAGGAAGTATTGACAGAGGATTTGGAAGAAGTACTTATTTCAGACCATATACTTCTGTAGAATTAAATTATGCAGGAGGTCTTGCAGATGAGATTGTTATACCTACAAAAGATGTTTCTGGTTATAGAACAGAGGAATCATACAGATATTTAGAAGATGATGGAGTTGTTTATCCTGAAGCTGCTCTTAAATCAGGAGATGTTTCTATTGGAAAAGTTTCTCCTCCTAAATTCCTTTCTGAAGCAAAAGATATTTCCATTAGAGCTAAGAAAGAATCAAGCTCTGTAATAAGACAGGAAGAAAAGGGAATTATTGATTCTGTATTCTTAACACTTGATGAAGAGGGAAATAAAATTGTTCAGGTAAGAACAAGAGATCCTAGAATTCCTGAACTTGGAGATAAATTTTCAACAGCCCATGGACAGAAAGGAGTTATTGGCGCTATTGTTCCTGAAGAAGATATTCCATTTACATCAAGGGGAATAAAACCTGATTTAATATTTAATCCACATGGTATTCCTGGACGTATGACTGTTGGATATTTGTTAGAATTAATATCCGGCAAAATAGGTTGTATTAAAGGAGAGATAATGAATGGAACTTCATTTAGAGAAGTTAATGTTAAAGAACTTGAAAATGACCTTAAGAGTTTAGGATTTAGATATGATGGAAAGGAAGTAATGTATAATGCAATTACTGGAAAAATGATGGATGCTAAAATTTACATTGGAGATATGTATTATTTGAAACTTAAATATATGGTTTCTAACAAGATGCATGCAAGAGCATCTGGAAAAGTTACTCTATTAACAAGACAGCCTATTGAAGGAAGAGCAAGAGGAGGAGCATTAAGACTTGGAGAGATGGAACAGCAAGCTCTGGTTGCTCATGGAGCTTCATTGTTATTGAAGGAAAGATACGACTCTGATAAAGTTATAATTCATATATGTTCAAGATGCGGAAATCTTGGAGTTAAAGATGATCTTAGAAATAAGATTTATTGTCCTGTGTGTAATAGTAATGAAATTGAAGATGTTGAAGTATCATATGCATTTAAATTACTAGCTGAAGAGCTTTTAGGTTTACATGTAGCTACAACTTTCGAGTTGAAGAACAAATATGAAGAATAAAGGGAACCAAGTTTCCCCTTATCAACCCCTCCTAACTTCAAGTTGAAGAATAAATATGAAGAGTAAAAAGAACCTACGGTTCTCTTTACGAACTCTCCCTATAAAAATAAACAAAAAAATAAGAAAAAATGAAAACAACGAGAAAACAAATTAAGGCGTTGAAATTCAGTTTACTTAGTCCTGAAAAGATTAAGAAACTTAGCTGTGCTAAGATAATTACTCCAGAACTTTATGATATGGATGGATATCCTGTTGATGGTGGATTAATGGATCTTAGAATTGGGGCTATTGATCCTGGAGTAAGATGTAGAACTTGCGGAGGTCGTTTGAAAGAATGTTTAGGACATCCAGGCAGTATAGAACTTGCAAGACCAGTTATTCATGTTAAATATATTCCTATAATTTATACATTTTTAAGAAGTTTCTGTAAAGATTGCGGAAAAATTTTAATTGATAATAATACTATTGATAAGCTAAGTGCTGTTCAGCGTTTGAAAAAATCTAAAGATGCAAAAAAATGTCCTCATTGTAATTCTACTCAGGAAAAAATCAAATTAGAAAAACCAACAACATTTATGCTTGGGAAAAAAAGAATTTTTCCTCCTGAAATAAGAGCTATGCTTGAAAAAATAGGTGATGAAGATTGTAAATTAATTGGTGTAAATCCTGAAACATTTAGACCTGAATGGGCTGTCTTAACTGTTTTGCTTGTTCCTTCAGTAACTGTAAGGCCAAGTATTACACTTGAATCAGGAGAGAGAAGCGAGGATGATTTAACTCATAAACTTGGAGATATAATAAGAAGTAATCAGAGATTATGGGAGAATCTTAACGCAGGAGCTCCAGAAGTAATAATTGATGATCTTTGGGATTTACTTCAATATCATGTAACAACATTTTTTGATAACACTATATCAAGAATACCTCCTGCAAGACATAGAAGTGGACAGCCTTTGAAAACAATAACTGAAAGAATTAAAGGTAAGGAAGGAAGAATAAGAAATAATCTTGCAGGTAAGAGAGTAAATTTTTCTTCAAGAACTGTAATTTCTCCTGATCCTTATTTACAAATTAATGAAGTCGGAGTTCCATATGAAATTGCAGAGGTTCTTACTGTAAATGAAGCAGTTACAACACTTAATCTTGAGAGTTTGAAAAAATTAGTACTTTCTGAACATTATCCTAGTGCAAATTATATTATAAGACCTGATGGAAGAAGAAAAAGAATTACAACTGAACTAAAAAACGAAATTATTGAAGAATTAAAGCCAGGTTATTTTGTTGAAAGGCATATTAAAGATGGTGATATAGTTTTGTTTAACAGACACCCTAGCCTGCATAGAGGTTCATTAATGGCTCATTATGTAAGAGTTCTCCCATACAGAACATTTAGACTTCACCCATCTGTTGTTTTCCCATATAATGCCGACTTTGATGGAGATGAAATGAATGTTCATGTTCCTCAGACTGAGGAAGCCAGAGCAGAAGCAAGAGTATTGCTAAATGTTAATAACAACCTTATAAGTCCAAAAAACAATACAAATTTGATAGGAACAATCTCTGATGCAATTACAGGAAATCATATTCTTGGAAAAAATTATATTTCAAAAGAAGAAGCTCAGCAGCTTTTATTTAATGCAGGTATTGAAGTAAAATTTGCTAAAAAAAGTATTAGTGGTAAGGAAGTCTTTATGAAAGTACTTCCAAGCGGTCTGAATAAAAAGATGATTGATGAAATTGAAAAAAGCAATTTGAATGATGAGTACACATTTGGAGTTGAGAATGATAAGATAACTAAATTCATTGACAGAGAATTTGGAAGAGAAGAGGCTATGAAATCTATAAAAAATGCTTTCACTCTCGGGACAAACTATCTTTCAAGAGTAGGGTTTACTATTTCACTTGAAGATTTAAATGTAAGTGATAAAGTTAAAAAAATAACAAGAGAAATTGTAAAAGAGGGCGAAGATAAAACAAAGGTAATTATTGATTCTTATAATAAGGATGAATTAGAAATAATTCCTGGAAAGTCTTTGGAAGAGTCTAGAGAAATTAAAATTCTTCAGGCACTTAATGAAATCAGAACAAAAATAGGTAAAGCTGTTAAGACAGAATTTCCTGAGGACAATCCAGTTAATAGTATGATTGCATCAGGAGCTGGTGGAAACATATTAAATATTACTCAAATAGCATGTTCTGTTGGACAGCAGTCTTTATGGGCTCAAAGAATTAATATGGGATATAGTAAAAGAACTCTTTCACTATTTAAGAAACATGATCTTTCACCTAAAGCAAAAGGATTTATTTATAGTTCATATATGGAAGGGTTAAAACCACATGAATTTTTCTTTAATGCTATTACAGGAAGAGATGGACTTATGGATACAGCTCTTAGAACTCCAAAGTCAGGTTATTTATACAGAAGACTTGCAAATGCATTACAAGATTTAAGAATTGAGTATGATGGAACTGTAAGAGATGCTATTGGCCAGATTATACAGTTCAAATATGGAGAGGATGGTGTTGATGTAGCAGGAGTTCATCTTAATAAGCAAATTTCTCCAGGAGAGGCTATTGGAATTATAACTGCACAAAGTTTTGGAGAACCATCAACACAGATGGCTCTTAATGTATTCCACTTTGCAGGAGTCCAAGAGATGCAGATAACATTAGGACTACCTAGACTTATAGAAATATTTGATGCAAGAAAAACACCTTCAACACCTGCAATGGAAATTTATCTTGATAAAGACCATAATGATGAGAAAAGCTCGAAAGTTATTGCTGAAAAAGTTAAGGAAATAAAACTTAAAGAAATAGTTTCTGAAGCTAAACTAAATTTCTCTGACAAGAAAATTGAATTTATTATAAATCCTAAGGCTATAAAACAGACACATGTTTCAATAAATACAATTGCAGAGAGATTAACTGAGAAAGGTCATAAAGTAACTGTAAAGAATGAATCAATTGTTCTTAATGTTAGCGAAATGAATTTCAAAGAAATGTACAAATTAAAGGAAAAAATGAAAGATATAATAATTTCAGGAATAAAAGGGATAAATCAGGTATTGATTGTTAAAAGAGAGAGAGATTATGTTATTTTAACTGCTGGTTCAAATCTTAAAGAGGTTATTGGCTTCAAAGGAGTTAACAAAGAGAGAACAATCACAAATGATTTATATGAACTTGCAGATGTATTTGGAATTGAGGCTGCAAGACTTGCAATAATGAATGAAATTTTTAAAGTAATTAATTCCCAAGGATTAGATATTGATGAAAGACATCTAAAACTTGTTGCAGATGCGATGACTGTTGATGGAGAAATAAGAGGCATGACAAGAATGGGAATAATTTCTAAAAAAAGCAGTATACTTGCAAGGGCAAGTTTTGAGACTCCTATTAAACACTTTGTAAATGCTACAATAAAGGGAAGTAGAGATGAGCTTCTAAGTGTTATTGAGAATATAATATTAAATCAACCTGTTCCTGTTGGTACTGGTCTTCCTGGATTGTTTGTAAAAATTACAGGACCATTAGTAGCTGAACAAAAATCAGCCAAGTCTTCTAAAAAAGATAAGAAAGAAAAAACAATAGCTTTATAAGAAAGGAAATTGAAATAATAGTGAGCTTTTTAATATGATCAAAACAATTGATATGCAAGTAATGAGGTATATCAACCTATTCTCAAGAATAAGTAATATAAATCCGAAACATTGTTTTATTTATAATAATTCTATAATCTTTGTTGTTCCAGAACCGAAAGTTAACAAGGCAATTGGGGATAATGGAAGAAACATAAAGAGAATGTCTGAGATAATTCAGAAAAAAATAAAAGTTGTTGCTGTTCCAAATGGCATTTCTGATGCTGAAAAGTTCATATCAACAATTGTTTATCCTGCTCAGATAAAAAGTGTTGAATTAAATGAAAACTATCTTATAATTAATTCATCTCCTCAAAACAAGGCTATGCTTATAGGAAGAAACAAAAAAAGGTTTGATGAAATAAGAAAAATAGTCAAAAATTATTTTGGTAAAGATGTTAAAATAGTTTAATAATAAAAAGA